>JAJYPK010000011.1 GCA_021795465.1 Bacillota bacterium
GCAGCGTCAATCCCAACTTCTTGAAGTGCAGATTCAAAAGCCGTAGCGGCTAAACGAGCCACTTCACTCACGGCGGCATTGAGTACGGTCGCATTTTCGCGCTCCAGGAGTCCCACCGAACCGATTTCATGTGACAGCGAAACAGTCAGATGCGGATACTTCTGCATTATTAGATCTCGGATCGCGAGCTCGTGCTCGGCGTTTACCGGAGAAAACACCGCCGTCACGGCAACCGATGAAACCTGGTTCGCATTGTCATCTAAAAATCTCCGTACATCATCCATCGCCAAACTACCCATGGGTCGGCCATCAAATTCATGCCCCCCCCTAACCGTAGTACTCGCCCGGTTGACCACCTCTTTTAACTCCGTGGGCCATCCCGTCAGCGGAGGCACGGCGAGGGTAGCCGGAGCTCCGACCCGAATCATGCCCACCTGATTTAGCCGCTGCCGCTCTATGATCGCGTTCGTTACCTGAGTCGTTCCCAACATCGCATGAGAAATGGCATCCGGTTGAAGCTCTGAGTCCCTGAGGACCGTACGCACCGCATCTCGAATCGAACTCACCACATCACGTGTCACCGGCGTCTTAGTTTTGGCGACCACCCTATCCTTAGGAGTTAAGATAACAGCGTCGGTGTTAGTTCCCCCCACATCAATGCCCAATCGGTATTTCATCGTTGACCTCCTAAAGAGATTGTCGGTTCTCCATACTAGACACCAGAGTAAAGGGAAGTATGGTCGACTCCATACCCAAAATAACGGGGTCCGACAGTGTCCATTCCCTTCGATGTATGCCACACCGGGTCGCACGGAAACCCGTATACGGTGACCCGATGGCCGTAAGTCAGTGATTCAGTCGTGACGGGTATCAGTGTCTCTCGATCCATGACACAAATCAGGTCAGGTACCGTCGCCACAACCTTTCCATCCAGGATGGCTATCAGATTCTCGTTTTGAAATTCAATCCTCAAGATGGAATCAGCGTATCGGCCTAGTCCCGTACAGGCTAGTGTCCCCCTGGCAAATCCGTCCCCACTGTGGCGTTCTACATCGGCCACCTTACCCGAAAAGAATTCGACCCCTCCGTGATCCTGTTGTAGGTGCTGACTCCTGTCTTCGACCGACATGCTTACGTCTCGCAATAGGCGGCCGAGCGCCATGGCTTTATTTATGGTCCCCCGAACCACTGCTGTTTTCGCTTGCCGTGTGGTCATGGGATATAGCGCAATGATGGCCGCCCCACCCATCGCGACAGTCGCGGTCCGTGCCAGCCTTTCCGTCCACGGATTATCGATAGCCTCAATAACCAAATGATTGCCTTTTTCGTCCACTAGAGCCATGGGCGTAGCCCGTATCCCATGCACATGAAATGATGTCATTTGAAGTTCGGGGAAAGCTCTTCCCATACTATCCCCGTCAATAACCGGAAGGCCCATCTGCGCCGCAACAGCAAGCGGGATCATGGAATTGATCCCGCCCGCTTCAATAGTCATAATGGCCACGGCTTTTTGACCTAAGGTTCGCTCCAAACTGGATACTGCCTTGAGAATTTCCCCACCATTAGGAATTTTTTCTACCATCACTGTCGGTGCACCCATCATTGCGGCAGGAATAACTAATCCCTCATTGGGTAGTTCATCGACGTCCAGCAGTGTGATCGGTCCATATCGACTTATCGCCGCTTCTGCCATAAGCTTACCGATATAGGGATCTCCGCCACCCCCGGTCCCTAACAGCGTTGCCCCCACCGATAAATCACCTAAATCTTTGATGGTTATGGTTCTCATGCAGTCTCCCCCACTATCGACTTGGGTCTCTTCTCGAGCCGACCGTCAATAACGGAACACACCCAGTACAACATCACAGCCGCTACTAACGAGTTAATCGATTGGATCCCCCATTGGACAAAATATCCTAATAAGAAGGACCCAACCCACGCCACGATCATGGGCCAATTGAAGAGCTCGGTACTGTCAGGTAGTCGACCTTTAGTCAAACTGTCCCCAAGAGCCTGCCGTTGTCGGCCAAGGATCCAATAGTCGGTCATCATGATGCCAGAAATCGGCGGTATCGCAACACCAAGGATAATCAAAAAGCCCACAAAGTGCTGCAAGATCCCGACCGCAGCCAGGATCGTTCCAATTCCCCCAATAACCCACGTGGTTTTGGTACGGGAGACTTTTTTGTCGAAAAGCGTATCAATGGCGTTGACAATGCCGAGCGTAGAGGAATAGAGATTCCAGTCATTAATCTTCAATGTTGCCATAATCAAGATAATCGTCCCGATAAATCCGGAGGTCGAATACACAATAGACACCACATTCGAGCTACGAATGGCATGAGCCAACAACACCCCCACCAAGCCGATGGTGTACTCGCCAAGCGTAATCCCAAGAATCGTTTGTTTGACGACGTCTCCCGCCGTCCGATTAAATCGCGTCATGTCCGGTGTGATGACCGCACCGATAATGAATCCCCCCGCCACCAAGGTGGTCCCTTGACCGAGAGTCAAAAGAGGTCCCGGAGGGGCCATTGCAACCAGATGATGTAGTGCATGATGACTCAATCCGCTAATGATAGCCCAACCAGAAAGAATCAGGAATAACGGCACGGCAATATACGCCGTCCATCCCATCGACAAAAACCCAAACGTAACAATCGCAATAACCGCCGCCCCCGCCAGGACCGACCATAGCCATACTGGCATGCCGCCAATCAATTGCGCCAATCCCGCCGCGAACACGGCATTTTGGATCCCAAACCAGCCAACCAGTCCGATCGCGATGACTATCCCGATTCCCGCAGACCCGTATCGGCCGAAGCCGGTCCACCGTGCTAAAAGCGAGGTCGACATTCCTTCTCGTTGACCTGCAATGCCCACAATAATGGACACGACCTCAAGTACTACAGCGCCGAGAGTCAAGGCCCAAAACGCGGACCAAAACTTCATCCCAAAACCTAGTGTCGCCCCCAATAAGAATTGAGACAAAGCCGACATTTGACCAAACCTCTGGACGGCAACTGAAAACCAGCCATACCGCGCACTATTGGGCACACGACCTAATGGAAAATCTTCTCCGTGGTCTTCCAATCAGAAATCTCCTCCTTTCTTTTCACGAAAGGATTTCCACATAGGATGGCCAAATTCATTCGACGGATTGCACAACGTTTCGCTTCACCATTAGTGCAATTCATGGCGGGCTTTTAGTGCCAGTTGAAGAACCAGTTGGGTCGCCGCATCATCGAGGTCCAATTTCAGCAATTGCTGCGCCCGGTCTAGCCGGTATCGCAAGGTATTGCGATGCACGTGCAAGATTTGAGAAGAGGCAGCCATCCGCCCTTTGTTGTTTAAGTATACTTCTAAGGTTTGGACCAACTCCTGGTACATCGGATCGTTCAGAAGCGGTCGCAAGAGGCCTTCTGCCAATTCTCGGGATCGTGGTGAGTCCAACCATCCATAGAGAAATCTCTCCAGTCCCAAGTCTTTGAAATGCGCAATTGTGCCAAACCCATAACGCGCCCGACCGACAGTCAAGGCTTCGTGGGCTTCTTCAAAACTCTTACGAAGTCCCGCGGGCCCATCGTAAGGAAATCCGACGCCACAGGTAACGCCGGACACCCCATGGCATTCTAGCAACGGGATCAAGTGATCACGGATGGTAGCGGCCCCGCGGAGCGCGACCTCAGGTCGAATGCGTTCTCGACTCTCTATAATCAACACAAACTCATCGGAATGAGGCAACACCATGCCATGACCAAAAACCTTTATGGCAAACTCTTCAATGGCTCCCAAAACATCGCCTTTTATCCGCAATATGGTGTCTTCGGTGACGGCTTGACCGACAAATTGGCGGAACTGGTCCAAGTCCCAAATAAAAGCCGTATGGGTTCGGCCAAGGTCCAAATTATACCGCTCAGCCGCGCGGATCACGGAGCCAGTAGGGACGTGCGGGTCAACCAGCAGTTCTAACAGAAATTCCGAACGGTGCCTGAGTGACGACTCAATCTCTGCTGCACCGAGGTCGAGAAACACCCCGATCGCCAAGGCTACTTGCGCCACCACTCGTTCGGGTAGAGATTCGGGGCTTAAAGAAAATTGAGTCCCTCGTCCGCGACCCCATTCGACGGGATGTGAACGCCAATCCGCGCCCGGTGGCATGATAATGACCATCTCGTGGTCGTGCATTCTTTGGATAAAATCTTCCAAGCTGCTACTCTCACGCCAGGAATTTTGCACATCCTGCAACTGCTCTAATTCATTTCGCATGCGATGATTATCCGCCCCTACCAGAAGCCGATAAAGGACATCCATGACCCGTCCTAATTCATCAACCTGCGTCGTCATTAGTGGCAATTGCAACCGGTTCGCTAAGAGACGAGTCGCACTGGCAACCCGGGCGTCCGTCATGATGAGACCTGCAGCTCCCTCGCTGCTTAATTGCAAAAGCCACGGGTCCACAGCAACTTTCTCTAGCGTGGTACGCGTCGGGCAAATCCACAAGATACCAGCACTATCTTGCGATCGCGGTTCTTCCGTTAGAAATTGAATACCGGTAAAATACCTATCTCCAACTCCCTCCTGCGATACCCATCGCACCAACGGACCCGCCGCATCAAGAAAACTATTTAAGGGAACCCGAACATCGTGCAAAATTGGTCACCCTCTTGATCCATAGTATTTAAATGGCCATAACAATACGAGATCCACCACCATAAATCAAGTTCGTGTACCAGGAGAGGTCAGACGAGACTTAGTACAGAAGTCCACCGATACCAAGCCAATTCACGTCTAACTTTGTGAGCGCCTTTACCAGGCGCCAAGTCTTTCTCTAATCGATACGCCACCGCCATGCTCTCGACCAGAACGATTTCGGTGCGGTAATACCTCGTCATGCACCGTTGCAAGCGCTACAGTGGAAGTGGAAAAAAAGGGGAAGGCTGCCCTTATCTAGCAGCCTTCCCCTTCATATTTTTTCTGGCACTAGATTCACGTTCTTACACGCTCCGTATCGATGCCTGTGTGCCGCCCTCAAAATCCTCTTCCTCTTGGTCTACGTCCCTTCCGGTAGGGTCCCACTTCACCAACAGGGTCACAATTAATCCTCCCAAAGGCACAATGCCAATAAGCAGTAATGTGTGTTGCAATCCGAATAGCGCCAGGATTATTGGGAAAAAGTAAAATCCCAAAATGCTACCTATCCGTATCACACCTTGGGTGAAACCTGCCCCAACGCCACGGATTTCTGTGGGGTAGGATAAGGCCCCCATACTCATCCCGGTCGATCCTTGCCCCATCGAATGCATCGTGATAAAGAGAGCAATAAATAAAGCCACGACGAGTGCCGGTAATACCTGCCCTAGTAGCCCAATCACCAACAGAGAGACTAAAACGCCGCAGTAGCCCATGATCGCGAGCTTTCTAATTCCTACCCTTTGCGTGACTCGGACATTGATCCCTCCGCCTAAGATCCCAAACAAATTGAAAATCGCCGCACCAAGGATTGCCAGAAGGAACTTCTTTCCAAAGATCAGAAGGCTGATGGTGGGTAAATAGAATCCTACGGCAAAATATTCCATGCTTTGCGTAAACCCTATCACGGCCGCCAACAAGGTCCGAGCACGATATCGCGGGGAAAATAGTTGTGCATATTCCTTAACAGACGTCAACTTTGGCTTAGCCGTATGCACCGTTTCGGCATCGACTACCGCGTCAATTCCGTAAGAGTCTCGAAGAACCTGGGCCGCCAATTCCAAGTCGCCTTTACTGGCCGCCCACAACGGACTCTCAGCCATGTAGCGGTATCGGAGAATCAACACAATAATTGCGGGCAGTGCCCCTATCCCCACCGCCCATCGCCATAGGTCAGCTCCAACTCCAGCAAAGTAAATGGGCAAGATGATGATAAAACCAATCGCTGCCGCGGTATACCACATAACTTGCCACATCTGTACCGATCGACCTTTGCGTTGAACCCCCGTGTATTCGGCAACAAAACTTAAGGCAGCCGGAAAATCTAAGCCAACGCCGACACCCATTAAGAATCTAAAGACTAGCAACCACCCTAGATCGGGAGCAAATGCGGCTGCAATCGCTGCGACAACGAAAAAGATTAAATCCAACATGAACATTTTCAGACGACCAATGCGGTCAACATAGTACCCACCAACAAAAGCTGCCAATAAGGCACCAAAAGCCATCATGGCGGTAAGGCTTCCCAGTTGAAATGCCGTAAGATGAAATTGCGCCTTCAGTTGGACCGCACCAATTCCGAGACTCGTAAAATCATACGCGTCAATAAACGTCCCACCTAGTGCAATGAAAATGATCATTAGACTGCGTGGGGATACCACGGTGCCGGAGTTCACAAGCGAAAAAACATCGTGTTTACTGCGTATGACCACTGGTTTCTCCATAAAAGCTCCTCCTTGTCAGAGACAACTTCTTCATTAGACGGTCTAGAGCCCTATCGACACAAACTTCCAATCCAGGTAATCATCCAATCCCTGATGCCCACCTTCGCGCCCAAAGCCACTATGCTTAACACCGCCAAACGGTGCTTGTACAACCGTAGGAACGGGATCATTGACCCCGATGATGCCATACTCCAATTTTTCATACATTCGAACGATCCGGCCCATATCTCGCCCGTAGAAATAGGCGGCCAATCCATACGGGGTATCGTTAGCCCATGCGATCACCTCCTCATCGGTCGAGAACTTCCACATCCCTAACAAAGGGCCAAAAGTCTCCTCGCGAGCCACCAACGCATCGTGGGGAACATTAGCGACCAACGTGGGGGCGTAAAACCAGCCACGCTCAGCACCCGCAACCGACAGAGGCTTCCCGCCGGTGAGGACAACGCCGCCTCGCGCTACACTGTCATCTACCTGCCGACTCACCTTGTTTAAGGCGCCTTCATCAATCATGGGCCCTACATCGACCGTAGGGTCCGTCCCTAGTCCTACAGTGAGCGCACGAATTTTTGCAGCGAGACGGTTCGCGAACTCATCATAGATAGCGTCTTCCACGTAAAGCCGATTGGCACAAATGCACGTCTGCCCTGCGTTGCGATATTTGGAAGCAATGACTCCTTGCACCGCGAAGTCTAAATCGGCATCAGCCATCACAATGAACGGCGCATGGCCGCCCAATTCGAGGGAAATTTTTTTAAGGTCTTGGGCTGCCCCAACCATCAGCCGCTGTCCGACTTCTGTAGACCCCGTAAAGGATACTTTCCGCACCCGTGGATTGGATAAGATTTCATCGGCAATCGGACCGGCTGGCCCGACTACAATGTTGACGACTCCTTTGGGGAGACCGACGGCATCGAACACACGACCCATCTCCAAGGCGGATAACGGCGTGGAACTTGCTGGCTTAATCACCACCGTGCACCCCGCGGCCAACGCCGGTGACACCTTGCGAGCAATCATCGATGCCGGGAAATTCCACGGTGTAATCGCCGCCACCACACCGACTGGCTGCCGAATGGCGAGAAGACGCTTAGAGTTCGACGAGGCTGGAATGGTCTGTCCGTAGATACGTTTGGCTTCCTCGGCATTCCACTCAAAATAATCGGCGGACATCATAATCTCCGCCTTCGCTTCACGTAAAGGCTTACCTTGTTCAGCGGTGAGGATTTCTCCCAAGTAGTCCACTCGAACCCTGATTTCATCCGCAACTTTGTTAAGTAGCTGTGCCCGTTCCCGTGCGGGCATGGCGGACCAAATCACAAAGGCGTGGGATGCCGACTCAATAGCCAAGCGCGTTTCGTTCACGCCAGCTTGCGATACGTGCGCAATGGTTTCTCCGGTTGCTGGATTAGTCACGGGTAGGAGGTTTTCGGTTGTCATCCATTCCCCGCCTACATATAAAGCATATTCACTCATCGGTCATCCCCGCTTTCTTCAAACAACTTGTAGATAGCTCCCGTGTCTTCCTGCCCCCATCCTCGGGCCTGGGCCTCTTTGAACATGTCGAGCGACAATTGACCCAGCGGCGCTCTGGCACCCAAAGTCTCCGCCATGGCGACGGCCAACCTAATATCTTTGGTGGTAAGGTCAATCGCAAAGCGCGGCGCATAATCTCCGTCAACCACCCAGGGCCCGCGAAGCTTTAACTGGTGGGATTGAGCCCCGGTATCGGCAAGAAGACGCACCAGCACATCCAGGGAAATTTTAGCCCGAGCTCCAATAGCCAGTCCTTCGGCAAGTACGGCCATGTTGGTCATTCCAATATGGTTGCTAATAAGCTTGAAGGCTGTCGATTGTTCCACATCGCCTAAGTAGTGGACCGGATCTCCAATTTGCTCTAACAGCGGTTTCCATTGGGCATATACCTCAGGGTCCCCTCCCGCAAAGATGGGTTCCGTGCCTTCTTCGGCTTGTGCAGGCCCTTTCCCGAGAGGACAAGCCAGAAAATGATGACCCGATTTGCGAAGGCCGTCAGACACCAGTCGGGCCGATGCGGGGTCAATGGTACTGACATCGATGACAGCCGAATCGGGAGCCAAGTGCGGGCCAATCTCGTCTAGCACGACATGAATGACGTCAGTCGGCATTGGTAGACTCGTAAAGATCACTGAAGAGCTTGCTGCCAGAGTCGATAAAGAGTCTGCCTTGTGAGCTCCCCATCCCACAAATTGATCCACGACGGCAGGACGCACGTCATAAACCAAGAGTTCATGGTTATTTCGCAGCAAATTACGCGCCAATCCGCCACCCATTTTTCCTAATCCAACAAATCCGATCGTCAATCCATCGCCTCCCTAATCACTGTGAATCACGTCGTGGTACATTCGGAGCTCTGGTGCCACAAAATTCCCCAGTCGTGCCGTGTCAACCTCGATTCCAAGACCGGCTTGGTCGGTTAATCTGGCACGTCCCTCGGAGAGGGTCCACGCCGGTCGGAAAGCCGACCGTATAGCGTTTTCGTTCCTATCGACCTCTACCCACTTCACCTTTGGATACCATGCAGAGGCAACCTGTAGTGCGGCCGTTTGGGCAATCGGTCCGCTCAGGACATGAAACGCCACCCAATCCGCCGCCTGATTGTCACTGAGAAAGGATTTTGCCGCCTGAATTCCCCCGATTTTGCATAAGTCCGGCTGCAAAGCTTTTAATCTTATGGACTGGGATAATGCGCTGTGTTCTAAATACCAATTTTCTCCTGCCGCCATGCGAGAAAATTGTTCCCCTAATCGGGTGTACCCAGAAAAGTCCCATGCAAAAATCGGTTCTTCAACCCAACCGGCCTGCGCCTCTTCGTAAAAGGCTAATTCTTTTGAGGCCTCTTCAACGGTCCACGCCTGATTGGCATCCACCATAGCCACCGTAATCCCGTCCACCCGTTGCACCTGACGGAATCGACGGTGGTCCTCTTCCGGCACAAAACCGACTTTAATTTTTGCAGCCACGAAGCCGTCTTGCACGGCTTGTTCCACTTTACTCACGGCCTCGTTGGGTCCGATGCCGCTCGCATAAACCGGTACGGACATCGCTGGGTTGCCGTCTGGCTCCAGCAAGAGGTTTCTCAATGGGAGTCGTTCTTTTTTCGCCTTCAAATCCCACAACGCCAGTTCGATCGCACTCAGCGCATGATAAAATGCGCCAAACGATCCCGATTGAATCACTTCAATGCTAAACCGGTGGCGAATATCCGTGATGGTCGATGGATCCGTTAAGTCATGAAGATGAGACTTCAGAAGGTTATGAAGCACCAGAGTACGTTCGGCTAGTGCCCAATGCGGAAAGTTAACCCAGGCTTCCCCCCACCCCTCTACTCCGTCTTCATCCACGAGTTGCAACAGTAAAGAGGGGCGTGCCTGCATGAATCCGAATGACATCCGAATCGGTTCATGAAGCGGTGTTAGTAAGGGCCATATCTGTGCGCTAGCGAGTCTGAACACGGTTACCTCCATCCAGCTTTTAGACAATATTGTGATTCTTGTGGTATTCTACATCATATAGAATCTTTGAACAAGCTATTCAGGTAATTCTGTTTTGATACCGCTGTCGATTTGTTTAGTTGCATTGACTAATCGATTGTGATATTACCCTAGATAATGGAGGGGCCTATGAATTCAACACTGTCGGGAACGCTGTCCGAGCAACTATACTTAGTGTTGCGACGAAAAATACTTGCGGGTGAGTACCCGCCTGCCTACCATTTGCGCGAAGTGTCCATTGCCCATGAATTTCAGACCAGTGCCACGCCGGTACGCGAAGCCATACGTAGGCTTACGCAGGAAGGCCTGATTGAAACCGAACGTTACCGTGGCGCCGTGGTCAAGTCCTACAATGTGGAGGAGTTTCTTCATCTCTATCAAATTCGCGAAATTCTAGAGATCCCTGCCGCCAGGCTCGCCGTTACTCAGGTGACCGAGGCCGGCATCGTGTATATTCAAGAGGTGATTGATCAATCCGAAGAGGCACTATTTGCGCAAGATGCGCAAGCGCTGATGTCGCTTGACCTGACATTTCATGAGCGGCTCGTAAACGCCGCCGGCAACCCTATGCTATCAGGGATCTCGCGAGGCATCCATGAAAAACTTCAAACCATTCGTAAGATGACGATCCCAGCTTCAATCGTCGGAGACCAGTCTCACGCCGAACACAAACGGATTCTTGCGGACTTACAGCGCCGAGATGCAGAGGCCATCGCAGACCATCTCACGAATCACATTCGGCGCAATCAGGCAGAAGTTCTGGCATATCTCCAGGCATCCGAGGACTGATTGACGGTTACCTATTCGAAAAAGGAGGAACACGATGATCCCCATTGATCTCTCAGGAAAAGTCGCCCTGATTACGGGCGCCTCACGAGGTATCGGCCACCAAACTATGATGACACTCCAAGAGGCCGGTGCGCACTGCATTGGGGTGTCCCGGTCCATGGTGACCGAAACGGCGGGGTCTTCGGAGTCCATTGCCGCCGATGTTAGCCGAGAAGATGACATCGACCGGGTCGTGGATCGCGTCAAAACATCCCACGGCGCCCTAGATATCTTGGTGAATTGTGCTGGATTTAATATCCGAGAATCGGTTGATGAAGTGCAGTCTCAACATTTTGATGATATCATTGCCACGAACGTTCGTGCGCCGTTTCTTTTGATGAAGAAATTCTTCCCCTTGTTAAAACTCCGACAGGGCTCCATCGTCAATATCACCTCACTGGCCTCCCACGTGGGCAATCCCTACCAAGGCGCCTACGCCGTATCTAAAGGGGGCCTAGCCATGCTCACCAAGGTGGCCGCCACCGAATTTGGGGCATACAACGTGCGCGTTAACGCGATTAGCCCTGGATACATCAGGACACCCTTAACGGAACCGTTATGGAAAGATCCAGCCTTTTTCAGTCGGGTGGTGGAGCACACGGCGTTAAAACGCCTCGGATCCCCGGAAGAGATCGCGGGGGTCGTCGCCTTTCTCGCCTCACCGTTCGCTCGTTACATCACCGGCGAAGTCATTGTGGTGGATGGTGGCTATCTTGCGGGTGACCAGGGATTGGTCCCCACTAGCACCTCATATCGCGTCGACTGAAGCCCAAACCTGCCCTAGGTGGTGAGTCCCCTCAATGGCTCTGGTGTAAACTCGAGCCATTGAGGGACCACCAGGACAGGCCCTATTGGACATCGTGATACCTACCCCAATTTAAGGGTGTTGCCCAATCGCATTAGGCTACGAGGGTAACACGTGCTCTTTCCAATCCGGATCATCAATAAAGACCGCATCAACCTCCGCCGCAAGACACCGATCTACGTCGTCGGCATTCTTTAGTCCCCAGACGGCAACCGCCGATGTCGGTAGCCGCCAATCCCTTATCTCGAATTGTTCAATCCATCGCACGGGTACGTGCATCACCGGGCTTAAATCTTGGCTGGCTTGGCGGATCAATTCGGTCGATGGTTCCCCCTCCCACAGCACGGCCAGAGGCATGTTTGGCGCAACCTTCTTAACCCGGTACAGATGTTGTGGTTGAAACGAGGACACCAACGTGCGTTGGAGCACGCCATAGTCCTCCAGGAGTCGCAACATTCGCGTTAGATTCTCCTCGGTGAGCATTCCTGGGTGCTTTAGTTCGAGATTGATGAACCGAGACGTAGGAACCACTTCCAGCACATCTGCCAAGCGGGGGATCTTCCCTTCACCCAGTTGAGGTCGCTTGGGATCGTGGATGGCGATGCGTTGCAATTTGTCCCGAGACAGTCTGCTAGGAGTTTTATGGATGTGGGCTAGGCGGTCTAAGTCGTCATCGTGGAAGACGAAAGGGATTCCATCCCGAGAAAATTGCACATCAAATTCGACCCCAAGGAGTCCCATCGCAAAGGCTTTTTGGAACGACGTCACCGTGTTCTCGACGGCTAGCGTCGGAGCTCCCCGGTGTCCCCAAAAAAACAACGGCGCGGCTTTTCCCTCATATGAGAACATAACATACCGCCCCCCTCCCCATTAATTCATGCCCGCCGTGAGTCCTTTGACGAACCATCGTTGCATCACCAGCACCACAATCACGGGTGGCGTCAAAGCTAAAATAGCGGCAGCCATCACTAAATTCCATTCGGGGACAGCGAAACTGGTGGCCGACGATATCATTCCCTGCATGCCCATAACCACCGTTTGATAGTGTTGGCTAGAGGTTGCCAAGAGTGGCCATAGATACTGATTCCAGCCATAGACAAACTCGATGACTGTGATCGCCGCCAAATTGGGCTTAGACAAGGGCAACACTATCTTCCAGAGAAATTGAATCGGTCCCACCCCATCCATCCGTGCCGCATCCATTAATTCGACGGGGATCGTCATGAAAAACTGCCGAAACAAAAATGTTGCGGTCGCTGAGGCAATAAGGGGAATGATCAGGCCCGTGTACCCGTTTAGCATGCCTAATTGAGCGGTTACCTGGTATGTAGGATAAAACCTGACCTCTACCGGCAGTAGCAAGGTCACGAAAATCAGCCAAAAGGCGGCCATTCGACCCGGAAATCTAAAGTAGACCACCGCATAGGCGGCGGGGATGGATACGACAAGCTTACCCAGGGTAATACCTAACGCCATCACAAAGCTGTTGAGCAACATCAAGCCAATAGGGGCGCTACTGGGAAATCCGACAAACAACACATGCATCATGTTCGGGATAAATTGGCCTCCTGGAAGTACTGGAAACGCTCCTAACAACGATCGAGCGCTATGACTGGCCGCCACAAAGGCCACATACAACGGAATCGCAAAGAGCGAAGCCATCCCTATCAGGAGTGCATGTCGGACAATAACCGTAAGCCGCTCATCCCTCATTGGTAATGCACCCGCCTATTGATCGACCGGAATTGTACCACAGTGAGCGCAGAGACAAAGATGATAAGCAACACGGTTTCTGCCGCCGCAATGGAGGTGTTGGAATTTTGGAAGGCATCTTGGTAAATTCGGTAGACCAACGTATCCGTACCATTATGAGGGCCTCCTTGGGTCGCGATATCGATAATCGAAAAGGTGGAAAAGAAGACATAGATGATATTCATCACCAAGAGGTAAAAAGTGGTCGGTGATAATAGCGGAAAAATCACCTGCCAAAATCGTTTGAAGGCACCGGCTCCATCCAGTGAAGCCGCCTCCAAGACCTCGCGCGGAATGGCTTGAAGCCCCGCGGTGAAGAAGAGAAAGTTATAAGCCGCCTGTTGCCACACGGTAGCGATGACGATTAAGGTCATAGCATCGGTCAGGTTGACGGTAAAGTTCCACGGAATATTAAGTGACGCCAATAACTGGGATCCCACCCCGATCTGGGGGTTGAAGACAAAAAGCCATAATGACCCCGACACCGCTGCGGGTACGGCATAGGTCCACGCAAAGATTGTGCGATACACCGCGCGGCCTTTTAATATTTTGTCGACTTGGCTTGCCACCAACAATCCTATCCCCATACTTAAGAGTGTTGTCAACAACGAATAAACGATGGTGACTTCGACCGAATACAGATAGGTCCCACTCGTCAATACAAAGATGAAATTACTAATTCCCGAAAATCGTGCGCCTAGGCCAAAAGCATTGACCTGATAAAAAGACTCCACCAAGGCTTGCAAAGCGGGCCAGATGAAGAAGACGACGACGACGAGAAGCTGCGGCAACAAGAGAAAATAAGGTAGCCACCGATTAGAAAACAGGCCCCGCTGAGAGGTCCGGGTTTTCCGCCGCCCGCGGTCCGACCCCTCATTACGGCCTGGTTCTTTAATACTGGGAAGCGAAGTTTGCAAGAACCGCATTCCCTTGAGCTTCGGCGGCATTGAGAGCGGTTTGCGCCGATTCTTTGCCAGCAAATACAGCAGTTATAGCAGCGTTCTCGATGTTGCGAATTTGTGGGAGGTCTCCCAAACGAATTCCTCGTGTCCAACTATTAGCCGGCTTATTCGTCAACTCTTTAATGGCCACCTTGGCATCGGGATGTGCTTGGTAATAGCCATTATTGGTTAAATGGGTTACCCCAGCATTTGTCACAGGCACATACCCCGTATGCGTCGCCCAATATGCTTGCACCGAACCCGACATCAAATAGTGCAAAAAGGCGGCGTCTCCAGGATAGGTGGCGGAGGGATTCCCACTCATCACCCAAAGTGAATTTCCACCAACCACGGTGTTTTGCGGGGCACCCGGTGCGCCTGCCACATACGGCAAGGCGGCTTCGCCAAATCCAAACTTGGCGCCGCTGGCGATGGCCGAGTATTCTGCCGAGCTATCAATGTACATGCCCACTTTACCGTCAATGAATAGCGTGGCTGGCGTGCTTTCTCGCCCATCATACGTGAACACCCCGCTCTTTTGCCAACTCGCCAACTGCGCGATGTGATTGACAAACGGCGGCGTATTAATGAGGAGTTTCACACCTTTAATCCCGGTGTAGCCATTATGATGGGTGGCATAGTGATAGTTGTTCCACACCGCAAATTGCTCGAACTGCGACCAGTCCGGCCATCCAATGGTAAAACCGTTTTTGGCTTTTCCGTGACTGACCAAGGCCTGGCCTACGGTGCCCATTTGTTGCCAGGTAGTAGGGACTTTCGCTCCCACGGACGCTAACATGGCTTTGTTGTAATAGAGGACGGGTGTCGAGCTAGCAAAAGGTAGCGAATCAAGATTGCCGCTTGCCGTTTCGTAGTAGCTTCCGGCTGCCCCGATAAAGTTTGAGGTCGCAAAGGGGATATGATTTTGTTTCATCAGCTTATACACGGGCACGTAGACACCCGTCGAATCCATCATCGTTGCGGTCCCTACATCAAATACCATCGCGATGTTCGGAGCCCGATGAGCGCGATAGGCGGCAATGGTTGCGGATAAGACTTCCGGATACGTACCCTTATAGACCGCCTTAACCTCGTATTTCTTTTGCGATGCATTAAATTGGTTGACAATGTGCTGAATATCGCTGCCAAGCTGCCCGCTATAGGCAGTCCAAAACGTAATCTGAATCCGACCATGCGATTTGGTTGGGGTCCCGGTATTGCCTGGGGTGGCTGTCGCGCCACATCCTGCTAAAATGCTTGCGCTTCCTGCCAGGGCTAAGGCACTGGCTCCCACTCGCATCCTTCGACGATGTTTCGTTTTCTCCATGGGTTATCGCTCCTTTATGACAATTCTCCTACCAACAGTGAGATGCAATGGTGAATCGGTTCGTGGCGGATCGTCTAAGGCCGCTAGAAGTCGCCAATCGCTACAATACAGCCACTTTATTAAGGATTGACGAATTTTTGCGGATCGTCGCGAGAAGAATTCTCTCGCGACCCATTTTGTCGAAACGACAGAAGACACGACAAAATAGCCGACGGCTATCTCCTAGTGTCTCCTGCCTGTCTCCTCAAAATTCGCTGTCAAAGTAGGATTCTCCTGCTATAGGATCGTGATTTAAAAAATTTATTCGTTCCCGCTTTTCGGATTCACGAAATCCGAACTCGACTCCGAATGCTTCGGCCAGAGCTTTTGATTGCTGGTGGATATCCCCCTGACGCCTGCGGCTTGCATTAATGTCACCTCTTCGGATGTAGAAACCAAGCCGCCGGCTATCACCGGGCAGGGAACACCCTTTACAATCCGACGGGTTGCTTCGGGTAAGGTGCCGGGCAAGGTTTCCACCGCATCAGGTCGGGTCGAGAGAACCTGCTGAATGCCCGTGGTGATGGATTGACTATCGAGTAAAAAGATCCGTTGAATGGTCCAAAGATCCGCCCGCTTCGCATGGGTAATCGTGGTAGAGTGGGTGCTAATAATTCCATCGGGGCTCGCATAGTCCGCTAAAAATCGGAGTCCTTCCGCATCGTTGGCTAGTCCACGCACCATATCCACGTGAATGAAGACGATCCAGCCATGTTTTTGCAAAATCGCAGTCGACTGTGCCACGGCATCCACGGTTCCGCCTAACAGGAACACCCATTTCGGTGCAATCCCGCGCCCGCGCAGGGTCTGCCAATCGTCAGGATTCCGTAACACAGGAATTACTGGGGGAACCTCACGAAGTCTTGGTTTCATGCGTTTCGCCCTCCTCGAGATATCTTAGGTATCGAGCATATAGCCAATAGGCAGGATGCCTAGCTGGAATGGATGCGGCCTGCTCCATGTGGATAGCGCACGTGCCGCTATCTGTAATAATTCCTTTCGCCTCAGAAGAAAGGGCTTGTTCCCGCACCCGAAATGCCAGCTGTTCGGCGGTGCTTTCATGCTCTGCTTTAAAAGCATAAGATCCTCCGGCCCCACAACAGACCGCGTCGGATGGTTCAGCATCCCAAAACCCCGCCCGTTTCGCCAATTCCCACAACTGACCATCACCGCGAGCCACCTTGCCGCGACATGTGGTGTGGGTTATCCATGCCCCGGGTTCCGCCGGCAGGCTCGCCAGTTGTTCCCAAAATAATTCTGGAGCCTGGTTGGCGATTTCGTCGAACGGGATCACGGGCACGGTAATTTGGAGGCCGTAGAATTCCGGCCATTCGTCCCGGAGTGTCCCGTCACAGGTTGCATTCAAAGTCACGATGACATCATAGTCACTTTTTTTACGGTTCAAGGTTCTAAACATAGCATGGCCCGTGCTCTTTGCCAATCCCGGATTCCCCGCCGCGTAGGCGGCGGCCCCACAACATTGAGCCTCACCCGGCACCAACGTCACGCTAAATCCCCAGATGCGCAAAAGCTCTCTCGCTCTCATCACTAACTCTTGATCATACCCGCTGCTATAGCAATCTACAAAGAGTCCGATGCGACGCGGGTCGGCCCCTAAGGGCTCTCCCAGGGTTCGCACTTGACCTTTTCGTGGTTTGGGCAACTGAACCCCGGGAGAAATCTTGCCTAGACGCCGCATCGGTTCCGGAATGGCACCAAGCCAGGCCATCCGAGCTACCCATTGGGGCCGGGCTAAGATTTCATCGCGGAGCCAAACACGGAGAGAATGTTTCTTTTCTGCTTTTTGTTCCGCAATCAGGTGCGCAATCGGAACATCAACAGGGCAGACAGATTCACAAATCTGGCAGAAGGTACAATCATCAACATGGGGCAAGGGAGCCGTCATCTGCGCCTGATTTTGACGATACCATTCGGGTCCCAAGGCCTTGGGGCCAGGAAAATCAGGGTTCACAGACATCACCGGACATTGGCTCACGCAAAGCGTACATTTTAAGCAGGCATCAAAAGCGTCCCGCATGCTCCAGCCTCCCCTCTTGTCCAGAGACGGCCGAAAATACTGCGTGACTAGTCAGGAGCATCATCGCGCCACCGTCCCCATGGCGATTGGGATCACAGCCCGCAAGCGCACTACCGGCGACCCGTGTGGGTTCAAGCCACGACCGATATCCTATTGAGGCTAGGTCCTCGGGTTCTTTCACCACCCCCAGTGATAGGCCCATGAGCCGATCGCGAACCTGACCGTCGATGAGGACTTCTAGGCCGCCTCCCAACACACCGCCCGTAGCCAACACCACATGTCCCCCATGAATGCGACGTCCCTCAAGCGCCGCGAAATCGCCCCCGATTTCTTTGACTCGCCCCTGGACTAATCGTACGCCTTTTCGTCTGAGCCAACGCTCCCAACGACGTTGCAGACGGAGTCCACCCACGGAAGGGGGCGGTAGAGGTATTTCCGCAACGCCGCGACCCCATAATTCCCCGAGAACCTCAATCAACGATTCGGTGTGGTCAACCCCAAGAATTTGCGGAAAAACTAACGGTGCAGATCCTCTTCGAAAGCTCTTCACTTGCTCCCAGAGCCAACGCCGCCCTTCCTCTGTATCTAAATACCATGCCCAATTGAGGCCGTTCCACCCCGGCCGCCAGGATGGGGACCGTTCTAGCCAGCGAATCTCCGCCGTCATTCCCGTAGTCCACGTGTACACGCGGGCCATGGCCTCGACGGGGAAGTCTACGAGGTCAGGTACCCCCACCAGGGTAATCGCCCCCGCGTATTCTTGGGTAAATTGCCAGGTGGGGACCAAAAACGCGGGTTTGATGCGGCCGAGCGGCGTTACCGTTCCTCGATTCTTCGTAGGAAGCAATTTTTCTGTCGGTATCTCCATGGTGAACCATAGATCCCGCAGGTGTTGCCACCAGCTACGCCACATCTGGGCACTTACACTACCACCGGGATGGGTATCACCGAATCGGTGCCACCAAGCCCACGGATCCGCTACGGGCTTTCGGTCATTATCATAACTGCGAAAGTCGAATTGCCCTCCCCACAAGGGTAGCGTGCCGAGACCATCCGCTATCATATCGACTTGGCCTCCCTGCTCCACGACGAGACTACTAACCAGAAGACCAGCCGGTCCCCGACCTATGACAATCACATCGGAGGCTCTACTCATCCGACCAGGCCTCCTCCGCCAACGTTTGATGTCGTAACGCCTGACCCAATGCCCATTGCCGCGCATTGTCGCCCCATGTGGTGGGCCACCAACCCCGCTCGCGTTCGTGGCGCAGTTGTGAAAGCTCCCTAAGGGCTGTCGATGGGGTCTGTACCGCCATGGCCAAGAGCGCTCCTCGATGCCCGCACATAGTGCCTTGACAAGGCCCCATGGCGAACCAACTTCGGGTACGCCATTCGGTTAAGGAGGCACATGGCCATCGGGCCAATTGGCCTAATGAAACTCTTTCGCATTCGCAGATCGTAGGCCCAGGCCTTAAATCCATCTCTACCGCCGTCTGAAGCGGAACTTCAGCCGTTCTACTCGACCTCTTCACTTTCAAATATGCCGCCACGGCATCTGCCATGTGTTCTGCCATAAGCCGATACGTCGTCCATTTTCCCCCGACCAATGAGAAGGCTCCCACTAAGCCTCGTCGCTGCCCATGGTCAATTACCGTGAAGTCTCGCGATATATAGCGAGAGTCACGAATTTCTTGACCATCCTGATACAACGGTCGCACTCCGGTAAAGGCCCGCAGAACACGCCAACGATCCATATCGGCAAAGAGCCGCTGCCCGAGTTGCATCAAATATTGGGCTTCCTCGCGCGTGGCTCGTGTAGATCCGGGGTCCTCTTGCAGAACATCCGTGGTGCCCAAAATCGCCGTTTCACCATGGGGCACAATGATGTCGCCATCTCCTGGCGGTGCGAGTCTATTAATCACATAAGGCACCCTCCGATTAGCAAAGATAAGCATGGTTCCGCGTGAGAGTTGCATGGCGATGCCGTCATGAAACAGACGGGCCACCTCACCTGCATAAGGTCCCGCTGCATTCACCACCGCATCACAGGCGATGACACGTGGGCCATCCTTATCCATCACTTCCACTCCCACCACTCGACCATTTTCATGGCGAATATCCGTTACAGTGGTGTGAGTCAAAATTTCGCCACCTAAATTCTCAATGTTTAATCGTAAAAGGTGTAAGAGCGTAAATCCTTCGAGCACCCCATCCGGAACCGAAAATCCTCGTCGCACCCATGGCCCCAGGTTCTCTACCGTTTCCCTGATTTGGCCGACTGCCACTTCTTTGACCGGAAGTCCAATCGCTTCCGCACCTTTGACCCAGTCCTGCACATAGGCATCCCCTTCATCATCCACCGACAGGAAGTATCCTCCCGTCGCTTTAATCGCTGCACCAGCCACTCGCTTTAGGATCCGATTTTCTTCCCAGCATTCCCGAGCAGCCTGAACGTCGGACACGACGTAACGACCTCCACTATGTAAGAGCCCATGGAATCTTCCCGACGTTCCGGACCCGATATCGCCCATCTCCACAACCATAACCGGGATCGACCGGAGTAAGAGGTCCCATGCCAATCCAAGTCCCGAGGCACCACCGCCAATAACAATGACCATGTAAATCTCCTCCAGTACGGCGAGACACGCATTCTTAAAGGTGAAATCGACCAACAAAAAACCCCGCAACGCACTCGCGTTGCCGGGTTTCTCCTCGTCTCTCCCAGCTACTCTATCGCCCACATTCAATTGTTAGCTATATTATGACCGATTATACGATGGATGGCAACGCTGCCTTTTCCATCTGGAGGACAACTACCCACTTACGCACGAAGAGAATTCTCTATGGGACAGCGCTGTCGTATAGAATGCGCTCTCGGTGCCTACATCATCCCTTAGTGCACAAGAAATGAAAGTCACTTCTGCCAAATATCCGCACCTCTACGTCTTAGCTCCATCTGACGCCGAATATCGACACGATTCCTGCCAATTAAGATATAATCCCATCAGAAACGTAGGAGGTTCGCAATGTCGTACCGTGTACCCAACCCGCAACAAATCCAAACCATATCCGATCACTTTAATTATCTCGAAGGTATGCGTTTGGCGTCGACAGGCAAGGTGTCTGCAGTTCACGCCGGATCCAAACAGGGACAATTTAGCGCCACAGTAAAAGGCAGTGACGGCGCCTACCATACCTCGGTTACTATCACGCTGACGACGGTTAGTGTCCTTTGCAGTTGTTCTAAATGGCCGCCTGTCAGCCCCTGTCCACATGGTGTGGCCCTATTGTTGACCATTAACGACCTCTCCCAATCGGGGAGCCTTTCGATAACACCAAAACCTTCGAGTGTGCCTCCCTCGGTACCGGGTACACACCATCTAACCAAACGACTATTAGGAGCATTCCGCCAAGCGTCCCGACCTGATCAGATTGCCATAGCTGCCAGCCAAGAGCTCGTTGTAGAGTTTGGCCTGACTGCAGTATCCGAGCGTTATCAACCTCGTCTCGCTTTGAGCCTTAAAATCGGGACCAAGCGAGTGCAATATATTCCAAAAATTAGAGAGTTTTTGAACGATATTCTGGGACAAAACACCTATCCATTGTCCAAGACCTTCACCTACGATCCTAAACTCCACGTCTTTTCCACCGAAGTCACGGAATTTTTAAGCGAGCTCCAGATGATCGTAAGAAAAGGAAACCTCGTCGAGACCAGCACCCACTATCATGGCTTTTCCCATGACTCGCGCCATCGCTATCTCGTCATCCCCCCACTCGCGTTTGAACGGATTAAGCCCTTGTTGCAGAGGGTCCGCCTATTGCTTCGGCATGAAACCTTATTAGAGATCTCCCAATCCCATCTCCCCATCGATGTGACCCTCGGAGCCGCAGATCAAGACTCGTACCACTTGAATATTGCGGGATTTAAAAATCTCGACATTTTCCCGGCTTACGGCGCCGTCCGCGCGGGTTCCACCCTGCACTTTCTAGACGAGGTGCTAACAGAACAATTGTACCAAATGAAAAACCTGGCGGGATCGCATACGACCATCGAATTGCCTGCCTCGCGAACCGACATCGAGGCTATCATGGAGCACGTTGTTCCGGTCTTGAGAAAAGTTGCCACCGTCACGATTGATAAGTCCATCCAAGACAAGGTTATCGACACCCCGTTCCACGGAACGATCTACCTGGACTACCAGAATGACGCGCTCTTGGCGCAAGTGAAGTTTCAATATGGAGCGGCCACCCTCGATGCCTTGGCACCAAGCCCGTCGGCCGAGACCGCAGAAACCATTATTATCCGGGATACGGGTCACGAAGAAGAGCTATTACGACACCTTTATGTTTCAGGTTTTGAAGTGTCGGGTAGGCGTTTGTGGCTCCGTGACGAAGCCTCTCTGTTTGCTTTTTTGACGGATGAGCTACCTGAATTACGGCAGCGCTACACCGTCTATCTTACCGAGGCTCTGGAACCGATGATGCGTTCAGCCATATTTTCGCCCAAGGCCTCCGTCGACCTCACGGTCGACATGAATTGGCTCGAAGTGAACTTCGATATGGACGATATCGATCCCAAAGAGGTTAGACAAGTACTCAAATCTCTCATTGAAAAAAGGCCCTATCACCGACTTAAAAGCGGTGCCTTTTTAGGACTCGAACAACCCGGATTTAAGGAACTGGGGGGGCTCTTAACCGACCTTGATGTAGGAGCGAAAGATGTCTCTAAAGATGCTAAACTCCGGGTACCAGCACTGCGCGGCATCACGCTCATGGATCAATCGGGTAGGACAAGTTCGGTAGCCTTAGGCAAGTCCCTTCGACGCTTTATCGACGATTTAATACATCCCGATAACTTAGATGTCGCGCCACCTCCATCGCTGACGGGCGTGTTACGGGATTATCAGCGATTTGGCTTCGAGTGGATGACCACGCTCACCCGCTATAATTTTGGTGGCATCTTGGCGGATGATATGGGGCTCGGCAAAACGCTGCAGAGCATCGCCTTTTTGCTATCGGAACGTGAAAAAGGGCCTTTTAAATCGCCCGCCCTCATCATTTGTCCCGCCTCTTTAATGTATAACTGGGGACATGAAATCACACGGTTTGCTCCCGCCTTAGAGACCCGCATTGTCGCCGGCAACCGCGAGGAACGCGAAGCGATCCTCAAAGACTCATCCGGAGTCGATGTACTCATCACCAGCTATCCCATTCTACGCCGGGATAGCGACCTCTATACCGACCGGAACTTTCATGCCCTCATCATCGATGAGGCACAAGCCATAAAAAACCACGCCACCCAGACGGCGCAATCTGTCGCTGCATTACACAGTAATAAACGCTTTGCACTCACCGGGACCCCCATTGAAAACTCGTTGGATGACCTTTGGTCTATCTTAAACGCGGTATTCCCCACCCTATTTTCTAATCGAGAGGCTTTCCGCCGAATGTCGCCGGAGACGGTAGCCCGCCGGGTTCGTCCCTTCATCTTGCGACGCCTGAAAAAAGATGTCCTTAAAGAACTACCGGATAAGATTGAGACGGTAGAATCTGCCGATCTGACCTCCCATCAGAAAAAAATCTACCTCGCTTATCTCGAGCAACTACGAAAAGACACGGTCGACGAACTGTCGGAATCTGACTTTCAAAAAAACCGCTTCAAAATATTGGCAGGTCTCACCCGGTTACGCCAAATTTGTTGCCATCCCGGTATGTTTACCGAAAACTATGAGGGTGGATCAGGGAAGCTTGACCTCCTTTTGGAAATCGTGGATGAAGCCCTTTCAGCCAATAAACGAATGCTCATCTTTTCGCAATTCACATCGATGCTAGCCATCATTGAAGAAGCCCTTCAAGAGCGGCACAGTGACTACTTTTATCTTGACGGAGACACACCAGTAAAAGACCGATTAGAACTTACCCAAAAGTTTAACCAGGGCGAGCGCCCCATCTTCCTGATTTCCCTCAAAGCCGGGGGTACGGGACTCAATCTGACGGGGGCAGACACCGTTATCTTATATGATTTGTGGTGGAATCCCGCCGTCGAAGAGCAGGCGGCGGATCGGGCCCATCGCATCGGTCAACGCAATGTGGTGCAAGTCATCCGCCTTCTCACCGAAGGCACCATCGAGGAAAAAATGTATGCACTGCAACAGAAAAAACGCGACCTCATTCACCAGGTGATAAACGCCAATGACGAAGGACTCGAATCGTTGAGCGAGGAAGATGTACGTCAACTCTTGGCGCTTTAGGAGGTCTCACGATCGCGAAATTGTCATCGCATCCCGGTGTAGAGAACTCCCACCGCCATGGATGGGAGTTCTCATGTCACACTGGTATCCCTTTTGGTTCCGCTAACCTCGCTCCAATAGGCTCTGCAACGCATCGACTGTTTCTATCTTGGAGATTTCTCGTATTACCTGGAGCATTTGCTCTTCCGTGAGTTCTAGTAGAATCGGTGCTATGGTCGCCGGGATCGATCCGAACCGAGCAATGATAAACATGTGCAATGCGGCTAAAGTGCCTTCTTGTCGGCCTTCTTGTCGGCCTTCTTGTCGGCCTTCCTCAAGCCCTGTCTTCTTTCCTTCTTCGAAGCCTTTGCTCTCGCCGATGGTCAATCCCCGTTGGATGGCCTCTTCTTCCAGTTCCCGGATCAAATCGTTCATCTCCAACACCCCTTTCACTAAGTGTATCACCTCTTTATCGAGGAAGGTACTAGTCAATCCCAAAATCATGGCCACCACGCGGCGTTGCATCGGTCGGGGTAATATCGTGGCCAACTGAGCGGCCTTGACCGCCCGTTCCGCCCGCGTCTCGACATCGTCCATGAACGGGTAAAAGGTCAAATCGAGAATATCGCTATCGGTCCATTCCTCGGCGACCAATCGACTTAACCGCTTCCACGTGACCGGTCCCGATTTCTCCGCGATCATGACATTTTCTACATCAAACACCACCGATCCTCGATCGTAACGCGATGGCACCTGCGGTGCCGGATACAGATAGACCACAACCGTACGAATGCGGCATTGATACCGATCGATTAAGGCGACCGCATACGTGAGAAATCGGTGCAAATCTGTCTCCGGATCCGATTGGAATTCCACATGTAGCACCTCTCCGGATGCTGTCAGAAAGACCCGGTCCAACAGATGTTCGTGGATGCTCACCGTAGGCACACTCGAGGGCAACACATCGACCACGTCTACATCGGACAATCCATACCAACTCGTCAGAGCATTCATGTGAACATCCGCGATGAGTTTTTGCACCACGTCTTTCGCCGTACGAGGAATCCCATCCGTCATGGACAATTCTCCTTTTTGGAAAACATTTGTTTCCAAGTCATAGAATACCATTGGTTAGTTGCCTGGTCGATACCGAAAACATGTCAAGTTGAACCCAGCGGGGAGGGACGATGGGACTACCGAGAACCCCGTGACTCCGTAGCGGGCATATAACCGGAGGCGCGGTTTTCTCGTTCCATTTCCAAAGAAGTCATGGTGGCACCGTCAAGCGAATGATGGGTTTTTGGTGGGAGCGGTTCTTCTTTCCTCGAACCCCTCAGATTGATGCAGATGTTCCACCCAGTTAAAACCGCTCTGTCGTGTACAGCGGACGGCCTTGGGGTGTCTTTCTGATCACAAGTCTTCTTGGACGCAGTAACCGTCGTCCGAAGCCATTAGTGTCCTCATCAAAGCGGATGGGGATTACGGCGTATGCCATCGAAATAGTGTTTTGGGGCGGGTAACACCTATCCCAAACATTGGGGCCTTTCTCGGGTCTTCGGCGAAGCGAGCCGTTCCATGTGAACCGATTCGCGCACCTTCCTCGCCCCTTTTCATTTCTGGTTAGTCCCACAAGGCATTTAATCTCTCTGCCCAGTGGATATACTCTTTGGTTAAACGGGCATAGGTGGTTGTGTCGGCATTAGGTTTTACGACCTTGTGCGATGCTGTCGCATATTCACTGGCACGGACTGGAGCCATACCCCGAAAAGCCAGTAAGGCGGCTCCTACAGCCGCCCCCGGATCGTCAACCACCGTTATCGGGTGATTGAATACCGAGGCCAACATAGTCATCCAGAGCGTGCTTTTGGCGCCTCCACCCGTGGCTACAATGCGATCCAAATCTCCTAGGGTCTCAAGACCCATAACCGACCAGGCATGAAACAGGCTGAAAACCACACCCTCCATGACAGACCGTGCAACCTCACGCCACGTATGATCGGGACGGAGACCCATTAGAGTGCCCTCGGCCGATGGATTAGTGATGGGTGCCCTTTCTCCTTGAAGATAGGGAAAAAAGAACAAGTCTCGGGCCCCCGATGGAACCGACTGGGCACCTAGTTCGATGTCATCAAACGATGCCTGAGGATTAAACGCATCGCGAAACCAACGCATCGACAACGCAGCGGATTGCGTAACGGCCATCCAGTGCCATTGACCCAACAGTGCATGGCAAAATGAATGCACCGAGGCGTGAGGGGCCGGGAAAAACTCCTGCGTCGGCCAAAACAGGACCCCTGACGTGCCCAGGGAAACCCCTAAATCTTTGCCTGCGCGTAGTCCACTGCCGACTGCACTGGCTGCCTGGTCTCCAGCACCGGCCACGACGGGAATTCCTTGCAGCCGTTTCGGTCCTCTGGTTAAGGCTCCCACGACCGCTGTCGACTCTACTGCCGTGCCCCACCACCGATAGGGAAGATTTAAGATGTTCATCCAATCGTGATCCCACCGGCGTTCCCGAATATTGAAGAGATAGGTACCCGATGCATCACTAACATCCGTAAAGAAATTCCCGGTAACAGCATTACGTATCCAATCCTTGGCCAGCTCTACCTTATGGATACGATGGTAGATAGCGGGCTCATGCTCTCGTATCCATAAGAGCGCCAACAAGGAAAAATTAGGCAGTATGTCGTTGCCGGTTGTGGTGCGGAGCCAATCCGTGCCATATTCCGTACGAAGCTTGTCGGCATAGCGAGCGGCTCTGGCATCGGACCATAGAATGGCAGGACGGAGCCAACGCCCCCTGTCATCCGACACCACGACGCTGTGCATTTGTCCGGTAAATCCGATCCCCCGTATGTCAAACGATGGGGCTTGCGCCTCAAAGTTTGCCATGATTCCACCATAGGCGTCCATCCAGTCGCCTGGATTTTGCTCGTGCCATCCAGCTTGGGGACTGGTGGTAGGATAGGCGCACGTATGGGACCAAATAACCTGCCCCGACTCGTCGATGACGACCCCTTTCATCGCCTGGGTCCCGACATCAATCCCGAGATAGCCCGCTCCCACCATGATTATCCCATCTTTCTCGGCTCGATTTTGGCGTCCGTGAATGCCACAGGGCGACGATCTACCACCGTGCCCCAGGCAGTAGACGCACCAAATAACTACGCTCGCGACAATACCCGAATTTTGTGCTCCACATAGCGAGCGATGGCTCGAGATGCCTCGTGTAACGCCAACCGGGTTTTGGCCCCACGAGCCTGATCCACCGATCTCCACCAGATTCGCCGCAGTTCTGTGCCAATATTGACCTTACTGATGCCCAATACGATGATTTTCCCGAGAAGCTCATCGGGCACACCACTCGCTCCATGGAGTACCAAAGGGCATGTGACCAACGTCTTAATCTCTTCTAAGGCCTTAAAGTTAACCCTGTCAGGATGCGTTAATTTACCGTGGCGCGTTCCGATGGCAACCGCTAAGCTATCTACCTCGGTAGCTTCGAAGAACTCTAGAGCCTCCGATGCGGTAGTCACCGCCTCCCAGTCGGGAGGCTCTCCACTTCGGCCCACGTGTCCGAGTTCAGCTTCTACCATGACGCCGTGCTTATGGGCCATCTCGACAATTGTTCGGGTGTTTTTAATATTTTCATGCACGGGAAGGACCGATCCATCGTACATGACCGAGGTAAACCCTAAATCAATGGCCTTCAAAATATCATCGAGACGCGTCGAATGGTCCAGGTGTAGTCCCACCGAGACCTCCGCGTTTTCTGCTTCTTTGATGAGGAGTCCGGTAAATCGGGCCCATCCCCACAGGTCTAAAGTGTCACTGGTCACCTGAATGATAATCGGAGAGCCGCCCGCTATAGCGCCATCAATGACGCCCGCCTGCATATCGAGGGAGTCCACATTAAAAGCTCCCACGGCTCGGCCTGTGGCATAAGCCTGGGCCACTGCCTCTTTTGGATTGATAAGACTCATATTGCCTCCTCCCCTCATGGACCGATGGCAGAACCCCACCAAGGCATCGCGGTCATTCGCAACCCTAGGGTGTCAGTTGAATCTTCATGGTTTTGCCCTGTTTCAGCATCTCCATGGAGTCCCGGTACTCGACCAGGGGTCGGGTATGGGAAATCAGGGGGGCCAATTCCGATCGCAACGTCTCGGTCATGGTCAAACCGCGATCATAACTATGATTGATCGCCATAGAACTAGAGATCGTGATCTCCTTATGATAAATCACGAAGGGTTCGATTACCGCCGTAGCCCCTTTGGGGGCTACGCCAAAGAGAAACACTTGGCCGTTTTTTCTTACAAGGGACACGGCACTACTAAGCACTGCCGGATTGCCTGTCGCATCGACCACTACATGGAATCCGTAGGGATGGGTCTCACCTAGCTGGGATAAGTCTCGCGTTGGGATAGCATGGGTTGCTCCTAGCGTCTTGGCCAATGCCACCCGGTCGAGACTCCTATCTACCATGATCGGATCAATGAATCCCGCGGACTGTAACAATTGTCTTATGATTAATCCCATAGGTCCCGCACCAAACACCAGAGCGGATCCCCCCAGTTTCACATGAATGCGCTCCATCGCCCACACGGCACACGCTACGGGTTCTACCAACGCACCTAAATTAAACGACAGAGAGTCGGGCAAGGCATAAACGTTGGCCACCGGGACGGACACAAACTCCGCAAATCCGCCATCCCGGGTATCGCCGATCGCTCCCCAGGACTCGCAGTGATTAAATTCCCTATTCCGGCAGAATGGGCAATGCCCACAAAAGAGTGTGGGGTCCACTCCCACCCTCATCCCTAGATACGCATCATTGACCGCTGATCCGAGGCTCACAATAGTTCCGGCGAACTCATGGCCTGGGATGAGAGGGTAGGGCGAGAGGTAATCGCCATCATAAATTTTTAAATCGGTACCACAAATACCGCACGCCGCGACTTGGACGATGACGTCATGAGGTCCCGGATCGGGCCGTTCTACCGATTCTACAAAGGCCGCTTTCGGCTCATGCAATACGACCGCCTGCATGGACATTGTCATTCTCCCCCCTCGTACCCGATAAAGGTCTTAAAACCCTGCGGCACGCCACTCAGTGCTTCGGGCACTTCGTGAATGGCAATGCGATCCGTCAACAGTGCGTCGAGTGGCAGCATCCCGCTATTAATCATGTTGACCGCCCTTTGCATCGTAAACGGGTTGGTGAACGCCGACACCATCGAGAGTTCTTTTTCATAGAGCGTATAGGGCCGGATGCGGGCTATCTCTTGGGGTTTGGCCACCCCGAATACCAAGAGTTGACCGCCTCTCCGTAAAGCATCTTGTGCCCATTCCATGATCGATCCGCTACCGACGGCATCCACAACAATATCGAACGTATTGGGGGCGTCCTCCCATTCCCTGGCATCCAACCCTAGGGCTTTCGCCGCGTCCCGGCGCACGGCACTCTTCTCCAGACAAATCGTTTCCTGCACGCCCCAACTCTTTAATATCAAGGCCAGCATCGTGCCAATTGGGCCGAGCCCTACCACGGCCACCCGACTGTCCGCTTGAATGGCTAAACGGTCGAGGCCATGAAGACAGCACGACAAGGGTTCCGCCAGGACGCCGATTTCCGCCGCCACATTGGCCGCTAGTTCATAGATCTGGCTCTGGGGAACCAAAACATACTCTTGGAAACCGCCATCCCAATCAATTCCGATGGCTTTTCGATGCCGACAGAGGTGAACCCGGCCTGCCCGGCACTCGCTACACGAGAAACAGGGCATGTTGGGATCGACCACCACCCTTTTCCCCGAAAGATTGCTCGGTTCGGCCTCCGCTTCGACAATTCCCACCATCTCATGCCCCAAGACTCGGGGCAAGGCGGCGGGAAATTCACGTTGAACAATGTGGCGATCCGTTCCACAAATGCCGGCGGCCACCATTCTGACCCGCACCCCGTGCGGTTCTAGCTTCGGGACTTCTTTCTCAATCACCTGGGTTCTTCCTGTCTCATCGGTTACTGCTGCGTACATAGGACTCAGCCCTCTCTGTCTTTATGCCTACATTTCCACAAGAACCTTAAGGTCACTGCGGGAACCGTCCAGCAGTTGGCGAAAAGTTTGTGGCACCGATTCAAATCCGACCTTGCGAGTCACCAGGTCTAAAACCTGCAGACCCTTGGGTCGACTTATTAGTTGGATTGCACGCTCAAAGTCTTGGACTTGATACATGAGCGTACCCACCAGTTGCAACTCTCGATCTTGAATGAAAATCGCATCCATTAGAAGAGGCCCTTCGGGAACCCCGACCAGGACAATGGCGCTCCCTTTTCGGGCTATGCGCAACGCCAAGTTGACCGTACTGGGCTTGGCCACACAGTCGAACACTGCATCGGAACCCTGGGGATATACCGCTTGCAACTTATGCTCCCGGTCGGGGTCCTCGCTATGAATCACGGAGTCGATGCCAAGGCGCCGAGCCATGGCCAACCGATCCGGCCGAATGTCCATAATTGTCACCGGTCCGACGGCATAGGCCTGGGCGACCAATGCCGTAATCATGCCAATGGGGCCAGCGCCCATCACGACCACCCCCGCTTGATGAAGAGGTGTTCGACCTAGAGCATGGATGGCCACCGCAGTCGGTTCGACTAACGCGGCTTCGGCCAAGCTCATGCTCGGAGGAATCTTGAGCAGACGGTCGGTAGGTACATCAATGTAGCGCGCCAACGCCCCCGCGATTCCGATATTGCCGATAATTTGGAGGTGCTCGCAGATGTGTTCGTTCCCCTGTCGGCACGGATAACAGTCGCCACACGGGACGGATGGCACCACCACCACCGATTTACCGACCCAGGCTCTATCCGCTTCGTCTCCTACCTCGGTCACGATGCCGCTAAATTCGTGTCCGAGCACGATCGGAGGATGCACATTGGGGTGTAATCCTTGATAGGAATGCAGATCCGATCCACAGATTCCGCAATACGCCGTCTTGACACGCGCCCAATGCGGGCGCACATCTCCCAAATTTGACGCTTCCCAGGCAAATGTTTCGCGCCCTGTTAGGACCCATGCGACATTTTCGGTCATGCCTTCATTCCTTCCCCCGCCAATTGGCTAGAAATTCGTCAAACACTCTATTGTAATAGGACGCGCGGCTTGAATCCGGATTGACCGTGTGTCGGGCAATCGCTAGGTTCTCTCTGCCGGTTAAGGATTTCCGGGCGATTTGCGCGGCCCCCAACGCCACAATTTCCGTGCCTCGAACCGCATACACCGGTCGTTGCAAAATATCCGCCTTTAATCGGAGCGAAAGCGGAGTTGCCCCTCCCCCAATCACGACCAGGGCCGGATCGACCGATGCTGCCCCCGGTATATGCTCGAGCGCCCAGCGTATCACCATGGCGCTCGAAACCAGTGCGGCCAGCATGATATCCTCCGAGGTGGTGCCAGGTGTGAGCCCTCGAATATCAAAACCCGGCTTTTCCCCGAGATGGTTAGGCATCACAAGCAGAGAAGGTTCTGGTATTGCTGTCGTCGGCGCGCCGCTGAGACGGCCAAGGTCCACGGCAAAGAGTCGACTGAGGGTCGTCGTCATCATGCCGGTATACGTGCCACTCGCGATGTAATAGGGACCCGATGGGTATCCGGTATATCCATATTCGAATGCTCCTTGCATGCTGACTCCAGACAACGTCGCCACCGGCCAATAGAGGAGTTCCGCGGTCCCCATCGAATCAAGCATCGCAGAAGAATCTACAACGCCCGCGCCAATGGCTCCCACCGGATGATCGTGTCCCCCGACCACGACGGCTACATCTGGGCCGAGACCCCAATCTTGGGCCGACGTCCCCGTATAGCCTAGTATCTTGCCCGAGGGGACAATGGGCGGTAATTGCTTGACCCCATCCGGCAGGACTTCTTGCACCCAAGACGTGATCCAGTCGCGGTGTGCCGGATCAAACACGTAGGTACGCGCGGCTTGTGAATAACTGATACATAACTGACCCGTAAGCAGGAATCCAATGTACTCGCTGACGGGGACCCACATGCGGATACGGTCCCATAAGCCTGGAATGGTGTCTTTCATCCACAGCCATTTGAAGAGCGAATAGCTAGGCTTCGCCACAAGTCCGGTCCGAACCCTGGCATCCGGATGGCGCGTGCGCCAGTCCTCGTGACTGGCGGTCATTCGATGTTCAAACCAGGCGATGGCAGGATAGATGGGAATGCCGTAATCATCGAGAAAAAATCCCTCTTCCCCGATACTGGCCACCGATAGGCCTTGGATTGTCGCATCACCGACCTGGCTTACGACTGCTTTAGTGATGTTCTTAGCCGCAATGACTAAGGCATCCGCTTCATGGACCACACCCCAGGAATCGGTGCTCACGGGGGTATCGGTCGCACTTTGCGCGAGGATCTCGCCCGCTTCGTTCACGATTATCGCCTTCATGTGCGTGGTACCAATGTCTAGCCCTAGATAGGCATTCACAAGAATTTCTCCACTTCAACCAACACGTTCACCGCCACGGATCGGGCCAAATCTCGAATGGCCTCTCTCTTTTCTATCTCGGGGAAAATATTCATCGCATTGCTAGAGGCCGCGGCGGCACCGCAGCAGAGCGCCTCGCGATAGTCTTGGGATTCCGCAAACTCCCCTACAAACCCCGCCAAAAATGCATCGCCGGATCCCACTGCATTCCGCACCCTAATCGGCAATGAGGCCACCGTCCAATAGCCGTCATGGGTCCACGCCGCCGCCCCTTCCTGGCCATTGGTAACCACCACATTGGTGCCCTGCTTTTCGAGGGCGGCACAGAGTGGTGCAATCGACCCATACCAGGTCTGCGGGTTGTCAGCCAGCGGAACCCCGTACGCAGTGGTTAAGTCGAGGGCAATCTCCATAAATTCAGCCAGGTTAACCTTAACCAACCAGGGACGCTTCGCGACGGCTAACGTGAGTGACGTCCCGGTGGCATCCACTACGGTACGAACTTTTTCCCCCTGGGCCTGTTCGACAAGCCTTGCGTAAAAATCTGGCGGGGTGCCGGGCGGGAGGCTCCCTGTAAGCACCAGATATTCGGCATCCGGGCTTTGGTCGTGGATCCGATCCGCCAGGACAGCAAGCTCATCCCGGGTAATCTGGGGTCCCACCGAGTTTACTACGGTTGACGCCCCGTTTTCGGGCGTCACGAAGACGTCACAAATCCGTGAGGAGTCCTTAATGGTCACCACTGAACAGAGGCTCCCGACACCCTCATGGTTCAAGAGTTCATGGATGATGCGCCCCGTCAGATTTCCCACGGCAGTAATGGCATGCGCCGGTATTCCTAGGGTATTCATCATCTTTAAGACATTGAGCCCTTTACCGCCGCTGACCCACCGCTCTTGGTGCACCCGGTTCACAGCGCCTAGGGTGAAGTCATCTAACACCAGGATGCGGTCGAGCGATGTATTAAGGGACAGAATCAGTATCAAAAGAACCCCTCCTCATTTAACGGCGCCAGCCGTTAGCCCCCGGACGATGTGTCGCTGAGCATATAGCCCCAAAACAATCGGGACCACCCCGATCAAGACCCCTAATGCGGACACTTTAGCGAGGAATAGGCTTTCACTGCTCATAAACGACGACATCATAATGGGCAGAGTGGTCGACTTGGTAAAAGTTAGGTTGACCGCGAAGAAAAAATCATTCCACGAGAAGATTATCGCTAAGAGTGCGGATGCCGTGAGGCCCGATGAGGAAAGCGGCACCGCAACCCGTAACAAGGTTTGATACGGGGTGCATCCGTCAATCCGCGCCGCTTCAATAATGCCCACCGGCAGGTCCATAAAGTACGACCGCGCCATCCAAATGATGAGGGGTACATTCATCGCTGTGTACACGATGATAAGACTTTGCAGGGTATCGAGCAGATGAAGATGCAAAAAGATGATATACAGAGGAACAATAATCGCTGCAAAGGGCATGAACCGTGTGGACAAGACGAAGAACAGCATATTTTTCGAGGCTTTCTTAGGTAAGTGAAACACCATGGCGTAGGCCGCCGGAATCCCCAAGACAATGGCAATTGCGGTCGACACCAGCGAGGCGGTGACGCTGTGACCTAGATAAAACAAAAAGTTAGAATGCCAGGCGAGTGCGAATTGGGTCAAGGTTGGCTTGAAAAGCAACGATGGCGTAGACGAATAAGCCGCTCGTTCCGTCTTGAGTCCCGTCAACAGCATCCAAATGGCGGGAAAAATGAAGAGAATAACGATGAAATATGTGACCGATGTGAGAATAGATGCTTTCCACCGCACCCGCATATTATTCAACTCCCTCTGTTCCTTGGGCGAAATACCGCACCATAATTTGAGCAAAAACAATCGCCAAGATAACGCCAAAGACCCCTATCGCGGCCGCTTGTCCTACCTGCCAGTATTGAAACGCTACTTTGTATGTGTAGTAAGGTAGGGTGGTGGTTTGGATCCCCGGGCCACCGCCTGTCGCCAAATAGGTCTTGCCGAAGGTTTGGAAAATAAATATCGTCCCCAGGAGGATCGCCACCTCATAGTAGTGTTGCAGGTGTGGCAGCGTGATGCGCCACCAGACAGTCCAGCGTCGCGCACCATCGACTTGCGCTGCCTCCAGTACCTCGTCCGACACCGATTGCAACCCGGCAATGAGTACCAGTACGAAGAATGGGGTCCATTGCCATGACGTCATAGCAATCATACTCAACATAGGGAACCGCGACAGCCACGGCACCGAGGCGCCTCCAAAAATCCTTACCACCCAGTCCAACAGGCCAAACGACGGGCTTAAGATCAGGTTCTTCCATACCACCGCACTGACTACCGGCGTGACCAAGAAAGGGATGAGGATCGCGGTTCTCAAAAGCGCCCGGCCTCGGAATTGGCGATGGAGCATCAAAGCTAATAAAGTCCCCAAGACCACCGATACGATAAGCGCCCCAAAGACCAGTTTAGCGGTATTCGCGACGGACGGCCAAAAGGCCGGATCATGAAACAATTCATTGGCATAATTGCCAAACCAAATCAAGGGACGTCCAAGAGCCGGTTCCATGAGATTCCACGCGTGTAAGCTAATCCATAAGGCGTAAACAAAAGGTAACTGAGTAGCCAGCAGCAAAAACAACAGGGAGGGTAGATGCATGACGGTCCGTCGTTGGATAGACGCACCAGCCTTGACTAAAGACCTTCCGACATTAGAGTTGTCTGACTTTGTTGACACTTGAGCCATCAAGCAGTCCTCCCTGTGATATTGCCTTGTTAGAATCCTTTGGTGTTTTGCGCGTTAACAAGCGTTTTGGCTTGCTGTTGAGCTTGTTGCAGGGCGCTCTTGACACTAATCCGACCCGCAATGGCCGAAGACACATCTTGACTGACTTGGTCTCCAAGGGTAGAAAATTGAGGGATTTCCACGAACTGCACGCCCGTGTAGGGGACCGGTTTTAAGGTCGGGCTGTCTGGTGTCGCGGTGTCGATCGATTTCAAGGTAATATGCGCAAACGGTGCCGCCTTCTGATAGTGCGGATTGCTGTAAATCGAGTACCGCGTGCCGGGAGGAACATTGGCCCATCCAAAGGTTTTCCCGGCCAGTGTCAAGTATTGGGGACTGGTGGCCCAGGTCATGAATTTGAACGCAGCGTTAGGATGCGGACTGTTCTTTACCATGGCGAGTGCCCAAGACCACAACCAATGACTCCCATGGGACGTCTTGGCAACCGGTGCATAGGCAAATCCCACATTGCCCGCGATAGACGATTGCGAGGGTGTTTCTAAGACCCCCGCTTCCGAAGTAGCATCGTAATACATTGCCGCTTTTCCGTGCGACATAAGGCTTAGAGCCGTCTGCCATCCCGTCGTGGCCGGTGAGGGTTCTCCGTACTTTTGCAATAGGTTGGTGTAAAATGATACAGCCTGGTTAACCGCCGGGCTGGTCAATCGAGGTTGCCAGTGCCGGTTAAACCATCGACCCCCGAAGGTATTGATCACCGTATCCAATGGCGCTAAATTCATCCCCCAGCCGGATTGGCCACGCAACACGATGCCAGCGATACCCTGACTCGGGTTATTGGCTTTCCTGGCCAATGTCTGGATTTGGGCCCAGGTCGGATGCAAAGGCATAACTAAGTGATCTTTCTTAAAGATCGCCTTGTTGTACATGATCATACTGCTTTCTGCATAGAACGGCACCGCATAGGTGCTATGGTTATATTGGAGTGACTGCATCACCGGCTTGATTAAGTCACTGTACTTATACGAGGCCTTGGCATTGGCGGACATGGCGTTAAACTTCGGTGTCAGGTTGGTAATCCACCCGTTTTTCGCCCAAATTGGCGTCTCATAGTTGCCAATCGTGACTAAATCAAACTGCCCGGAATTCGTGGCCACGTCTTCGGTAATTTTTGGACGCAATTGGTTTTCCGGCAAGGTATCGAACTTGACTTGGATATTTGGGTATTTCTTTTCGAATACCTTCTTCGTCAATTGTTCCATTTGCACCATCTGGGAGTTGTTGACCGTCGCGACAGTCAACACAACCTTACCACCCGAGCCCGAGGTAGACGTACCGCAACCGGCCAACCCCATTCCCACGAGGGACGTAGCCCCCATCAACGCAAGTACTTTCTTCATGACATTCTTACTCCTTTCGGGGTTACCAAGTTCACTGTAAACTCATACAATTCCCTTACATTGGTATCCTGTCATTCATTTTCTACGATGTCAATATATTACCAACCAATTATATTGGTTTTCCGGCTTAAAACCAAGTGGTAATATTGTCATAAATAATTTCACCGTTGTTCTATAATCGGGGTATCACCCCAGGAGGATCGAGAAATGGTAGACGAGAGGCGTCGCGAGTTAGCCCAACGACTAGTCCAAGACGGAAAGCTCGTGGTTAAAGACTTGGCTTTGCAGTATGATGTGACGACGGAAACGATTCGCAAGGACATCACGCATCTAGAAAAGATGGGCGTGGCCAAAAAAACTCATGGCGGGGCCATCTATGTCAACGATCTGCGAGAGTTACCCTACTCAGAAACCAGCACCCTCCATCGGTCCCAAAAGGCCGCCATTGCCCGCGTGGCCGTCTCGTTAATTGGTCGGCATGTCACCATGCTCGACGGCGGCAGTACCAATTTAGCCATTGCCAAGCTATTGTCCTTGCGCGCCGACATCACGGTGGTCACGAACTCGCTGAGCATTGTCCCGGTCTTAGCCAGCGCGCCCGGGGTGACTTTGGTGATGACGGGGGGCGAAGTCCGCCAGATCAGCCAAGATCTTGTGGGATATTGGGCAACCCGATCCGTCCATGAGGTCGCCAGCGACGTATGCTTTGTCGGCGCCAACAGTATCGCGCAATTTTCAGGTCCATCCACGTCCACGATGCAAGAGGTGGAAATCAAACGCTCGATGCTGGAAGCTTCCCGCTCGCGATATCTCGTGGTCGATTCGTCAAAAACCGGGTCGCTGAGTACCTTCCAGTTTGCTGAGTGGCGAGAATTTACAGCGATCATCACCGACTCCGGGATTGATTCTCATTTTGTTGACAATGTTGCTCCATACACGAAGGTCCTGATTGCCGAAGACTAACGAGTCGGGTTTCCTTCGCCAGCGACCGCGTTCCGTGCCCGTCACCTGGTCCTGGGCAACAAGATCTTTGCCAATTCCGCCGGCGATTCGGCAGCAGCAAGGTGACCCGCCCCTTGGATCACGACCGACTCGCAACCGTTTTGTAGCAAGAGGTGATGGGTGTCCAAGGCGCCAGGCAAGTCCATTTCGCCAAGGATGTTTCGGTATGTCCCGTTCCACGCCGTCAGCATGTTTAACACCCCGCCACGCATCTGGTTGACAATCAGAACGGTTCGGGCCGGTATGCGAGTACCGGTGTACAGCGTCGCGAGGACCTCGGGTTCGAGCGTCGAGGGGGGATATTCCCCCGCCTCCAAGGCACGATCGAAGAGGGACTGACTCCAGACCACTAAACGTCCTAACATGGGTAAGGATTTCACACTCAGCGACAGCGTGACAACTTGCTTGACATTAGGATGTTTAGCGGCCAAATCCAAAGCCAAGACCGCCCCGGCAGAATGTCCGACGATGGTCCACGGCGTCTCATCCTCATGTAAGCGCTGGTCCCAGGTATGCCTCGAGCCTACGACGTCACTCGCTTCGACGAATACGGCATCGGGTGAGGCGAGCTGGGGTGAAAAAAATCGGTGGCTCATGAGATTAAATCCCGATATAAACAATACGTTCATACGTCACTCTCCATTGATCAATTGATAAACCGATCCCGTCCAAAAGATGTTCATTGTGGTGCCGCGAATAGGAGATCGTTCATTTACGATGCCGGGGTCAAACCGCAAGTCTCCGTCTAAGCTGTCGTCACTCTCGCGGCAAGCAAATGCTTGGTTTGAGCGCGCGTCCCACTTTTTATTGGGACTCCTACACTCAATGCACAAATGCCCACCGTAGTGCCTGAGATGCGTTAGAGACAGGGACCCAATGAATCTTGCCAAAGGTTTCGACAAAGGTTTCCTCCAACAGCTCGATGGGACTTCCTTCTGGCAGTACGATAGTCTGGCGCCCTCGATTCAAAGCCGCCATCACCAATGCGACGATTTCCGCTGGCGCAATGACATCCCCGGCAAGCGTCAATCCTCCAATCACGGCTAATGAGGATGCCAGAGGCTTTCGCAACCAGGTTGAGACCACCGCCATCACCAGTCCCAGTTCACCTCGCCCCTTAAGGTCACCAGGACCGCCGGTCCATTGCACACCTAACCCCTCCCAGCGTACCGCATTATCGAGGCCCAACCGATGCCCGTGAGAACTTAAAAAGAACTCGGCCACACGAAAGACCGCCTCCCCACCGCGCAAGCCATCGTCTGAAAACACCCGTGGTCTATGGGGACTTCTCTCGGCCATCACGACCTGCACTATAGCGACTTCGGTGCTCACCGTTCCACTTGCCGGGTCAACCTCTGCCACCACGGTCGTGCATTCCCCTGGCCGCGGTGCCTGATTCAATTGCCGGTCGATGGGGGTTTCAATGCGTGTGCGCCCATCGCTTCGTACCGATATTCCCTGATACGCTACGGGATACGGGGCGAACTCGCCCGGTTCCATCTTGATGAGTTGTTCATGGACACGCTGTCGTGACTCGGCCGCCATCCCCAAAAGGTCTTCAGCAACCGTGGTATCAATCACGCCATCGGGAAATACGAGTTTGAACAAAGCCCGACCGAGTCGGTCCAAAGCCGTGACGTCGCGTCGAGTCAGGTTGGAGGGTAGCGGCCAACGTTTTTGGATCCCCTCCCATACATCGTCATAGGGCCAATCACGGAGAGCCAACAACACTTCGCCGAAGTAATCAGACGCCAAGGATTGCGCTGGTTCGAGAGACTCGGGCGTCAATTTAGGAAATTCCCAGCCCGGGATGAATCCGTGTAAACGATCCAACACCGCAGTCTCTTGCAGTCCTCGTGGCAAGACCTCAAAGAGATGCCGATAGCGGGCCGAGGGGTGCCGTCCTTCAACCTCTAAGTTACCAAGAAAAACCAGCGAGGTGTCCGCGCCGTAGGAGGCGCGACCCCGAGAAAATTGCCCACTCTCCATATAGTCTTTTAAGAGGCTTAACGTGGCCGGGTTATGGCTAAACTGCACCCGTGAAACCTCGTCGAAAATGATCACCCGACGGCTTTGAATAAGGCCGGGGCGTCCCGTCGTTAGGTTCACAAAGAGGTTGGCGGGCGTCGATCCACCCCCAGCCACAGTAAATGCATACGGAGATAGATTGCGGAGTAAGTGTGTCTTACCGGTATTCTTTGGCCCTAATTCAAGAAGATTGACGTTCCTTTCGACCAAAGGGATTAATCGCAGAAGGTATAATCGAGTCAGGCGCTTTCCGTCTGGTCGATCCCGTATCCATTCCGGATTATATCCAGCGGCAGCCAGCAATATATCGATCCATTCCTCGGTGGAAAAGTGTTGACGAGCCTTGACAAAACGTTCGACATCGACTGACGCCTGGTAAGGTTCAAACATCGTAATAATGGGACGATGCTGAGAAAACCACGCCGCACCATCGTCCTCCGAAAGCATCTCTTCATCTTCGTCTTCATCTATCGAGATGGGTACCGCGAGCGCTTCGCCGGGAGTGAGGACCGCCTGGGACAATCGGCTCACCCTAACCCGGCCCCAAAGGCCACCACTAAGCAAATCTGGGAACTCGTTCAGAATGGATGCTTGCACGGTAAAGGCGTGCTGAAATGCGACGAGATTTCCCGTGGTCTCTCCCGACTCGATATCGATCGAAACTTCGAGATAATCCAATAGGTCCACGGCACCATCATTCACCAGTTTATATTTTAATATCTGCCGATTGCGCGTCGTAGGGAAGTGAGCCTCCACGATCCGACTGGCATCAGCCATGCCATAGAGGCCGAGGAGATATTCCGATAAGAAGTCCGGCAGTTGACCGCCGAGGCGGGCATGAGGGCTCGTCCGTCGATCTCGCATGACTTGGCCAAAGAGCCGACGCGCCTTGTCTTCTACACTGCCCCCCGAGCCTAACATCGACTCCACGATCTCTCCTCCGTTATTCAAAAAGTGGGCGACGCGCGATGAGTTCCGCTTCGTCGGTGTCCCGATCGACCTCTTCTGAGAGGTCGACATCTTTAAG
>JAJYPK010000116.1 GCA_021795465.1 Bacillota bacterium
TGCCGTCTAAGTTGCGCCAGGATGGAGATGGATCGAGCTCGCACTGATCATCAACGGATGGCCGTGTCCGTTGATGATCAGTACGAAACGGGAACGAGGCACTACGTACCAAAAGGCCTGATAGCTATCGCAGGAAACCGGGTTTGTACCCTCTGAATGTCGGCCAATAGCTGTGAGGGCTCGAACCCCTGCGTAACGACGGATCCCTGTCCCACCCCATAGGCTTGTAACACACTTTTGTATCCCGCTTGGTTGGGCCATCGTGTGAGCACTTGGCGTATTTCGACGATACAGTGATGAAGCGTACGAGCCATCGATACATGGAAAGCTCTAGCATTATCGACAAGCTCTCTTAGTAATGTCGGGAATGGATCGACCAATAGGGAGATAACACCGCAGGCGCCGAGCGCCATAAGCGGCCACGTGAGCCCATCGCTACCCGAGTAATAGGCGAGGTGTGGGAGTTTGGAAAGTACTAGAGACGCGTGTATGAGGTCCTTTGTACTATCCTTATATCCCGCCACTGAGGGATGCCGAAGAAGGTCCACCACGACATCAGTAGGAAAACGGGCACTAAGTTTGGGCTCATCGTAAACGATAATGGGTAAAGGGGAGTGCTCGCGATCGGTGTGCCATTTGGATGGGTTCCGGGGTCCCGAGACAATTACGGCGTGTGCTCCGCGCTTATAAGCGTTATCGATTTTTGTGAGGGCGTCATCGGTACTCATCGGCAATACACCTTGCCACACGGGAACACCCATGCTTTCTTCCACGGCAATGTGCATTTGCAATGCAAGAGATTCATCCGACAATATCAGCCCATCGCCGGCCAGGACAAAAAGAATTGGTCAAAACAACCATGATCTCGGCTTGAGCGAAGAGCTCTGGATGGTACTCGACAACGTTGTTGGACGCAATGGTCGGTGTTGCGAAACCCCTGCGCGTTTAGCTAAAATATGCGTCGGCGCTCTGAGGTGCAAATTGCTTCTTCTCAGTGACACTTTCACTTTGCGAACAGATGTGCTCTTAACCTCCAGAAGAGCCACACCCAATAAAGATGCGTACCGTGACAATCAAGGTCTGCTGCGGGAACTGACCCAAAACCGCCAATGTGGGTTCGACTCTTGCCGCGTCTGCGAGATTATAAGGTTTACCACCTCTCAATCTTGACCAATACATTCGGCTATGGTTTAGTAAATATCATAACTATATATAGTGGAAATAGTGGACTGAGATGGGTGTTGCCTTTGGAACGTATTTATAAGTTTTATGCATATCATGGTACAGACGACGCGGCGGCAGAGGAGATTTGTGCTAGTGGGTTTCAAGTGCCGGCGCCCCAACGACAAAATGATTGGTTGGGCCATGGCCTATATTTTTTTCGTGAAGATCCCGTTCAAGCACAGATATGGGCGGTTTTCGGCAATGCAAATGTTAAACAGGGTCAAAGGATTGCTTGTGTGGTAGAGGCGGTTATCTCAATTGCACACAGTCGATTTTTAAATTTGGATACGCGGGAAGGAATGCTAAAACTCAAGGACTTTTTAATAGCCCATGAACCAGAGTTCCAAAAAATCACAATGCGGTTTATAAGTGAAGCGCACGCGAGACATTTTATCTTTGCGTTGTTGCCTGTTAAAGACTATCCTGTAATTCAACGGACATTCAGCGTGCCATCAAAGAGCCTCAATGAACTTCCGGTTCCCTTGGGTTTGAATTTGCAAGGAACGCAAGTCTGTGTTCGTGACGCTATTGTTTTTGATGGAGATCCGAAGCTTTACTGGAAGGACCACGGTTCGCGTCAAACTCCTCGCAAGTCTAAGATTTTAGACTTCCCAAAACTTACATGACTACTAGATGAGTACGAAGATGTGTATACTGAAAACGACACACTAGAGGGAGATATAATCATGACAAGGTTATCGATGGAGAAAATTTTACAGACTGCACAACAGTACGAAGTGGATATTGAAATGACTCCGTCTGCAACGCCTTTTGTCATCCAGACATCGACTGAGCACGTTCATTTAGCTGCGGCTGACATGGTGCAAATTATATGCGGCTATTCTGTTTCGGAAATCGTCGCGTTAGAAGATGCAAACGATATAGTTTGGAATGCAGACTTTACAGTTCGCCATCCAGTAGCGAAACAAGTCCACAACACCTGTGATTCGTACACTATTTCTGATCTCCCGGCGGTGGGATAGTGCTAGCTCAGATCCAATTTCAACAATACCATGTGACAAAAGTGGATTTTAAGTATAATCCCTTTTATGAGGGAGAAGACAGCCTGATCCCGTACTTTGATTACACAGTCGAACCAAGAACTGAAGGTCACTTGTGGGTTACGCTGAATCTTACTGTTGGCGACGCAAGTTTAAAAGACAGTTCTATTTTTGTTTCCGCATCTCTTGCTGGACTCTTCGAACTTTTGTCTGATGAAACTGATGACTCGGGATTATCGAACGACGTAACCCGCTATAAAGCCAATTTTATCGCTATTCTCTATCCCTATCTCCGATCATTGGTTTCTGATATCACAAGCAAAGGTACCCTATCTCCCCTAATTTTACCTACCATGAACGTCGTTGCATATATTGATGCGCAAGAAAAGTCCCGGTCAGAATTAACAAAAAATGGTCAGAACGACTAAGTTGATTGTTGGATCGAGGGAGTAACTTTCTCCGTCCTTTCCCTCGACAATCCCGGAATACTGTCCGTGAATTTTTTTTTTATTTTCATAGTGTCGCACGGCGAGATGATTTCCGGCTCCCGGTATCTGGCCATGGACTGCTGTGGGCCATCGAGTCGGGGCAGGACGGGCCGCCATGGAGGGACCTGGTGGACCATCCCGGGTTTGGGCCTCATATCAATTCCGATTCGGCGACCTACCAGATCGTGCATATGCCGGAGCATCACGCGATTGCCACAGCGGATTCGCATTTAACGGGCAAGCGGATTAACCGTGGGACGCATATTCCCCAGAGCCAAGCGGACGTGGTGAATAAGGTGAAGATGCTCCAAATCGCGGGTCAGATCACGGGCACGTGTTTTCGGCGCTGTGTCGGCATGGATGCCTTAATTACCCTATACACCGTGAAGCATGACATGGATCGAGGCTTAAGACGACCTACCATGAGAAATTTCGGGGGCTTTACCAACTCGTCAAACCCTATGAACTCCGTAAAAGTGGCGAAAGCCTAACCTCAAAACTCTTCAAAGGAGAAGGCGAAGGGGAAGAACAAGAAAAATGTGCGTTGACGGAGGATACGAGGACAACGGCAAACCCTGTGGGAAGCCGAGTCGGGTGAGATCCTAGCCGTCCGGTCCGGAATGGGCAAAATCCCCCCATCTCCCGAAAGCCGGATACGGGAAAGATAGTGAGGAAGCAGCGTAATGGCAGTGGAACGAAGGGGACCGGGAAGTTTGCTAAAGGGTGCTTGGTCGAGAGCTTCCACTTAACGAGGGCGGTCGCACCAGACTCAGACCTTGCGCCGCATTTAAAATGCGACCTTCTGGTCGCACGATCCAACGGTTGCGTGGCACGATTGCGATAGGTCACCACCGTCCACCCGACCAGGGCGAGGTATCTATCTGCCACTTGGCGACGACCTGGTATAGGTGTTCCCCGACCACTCCAGGCAATGCAAAGAATGAATCTCGTCCATCAAAAGCAGCCAACGTCCCACCTCGTGGCCCGTGACTAGCCGGTCGGTTACTTGGGAGAGCCAGAAGGACGTGTCGGTTGATAATCCCGTAAAGAAACTTCGTGGATACTCAGCATAGCGTCCGGTTGTATCCGTATTCCTTTAGAAAAAACTTTTAATGATTCGATACAAAAGCAATTCAGATAGGCTCAGCAGGAATCCCCGTGGATCGCGACGTATACTGTGGATCATTCGTGGTGTCGGGACACGACGAATACACTAAATGTTGTGAATGAGGTGAGAAAGGTGCCCCAAGACCATGCTGCGGATGACGGCGTATTAGCCACGTTGCAAACGTTAGCAATGCGCGATGATGTCGACGAGTTAGAAATTCGCCTGGAAATTAACGAAACAACCCAGATTGACACCCTGAACGACCGTATTACGCGTCAAATCCACACCGTGGACGTCGGAGGAAACGTCCGGGTACTCTTACACGGGGTATATGGATTCGTGCACTTTGATGGATGGGATAATTTGGGAGACCATGTTAACGAAGCCATCATGTTAGCTACCAGCGGGTATGGCGTGCATTCAACGGGTCGGACCAATAAGGAAGTTTCCGGCATCCGTTTGATTCAACGCTTAGCGTTGAAAGAGAATCCGTTAGCTATTTCATTGGATACGAAAGGTGCAGTTTTATTGCATTATGCCGATGTCGCCCGAACCGCGCATCCGACCATTAAGTCGGTGACCACCCGTTATTTTGATCGCTATCGCCATCTGTGGTTTGTGAATAACCGTGGATCTGCCATTGAACAAGAGAAATTAGATTTGGGCGGAAACATTGTGGTAGTTGCCCGCGATCGTCAAGGGGTTGCGCAACGTGGAGTGTCATTCGGTTCATCAAATGACTTTGGTGTGGTGCGCGGTCTCGAAGACGAGGTCCACGAGGCTGCCATGACCGCCGCTAGTCTCCTCGATGCGCCAGAAATTGCGGGAGGCGAATACACCGTCGTGGTGGATCCGCACCTGGCGGGTGTGTTTGCTCATGAGGCATTCGGACACTTGAGCGAAGCAGATGGCCAAGTTGGAGATCCAGGCCTCCTGGCACAAATGCACTTGGGGAGGAATTTTGGGCCCGCAAACCTTCACATCTATGATACGGGACGGGATGCAGGGAGCCGCGGATATCTTCCTGTCGACGATGAAGGAGTTTCTGCCGAAGATGTTGATTTGATCAAGGATGGCGTGTTAGTGGGCCGCCTGCATTCTCGGGAAACCGCGTCGCGGTTTGGAGAGACTCCGACGGGTAACGCTCGAGCGTTGCACTATCGCTTTCCACCGATTGTGCGCATGCGGAACACCGTGATAGCCCCCGGGGATACCACGTTTGAAGATCTCTTTCAAGGCATTGCGAAGGGAATTTATGCTAAGGGGAGCTTGGGAGGACAGACTAATGGTGAACTCTTTACGTTTTTAGCGGCAGAAGCCTATCTCATCGAGGACGGCCAAGTAACGCGTCCGCTTCGCAATGCGGTTCTTACCGGAAATGTCTTTAGCACTTTAGCCAACATCTCCGCCGTAGGCAACGATTTCACCCGCTATGAATCCGGAGGTGGGTGCGGGAAGGCCGGACAGATGCCACTTCCCGTCAGTCACCATGCACCGTCACTGCGTATTGAACGCTGTTTGGTAGGAGGGCGCGGCCGATGATAGGATATCGCAGGACCGAGGGACTGATCGGTGAGGTGCGATGGGCACCTGATGAAATGGGCGATGCCTCTGAGTCGCATCGGCAAACCTGGTCTCTTACGATGCAGGGTGGCCAAGCCCCGATGGTCCGTCACGGGTCTGAATACATGCGTTCGGTTCGGGTGATGAAAAATGGCCGTCTCGGAATGGCCACATCGCGGTTGGATGGATGGGACGATTTGCAACGAGAGGCGCGTGACGCCTTACGTCACGGCGTTGAAGTGGCCATGGATGTCTCAGACATCCTTGGGGGCCGGACAATGCCCATCGTCTCACGATGGGACCCTGACTGGTTATCTTCCATCGATGCCACAGTTCGAGCCGTGTATGAAGGACTCAAGGGGCTCTCGCCAGATTTTCGTCCGGTGGTCACCGTAACGTATCACGAAGACACTGTTGAAATGGTGACGTCGCGCAACGGACGGACAGCATGGATGCGGGGATACTGGGAACTTACAGCCGGCGGCAGACAAGTTGATGGCACCGATTTTCATGGGGTATCGGGAGCCCGACTAAGTGGCCATGGCATTCCGGATGGACAAAAACTTCTTGATGAACTGCAGGCACGGTTTCATTGGGGTCGTTCTCACTATGTCATTCAGAGTGGGCGGTATCCTGTGGTGTTTTTACCACCGGTGGCCATGGGACTATTGAACCCGGTTCTCGCACGTTTATCGGGACCAGCTCTAGTAGCGGGCAATTCTCCATGGGAAGACCAGCAAGGTCTACCGGTATTGTCGACTGCGATAAGCGTCGTGAGTGATGCGACCCTCCCGGAAGGGCCGAGAAGTGGGCCGTTCGACGATGAAGGCACTCCTACCGCCACCCATACATTAATCGACAAAGGGGTACTCAAACACTTTATCTTAGACCGTGATGCATCGCGTCGATTAGGACATGAACCCAAAGGCATGGGGTATCGAGGAACGTTGAACGGGCCGATCCAAGCCGCTCCGGCTAACGTGACGGTGACGCCGGGACCAAGCACGTGGTCCGAACTTCTACGACGATTTCCTGGCGTGCTGATCCTAAATGGATGGATTGGCGGGAGACCCACCAATCCCATGCGGGGCGATATCGCGGGGAATGCTAGCGACTTGTATTGGGTTGAGAAAGGGGAGGTCATGGGACGCGTCAAAAATGCTGTGGTAAGCGTCAATGCCTTTGATGCCTTACGCGAACAATTGATTGACGTGGGCAACGATCCGCAATGGATAGCCCAGGGGATGATGCAGATAGCGCCGGGAAAAGTGCCGCCCGTGCTCATCGACCAGGTCGATGTCGCGGTGAAACAATAACAAAGGGTTCAGCGGTTTGGGCTTATTAGGGGCATTGCATCCACATCGTTGCGTGCCGCCATTATATAGAGGGGGATCATTATGCGAGGATTACGCCATCGTACGAAAATGATTGTTATGGCATCGGCATTAGGTCTGACCGCCGCGACACTGGCGGGATGCGGGACGTCTCAGGCTACCCCATCGGCCAAGGTCAGCACGAATAAACCGGTTCCTGGAGGGACTATCATTCAAGCATTGGGTCCCTTAGTGGCGATCAACTGGTACCAACCGTTGCGGCCCGTAGCCTACAACAGCCTCTATGATGCTTGGTCTGCGAGCCTCATGTATAAAGGACTCTTTCACGTGGCTTCCAATGGCACGATTGATCTATCCCGCAGTATTGCGAGTTCTATTACCTGGAATAAAGCCGGGACTGTGTACACGGTTAAGATGAACCCGAAGTGGAAGTGGTCCAATGGGACTCCGGTGACGGCCCAAGATGTGCAATTTACCTGGAACCTGATCAAAGCGGCAAGTTCTCCTAATGCTCCTGCTCCGTGGCCATACGCGGGAGCCGGATCGGGGGGAGTTCCTCAGTTGATTAAAAGTTTCACCGTGCTCGGATCACACGCGTTTCAAATTACCTTGACCAGTCCCGTTAACCAACAGTGGTTCGAGTATAACGGCCTTGGCGACTTTATGCCATTACCTGAAAAGGCGTGGAACCTCTATCCAAACAATGTGAACCAAGAGTTGAAATACTTGGCGGCTAATGGCAACAACGTCAATTTCTTCAAGGTCGTGGATGGTCCATTTCGCTTGACCAAAGCCGTCCAAAATGTCTCATGGACCTTTACACCCAATAGTCATTACGACGGACATAAACCGTACATCAATAAGTTCGTGTTAGCCTATCAGACCTCCGAAACCTCCGAGGTCAATGGACTAAAAACCGGGACGGTTCAAGTCGGGTATCTGCCGCTGTCGATGTACAGTACCCGCAAGCAACTAATCAATGATACCCTCAACACCTCCTATAGTTACAGCATCGATCGCACCATTCTAAACTTTAAGAGCCCCCAAGTGGGTAGCATTTTGCGGTCTTTACCGGTACGCCAAGCGATGCAGATGGGGATTGACCAACCGGCGATTATTCAAGCCCTATACAATGGCATGGGAGTATCGGGGACGGGGCCTGTCCCACTTCATCCGAGTACGTTCTTGGCGCCACAGTTGTCCCAGCCGCTTTACCCATATAACCCCACGCAAGGAATAAAACTGCTGGAGAAGAACGGATGGCATCTGGTGGGCGGGGTGATGACCAACAGTAAGGGACAGAAGTTGTCCTTTAATATGCAATACGATTCGGGGAGTAGCACCACGCTTGCGATGGTGCAAATCATGCAACAGAACTGGGCGAAAGAAGGAATTCATGTTTCCTTAAGCCCCTTGCCATTTGCATCGATGTTGCAGTATCACCATCAACCCACCAAATGGCAGATCCAGACGGGCTTGGGATGGAGTTACGGAGGTAGTTATCCAAGCGGGGGAGGTATGTATGCGACGACGGGAGGCTATAACTTCTATGGCTATTCCAACTCGACGATGAACACCTTGATTGCGGCGACGCATACGCCACAACCGACCACTGCGGCATCCCAACAGGCATTAGATGCTTATCAAATGTTCGCGGCCAAGCATCTGCCCAACTTATGGATGCCCGTACCCAAAGGGCTCGGAGAAGTGGCCAAGACGGTGCATGGCGTGCGCTCGTCCGCGAACCACTTCACGGATTCGATTTCACCTCAGTACTGGTGGGTGGGTCAATAAGGATCCGCTTGCACCAAGTGAAGGAATTATGGGAGGGGTGATGCCGAGTGTTAGATCGTGAGTCCACCGACGTCGGAGAGTCAGGAGCCGGGGAGGAGCTCTGGTCCTTACCAGAGCCCTCGGGCTCTCGCTTTCAGCGGATTTTCTGGCACCATCCCTTGGCTCGTTGGGGGATTCTGGGGGTTATCCTGCTGACTGGGTTTTCATTTTTGGGTCCTCTGTTATATCGCGCGAGCCCCTACACCTTGCACTTGACGGCTCTGTTAAAGCCACCATCGGCCCATTTCCCATTGGGTACCAATAACCTCGGGCGTAATATGTTGGCACGCCTGATGTTAGGGGGACAAACGTCCTTAGAGGTTGGATTTGCCGCGGCAATCTCAGCAATGGTGATAGGCATCGTCTATGGATTGATTGCGGGTTACGCGGGGGGGTGGCTGGATGCCCTGATGATGCGGATTGTCGACTTGTTGCGGGCCATTCCGGGTCTATTCTTACTGATATTCTTAGATTCTTTGGTCACTCCGAGTCCGATGCTCTTGGTGCTCCTCATCGCCTTTACCTCTTGGCATGGAGTGAGCCGCTTGGTTCGGGCAGAAGTGCTATCACTCAAGCGCAGATTATTTGTAGAAGCGTCGGTATCCAGTGGAGCCCGGCCGATTCACATTGCCGTGCGCCACTTGTTTCCCAATATATTAGGGACGGTCATCGTGGCCACCACCTTCATGGTGGCGGATGCCGTCTTAGTCATTGCGAGTTTAAGTTTCCTGGGTATGGGGCTTCCGCCACCGATTCCTAATTGGGGAGCGATGCTGGCCGATAGTATGGCGTACTTACCGCAACACACCTGGTGGCTTATCTATCCACCGGGTCTAGCGGTACTATGGACCATATTATCGATTAGCTTTATTGGTGACGGACTTCGAGCCGCGTTAGATACGCGTTTAAGTGCGACGTATCGGGGAGGGAAAGCCCTATGATGAAATATAGTCTGAACCGGGTGTTCCAAGCCATCCCGACCCTCATCCTGTTGTCGATTGCGAGTTTTCTCTTAATCCATGTGGTCCCAGGGGGACCGGCGGTGGTCATGCTGGGTGATAAGGCCACACCAGCCCTCATTGCGCAAATTAATCGGTCGTTGGGTTTGAATAAGCCGTTATGGGTGCAGTACATGGTGTGGCTCGGACACTTAGTGCGTGGGAATTTCGGCTATTCATATTCGTATCATCAGAGCGTAGCCAGCCTCATTCTTCTTAACTTGCCTCGTACGTTGATATTGGTGGTAACCGCGATCGCAATTTCTCATGTTATCGCGATTATTGTCGGCGTCTATCAAGCCGCGCACCGTGGCAGGCCGGTGGACCACACGTTAACCGCGGTGCTGTATTTTCTCTATGCCATGCCGACGTTTTGGTTAGGCGTACTCATGGTGTCGGTGTTCTCGATCGGATTAGGGTGGTTTCCGTCTGGAGGACTCTACAACCCATTGTTGGGCCATGCGACGGTCGGTTCGTACCTCGTCCACATGGTGCTACCCGTATCGGTTTTGGTGATTGGATCGGTGGCAGGGTGGGGTCGCTATATGCGCTCTTCCATGTCGGAAACCCTCACGCAAGATTATATTCGAACAGCGCGGGCCAAAGGGCTGACTGAGTGCGCCGTGATGATGCGCCACGCTCTGAAGAATTCGTTACTACCCCTGATTACATTGGTTGGGATGTCGCTACCCGCACTCTTTAGTGGCGCACTGATCATTGAAATGATTTTCGACTATCCGGGGATGGGGCTCTTGTTCTGGAACGCCGCCCAACAACGGGATTATCCGATTCTCTTGGGGATTGTGATTATGATCGGGGTACTCACCATTTTAGGGAACCTGATTGCAGACTTATTGTATGCCGTCGTGGATCCGCGGATTCAGTATCAATAAAAGGCTTGCCGGCCGTTAGTGAAGGAAGTGTAGGAATTGGGGAAAACGGTTGGCATACTGGCCGGCTTAGGCCCGTTG
>JAJYPK010000012.1 GCA_021795465.1 Bacillota bacterium
TTCTATCCGCGCACACCCCTGGTCCAGGAATCCCTCTTTCCCCACATTGTGCATCGCACCGTCAGTCATTTCACACGCTATGTGCTTATCCCCATTGGGGGCGAACAGATCACGGGGATCATACCCCGCGGAAAACTAGTCAAAGTGTCATTGCTGCCGACATCGAAGGCTGATATCATTTCTAGCATGCAAGAGTTCAAGTCGGCCGCGGTGGCTCAGTACAAGGAGGCGTAGCGATAATGCGGGTAGCTATGGTTAGCGCAGGGCTACATGGTGTGGGCTATGCCATTTCGGAAGTCCTGCGCGAAGGTCAATACCGTGTCTCCGTCTCTACCACGCAGACACCCGAGAATGTCGAGGCCGTCAACGCCCCGTGGCTTACGCACCACGGCGATCTGACGGTTTCTGGTGACAGTGCCCACTGGGTCGATAAGGTCATGCAGGAGTGGGGCCGCATCGACCTCCTCGTCAATAACCTCGGCCCCTATTTGTGGGACTATCCAACGATTGCCCAAACGGAAACCCGCGACTGGAACTTCGTTCTTCAAACGAACCTTACAGTTGCGTTCGAGCTAACCAAAGCCGTCGTTCCAATTATGAGACGGCAAGGCGGCGGCGCCATTATCAACTTGGGGTTTGTCGGGGCTGGTACGGACCAAGGATGGGCACTTCGGGGTGCCTACGCCGTGGCTAAATCTGGGCTCGCCTCCCTGACGCGCACAATCGCCCTCGAGGAGCAGCGACACGGGATTACCTGTGCCATGGTCTGCCCCAGCGATATCCGCGGTGCTAGCAAAGAATCCTGGACGCCTCCGGTGGAAGAAAAGCCCTATCGAGATCCCATAGGCTATGACGTAGCGCGTGTTGTCGTTTTTTTGGCGGATCCGCTGTCCCGCAATCTGTCTGGAAATGTGATCGAGCTTGCGCCACGCCTCAGTTCCGATGAACCCACCATCGGAGACACCGTCTGGGTCGCGCCCTTGGCCATGCACGGAGTAATAACCGACATCCGCCAAGAGTCTGGTCAACCACTCTATCTGATCCACCCGGCGCTCGGCGAGTCGGCTTGGTACCCGCTGATCCAATTGCAGAGCCCCCACAATTAAGACAGCGGAGACGCATCAAGCCCTGCCCCCGTCTCCGAGCCTCTGATACAGTTCAGAACCTCTACGAGGTGTCGGTCAAGCATTCCTATGGTTCGGGCGTCGAACACGGCGCTGTTCGGTGGAAGCCAGTTAACGGTTCGTGTGGGGTTACGGGATCCGTCAACTCGGAACCATCTAGCTCGCGAGCTACGAATATCGGATGGCTTTACGCGGGTGTTGTGGTGGCCTTTCTCCTGGGTTTGAGTGGCGTCGGCACTTCAAGCCCTTCCAAACGCAGGTTGTCACGTAGACGGAAGGGTTCTGACACAAGTGTGGCGCAATGGACTAAAGACTTCTAGACGGACTCTTCGGTGGCGGAGCACAGTTGTGATACGTCATCCCTCTGCATTGCAGCGAGTTCCTCGCGGGGTGTTTTCCGCGATGCATTGGCGAACGACTTGAGCTCTCATCTCAGGCGAGAGCGTGACCCAAATTACTGCACCCATCGGATGGACATAAGGCACAGATACCGAAAATTGTCTTGCTTTTGCTATGTGCCAAGCGTAAGTGTTCTTGTAGGGTAATCGGTCGACCACCTCGTCAGGTGAACCACGCAACCGGGAGTGGGAATTGTAGCACTCTAGGGTCAGTGGACCAATGCAATTAACCAACTCACAGGTGCCTAGTATCGTTCCCGTTCCACCAGCTATGATAGCTATAGGTCCTCGAAAGTGGGATCGAAATCCACGGATTTCCCACTGTTTTTCCCCTGTTACAATCATATCGGCCCACGGTTGCCTAATCACAAGACCTTTGTCCGGGACAATCATATCGTCGAAAAACGAAAGCTCGTTTATAGTCACCGATTTCACCGACTCCTCGACTTATTAGCCCGGCAAGCACCGCATGAACCCCGCAAAACTCATAGGCTCGGGGGTGGTTTTTTCCTCATCGATCCGCATCCCGAGCTTCGTCGCAGTTTTGCCCATACTCCATCCATGATCACTCAGATTCGGTGGAGGTGGTTGGTGTAAAGCTATCCAATACGCGAAACGCCGTACGAGCCTGCGGATACGTGACTGAGCCCCCAGCCAGCACCGCGAGGTGGATCGACTCGAGAATTTTTTCCCGGTCAATCGACAGTTCCACGCAACGAACCATATGGTACATCACGCATTCGTCGCATCGTGTGACAATTGAGATCGCGAGACCCATCAATTCCTTCATGCGCATGTCTAAGGCGCCATCAGTGTACACCAATTGCTCCAGGTCCCCGAATTGCTGAAAGAACGGGTCCTCCTCGGTCATATCACGATTCTCCCGGATTCGGCGAGCGGTGAAATCGTCTAAGTCTTCGATGGCAAAAACACCCCACAGCTATCATCTCATGGCAACGCCTGTCGTAGCAAATGGACTAGGGGTGTTCCGGGCATTGGAAGCAGAAAGGAGGAAGAAAGAAAACAGTTAAGACTAATGCAGTTCTTGTATCATTAGGACATTGCTTTGGTTAAGTTCCCATCTCTTTAATACGCGCTCCATTTCAAATCCCATTTTTTGGTATAATGCAATGGCCCGGAGATTGTGATCCGCGGTATCGATGGCCACATGAGACAGTCCCAAAGCGACAATCTCGTCTAATAGCTGTCGTATGACCGCTTTGCCAATCCCGCGACCCCACAAGGTCTTGTCTCCAATGAGTAGGTCGAACCCGCCCCAGCGAATAGTGTTCGGCAGTTGGTACGCGCGAACTTCCTCTTCGGTCAACGGATAGAATTGTGCATAGCCGATCGGAATCCCATCGTGAAGGATAACGCGAGGACGGACGCGAGAACCCGTGTACGTACGGGGCCCAAATTTCGCCTGGACCTGCTGGATATCGGAGTCCTCGCGGTAGAACTCGCGAACGTGTGGGTTCGCAAACCACTTTGCTAGCCGTTCCCAATCCTCGTCATCGTCACCGAGGTTCCGCAACGCGGTGGAATGCTCACTATTCGCATAGTCTTGACGAATGCTTCCTGTGGGGTGCCACACCAACACTTCGGGTTCTGGAGCAAATCCCAACCGCCGATACCGATCCTCGAAGTCGTTTGGGCACAGAATAAGAAGGTTCAAACCTTCGTCTTGTGCCCACTGTTGGATTCGCCTCATCAACCGAGAGCCCATGCCGTGCCCGCGGTATGGGGGGACGTATACGCGTCGGTTATGTAAGCCCAGCGGTACGCTCCTGGACCGGGCCACGGCACCTTGGAAATGTGTGTGACCCAGACAATAGATATGAGGCGACCCTTGCTCTCCGCGATCCAAATGGTTGCGTCGCGCTGTTCAATGGCCTGACAAACGACCATCAACACCCGATCCATAAAGCTGTCTCCGACAGGGGCATTTCCCGTTGCCTCGCTATAGTACTCCCCTAGCTGTTGCGCTACGACGACAGCGTCCTGTGCCCGCGCTTGTCGGAAGATGATGGGTTGCATGCCAAGACCCCTCTCTACTTCATGATCGCTCACTATGGGAGAGCCTAGCGGGTACGATAAACACTCTCTTACCAGGCCGCCATCTTTCTCCAAAATTTAGTTTACACCTCGGAACCCGAACGGTGGTTGAGAAGGTGGTAATACTCAGCATCGCGAGGAAGTTGATAGCCCATTACTAAACGCCTCCATAGGTGCGTTGACGGCGCAATGGGGCCAAAGTAGGGCCAGACGCAGGGTGGTTAACGGCTCGATGGTGTGGTTTTCGTGGCCTTAGGAGTTGTGCTGCCCGGTGGTTCGTGGGTCAATTTGGCGTAATGCGGCGATTCCAGTACACTCCCGTCAAAGGCGTTAGCAGAGGGGAAAAGGGTCCATTGATCGATGACCGGATACGCGGCGGCCCCTTCCCATAGCCCATCGACATATTGACCCACTTTAAGCTGACGGGGTAAAAATGAGGGATGAGCATTGCCTTCCCAGAGAAATTTGCTGTAGGGGGCCACATGAAATGTGGTCAACACAGGCATGAGCCGCGCAATAGCGTGACCGGTGCTGGTGTCCCCGATATACTGAGTCTTTTGCAAGGTTACGAGAGTTCCTTGTATCTGGCGGATAACCCCGGAATATCCATGAGGCTGGCCGGCGATGGTACTGGCGATATGCTTTGGAGTTGCAGCGATTGCTTCTCCCACAAAAAGATCCATGGAATCATGGGCTCCCTGCCAATGCTGAGGAGCGATCCACCGACCTGGACCAATGGTCACGACCATGGAGGCATAGTGGTGAAACCTGCCGTCCGTCGTCAAGGCTTCTTGAACGTGCGATAGCGTCACCTGGGTAGAGGAGCCAGGTTGGATGGAGGTAATGGTTCCTTCAAGCTGGGGACCCCACTGGAGTGGCGTTCCAATTGCTCTCAATGGGGCGTTTTGACCACATCCAACCAGACTCAAAATCGCGCCCATCGCCGCGACACCTATGACGAATTTCTTGCGTATAGACACACGTCCAACCTCCTCAGAGTCTTCATTAACTTATAAACGGACCCCATAACCAAAACGTCACGTACTCCAGAGCCTCCGAAAATGTCGAATTTCGATCTCCCGAGTTCGTGTAAGCTAGAGTCCAACAAGTGATGCGTTTCATTCAGCGCTAACGGTGAGGAGGACTCCGCATTGTGGAACGATTTAAACTCATTGGCGCAGTGCACTTGTTCTTAATCCGGGGCCCGTACGTATTGCTACTTCGGCGTTTTAATACGGGCTATGAGGATGGTAATTATAGTGTGCCGGCGGGGCATTTAGATGGTGGAGAGAGCGTAACCCATGCTGCCATCCGCGAAGCCGAAGAAGAATGCGGCATCCGCATCCATTCCGAGGATTTAGATGTGGTGGGGGTAATGCACCGACGAGATTATGATGAACGTATCGATTTTTTCTTGACGGCAACCCGTTGGGATGGAGTGATTACGAATGCCGAACCCCACAAATGTGACGATTTAAGCTGGCATGCTCTCGATAATCTCCCCAATAACACCATTCCATACGTGAAACATGCCCTGAAGAATTATCAACAAGAAAACTGGTTTATGGCGTACGGGTGGAATTAGCGGTTGGACGTCGGGAGCCCAATGGTGATGTCACAATTGTTTTCAGAAGGTCGGGTAGGCAGAATTGGACGCAATGGCTAAAGCCAACCCGAAATTCCGAGTGATCCGCTTATCTTCTTATGCTAATCTAACATTAATGAAATGTTTGACCTTCAGGGCAGGGTGAGGCCGTTCATGGCCAATTCCCGATCGGTGGTAAGTCAATTGTGACAAGCCCACGAGCCTCGATCTCCGTTTAGGGGTGAAAGGCAGGAACGGGTGCGAATCCCGTGCCGACGGTACAGTCCGGATAGAAGAAGGTGTCCTACCGCGGAGCGCGCCGGTGTTATTGATGTCGGCGCCGCGGTAACCCCTGAAGAGTCTCCCAAATGAGGAGGCTCGTTGTGTTTCCTATCGCGTTGGTTTTGGTTATCACGTCCGGGCTGTTAAACGCTGTGTGGAACCTTTTTGCCAAACGAAGCCTCAACAAAGGGGTATTTCTATGGTCGCTTCAGTGGGTCGCTGTCATCGTGTTTTTACCCTGGGCAGTGGGAGCCATTAAGCATCGTCAAATCCCGCTCCAGGGGTGGATGTTTCTGATCCTCTCGGCACTCTTACATGGGATCTACGTGATGTTGTTAGTGCGCACATATGAGAGTGGGGAGTTTTCTCAGGTGTATCCCCTGATGCGTAGCGTCAGCCCCATCCTAGTGCCGATGCTCGGGATACTGATCTTGGGCGAGCGGCTATCCATTGTGGGATGGTTTGCCATTGCCGCCATTTCCGTTGGGATTTGGATGTTAGGAGATTGGCGGTTTTGTCGAGGGACGAATGATGGGCGTCCCTCGAAATCTACCGGTCGAGCGCTTCTAGTTGGTCTAGCCATTACGAGTTATACCACGTTCGATAAGGTTACTCTCCACTACATACCGGCCGTGACGTTGAACGACGCCGGCAATTTCGCGAACCTGGTCGCCCTATCATGGGGGGCGGTGCGGTCGCGTGCTATAAAATCTGAATGGATTCGTAACGGGAAATCCATTGTTCTGGGTGGAATCCTGTCACCCGGCGCATATTTGCTGTTTTTACTGGCACTACATAGAGCACCTGTCGCCCAACTAGCTCCCATGCGGGAAGTGGGAACCGTCTTCGGTACCATTCTTGGGATTATAGTGCTGAGAGAAACTCAAGGTCGGCGACGGATAATAGCGGCCGGATGGATTGCTCTCGGCGTCTTTCTGCTGGGTACCTGGGGGTAACAACTTGAAAGAGCGAGAGGTGAGCGCCGAATGAGCGATGACAAGCGGATGCAAGATCATGCGGAAGTGATCGGCATTACAGGGATGATGGCCACTGGCAAATCGACGGTGGCCGAACTGTTGGCACATAAGTTTCTGCGTTCTGTGCATCTTCGCTGAGATCTATTTCGTCGGTCATCCAGTAACGGACGCGTACCTATTTGGTCCGGGTTCCCCGACGATGCCCCAATGGCGTCTTTGCTATGCTTTATCAGCCCAAGGTAGCGGATGGCTATGTCCGGGCCGAATTTACGGTTGTTGTTCAAGTTGTCATCGTAGAAGGCGGATCAACGATCTCCAACCACCACGGGTTGCGGGTTCCTTTAAGATCCCAATGTCACTCTTCTTGAAACCGTGGATACGGTGGGCGCAACCCCTCACGGGACAGCATCCCTGGAACTTCAGCGTCCGACCACGGAACCCCCCCGCGACGAGCTTCTAACCCATCATATAAGGATCTGAAAAATGCGGCTTCTTCCTCAATTTGGTCGCTGTTCATTCTTGCATCACCACACTCGCCTTTCGCTTTCGCTCAGCACAAAGAGTAAAAACGTGCTCTGTTGCGATCGCCTGATGTCGATGGTCGCCTTCTGTTCCTTTGTGCCTTGTGAGTCATTGCGGTCAGCAGTGCCTGAGATGTTGAAGCCCGGCCAGATTTCATTATGTTCACTGCATACGGAACAAAGCCAGTCGGGGAATCAATCTAGTCGAACTAATCTCCGCTAGTGAACTCGATAACAGGCGCTAGGCGCGGAACGAGGTTGAAGCGGCCTCCTCGTGTCCTTGGTTTAGGTATGCGCGCAATATCCATCATGCCCAACCACTCCACACCAGGTTGCGTCTTGTAGCTCCCAGCGATGGGCTAAGCCGTCACACCCACCACTTGCAGTAGTCCAATTGTGTCGGTAAGACATATGTCAACCCCACGATTTGGCTTGAGAAAAGCCCTCATAGAGCATAACCCTTTGCCTGGTAAAGGTTACAGCTTTGTACAACTCATGCTGCATCATACGCATGGATAGTTCTTCCCCTATTCTATTTCTTTTAGAGATTTTTGCGCACTAGTTAACGAGCCACCCCCGAGCCGACGAATCCTGTGACGAGCTTTACAGCGAGCGCTGGCAGGGCAGCGGGTTCCGGAAGGAATCGAGACAGGCTGAAAGAGATTATCGATGATTTTCTGGGTAGGATTTCTTGCTGAACTTATCGAAGCTATTCAGAGCCGCCCGTGAGCACTAGTCGTCCTTGCTCCGCAACCCGAGATTACAGCGTCGGGAAGTGGAACGGACCAAAATTGGGTATGGCGCTGGGTGGATGATCGAGGGGCTCGACCGCTTCTTTCGGGCCACCACGCCCCGCTTTGGGGGTGTATTCCGGTGACCATCCGACGGCGCCATCAGTGTGAGCATCCGACGTTCACGAACAAGCTGCGGGATTTGTGAGGTTTAACAACATGAAACAGTATGTTGAGGTTGGAATCGGTAATACATGGTGGGTGCGGACGGAAGTGGAGTCATCCGATGGAACAGAAAGCGAGATCCAAGGGATACGTCCCTTCAGCAAGATCCAAGGGGTATACCTGCGTTTGTGGGTCGGCAGGACTGTCTGGATCCTTAGTAGTAACGAAGGTTTTAAGAAGATGAGCAAGCGTCGTAAAACCTTTAAACTGTTGTTGGGGGTTTCGGGCTTTCCGCGCTGATGACGTAAGGGAAGTCGGCGGCATTGCACCTCGTTTACGGTGGGGCATACGAGGACGTTTCGTGATCGAACGAAACGATGGAAGCCACGTGTTACCGCAATTCCAATATAATCGGCAGCCCTTATTGATACCACCACCCGTGACTGACCAACACGACACTGGTGATCCCCAGTCCCGCAAATATACCAAAGATCAAGGTTAAGGGACGGCGGGGTAGGTGTGCTATGCCGAGGTATAAGGGAAAGAAGATGCTTGCGATCCGTAAGGAGCTATGATAAGGCTCGGTACTCGTGGCAAAACTTGCGGCCACGACCATACCGAGGCATCCATAGGCCATAAGAGCTAGCGTGTAGCCATTTTTGGTGGACGAACCGACCACCAACGCAATACTCCCTATCATCAATATGGTCATGCAGAGTGCTAACGCCCAGAAGATGGGGTGCACCACCCCGACCCGCCAAGCATGAATCCATTGAAGCCATGGCCATTGCCATTGGGCGTGCCAAAAGGATGTATGTTGAATGGTGGCAAATACCATTGGCTGATGAAACGCCATGCTCAAGTAGAGAGCATAGCTCGCAGTCCCGACGATCGGACCGAAACCCCATAGGATCGCGCCGCGTACGTCCTGCCACTTGTGTTGGAAAAGCCCAATCCCGTTTATGACAAGAGGAAAGATACCTACCAATAGACCGGTGGCTTGGGTCGTGGATGCGAGAAAGCCGGCCAAGGCTGCCCACCCCCATCGGGAATGAAGACCCATCTCAATAGACACCACGACAAACAAGAGAGTCCAGGGCTCTGCGTACAGCATAGCATCGTATACCATCGCTGGATTAAAGGCGAGAAGCCCCGTGGCCCAAAGGACCCTCTTGTGTGTAAACCCTAGCTCCCTAAGTAGGACAGGTACTCGCCATAAGGCCAACGCGAAGGCTCCTTGCGTCAATATCCACGATGCCCAGACGCCGAAGACATGGATCAGGATGGGCAACCAAGGGAAAAATGCCGTGCTAACCAAATACGGGACATGGGGCACGTGGCCATAGCCATAGTGCGCAATGTTAATAAACCACAGGGTGTCCCATTGGAACAAGAAATGAGCTTCATGAGGGAAAGTCTGATTGTGGTGGGTGTACGGCACCGAGGCATATGCATACGGAATTAAGGTGCAGAGGAGTACTACTACTTCATGTGCACCGAAAATGCGAAGGCCAATCGGCACCTGACGCCAGGGTGCCGGATGACTTCTTTGCCGTGAGCGCTTCGACTGGGTTCGACCTAATTTCCTATCCATAATGACGTTATTCGTGGCATTCTTTCCAAATTCCTCCTAGCTAGGGGACATCCCCAGAGGCGGAGCCTTCTTTCGAGCGTGTAAGCGTCCTACCAGGCAAGTTGGTGGATTCGGGTACACCGGCTACAAAGATGTCCATATCCGATTCGACAGATTGGCGACGGATAAATTGATTACCAGTTGCAGGAAAGGACGTCTTTCCCGCGAATAATAGAAGGTAACGAATGTTGGATTCCACCAAAATCGACAGGAGACCTTTCTTATGAACCGTGACCGGATTCGCAGGTTTTTTCACCAGTCCCGGGAGTGGTCACGTGCTACACGCGGCCGTGAGTTGTTTCGCCGGGCTGCGAGCGACTTAGCCGAGTGTGCCGGCATCGACTCGGGATTTTTTGTCTATCGACGCCGCGTCTTTATCGAGGAGGCAACGCCTCAACGCGCTCGCGTTTATGAACCATGGGGACGGTTTACAGATGGAGAAGAAGATTTGCAGAACCTTGTTGATGATGTCATCACCCGTCTACCTATATGGGAACCCCTGCAGGAGCGATGGCTGACCATGGAAGCCGCATCGGAAAGATTACAGCATCAATGGGCGCAATACGGTATCCGCTCGTTTGGGATTTGGCCACTGATGTCTCGAGAACAACGATTAGGCGCCTTAGTGGCAGCTCGAACTCCCGACGGGGAGGATATCGATGAGGCCACAACCACGGCGGTGCTGGATGGTTGTGCAGCACAACTGGCTTTAGCTCTGGACCTGATTTTAGCGACCCGGATCGCCGAGGACGCCAGTCACCGGGACTCGCTTACCGGGCTTTGGAATCGAAGAGGACTTGAAGCGCGTTGGGAGACATTGATTCAAACCGCCCACAAACATCGGAGATCGGTACTGGTTGGACTGATCGACTTGGATAACTTGAAGATCATCAACGATACCCAGGGACATCCGGCGGGTGACGCCGCGTTGCGGCGTGTGGCCCAGATTCTTATGCAGCAAGTTCGGGATCAGGATTTGGTGGTCCGATGGGGGGGCGATGAATTTGTGGTGGTCACCCAATCCGCCGAAATGCAGTCGGGGGTGTTGTTTCGGCTACAAGAAGCCGTCCGCACCCAAGCACCAGGCCTATCCGTCAGCATCGGTAGTGCAGTATGCGGGATTGACGGCATGACCTGGGATCACTGCTACACGGTAGCGGACCGGAAACTTTACGAGGCCAAACGGAAACGCGGTGCCAATCGAGCGGGACTGCGGCAGGTGTAGGTAGAACCATCCGTTCCGGTTTCTGACCCGCTATTGTGTGGTTATGCCTTAAATAACGCGAGATATTGCCCATAACCTTCCGCCGCTAACCGCTCTTTAGGAATGAAGCGGAGCGCTGCCGAATTCATGCAATACCGTAGGCCCCCGGAGTCTTGGGGCCCGTCGTTAAAGACGTGGCCCAGATGCGAATTCGCCTCATGGCTTCGTACCTCAATGCGTCGCATACCATAACGCGTGTCTACATGTTCAGCGACTTGGGTGGGCTCTAACGGGCGCGTAAAACTAGGCCATCCGCATCCTGCATCATATTTATCTAAAGATGAAAATAACGGAGCTCCGGAGACAATGTCCACATAGATCCCCTCTTCAAACGTGTCCCAATACTGGTTTTGAAACGGTCGTTCGGTGGCACTATGCTGCGTGACTTCAAACTCAAGGGGAGTCAGTTTTCTGATTTGTTCGTCGTATGCCATGAGATCCGTCCCTTCTTAAGTCATACTGCCTTCATTATCATACCCTAGTTTCCCCCGTTAGTTTAGGTTTTGGAGCCGAGTTAAGACACTGGTCAACACTCTTGCGCGCGCTAACGCGCGTGGGTCCTGGAGCACCTCGCCTGTCCGAATCATCATCAACTGGATCGAATCCGTGGGATGCGTAGCGTTGATCAAGAATAGGATTGATGCGGTATTGACGTAAATTGAACCATGTTGATGCCATGCCCTCGGTTACAGCATGACTAAACTCTTCGGTGTGTTGCCCGTGAGTTGCCACTGATGAAGCTAGGTTCATCAGTGAATTGAATCGCCTCGCACGAAAGCTTTCTATTCCCCGGGCTTAATGATAGGGATGGAATGGGTGGGGGATCCCTGGCTGAATGGTTTCCGAGGCAATCCAGGGCATGCCGTATCGCCGATAGAGGCGATCGGCAACGGCTTGGGTCACCCGGATATTGCAACCATCGAGCATTAATCGCAATTGTTCGGCGTTGATGGGACGGCCCGCCTGCACTACGCGCTGTACCAACTCCATCGAAAATCCCTCCTCCTGGGATGCTTGCTGAAAATTGGGTTCCCTACAGAAATTCGTAAGAATCATTGGTAAAATAGGGGTCTCCTCAGAAATTTTTGCATGGGATCTTACCTGTACGACGTCGCCTCGGCGTAGCGACATGAAGGGTAGGCTTAAAGGGGACTTTGGTAGAGATAATGGATCGAACGGGTTAGATTGGGTTTGCCGTCAGGGATGACGGATGAGAGTCTCTAGGTCTGGATTCGGCCACGGTAGGTGTATGAGCTCGACCCCTGTAGCTTCCACCAAGGAGAGTGTTTCAGGGCTTTCATACGGTCTTAGATAGTAGATCGTTCGCACCCCCGCTTGGACCAGATTGCGTGCGCAATGGCGACAGGGAAGATCGGTGCAGTAAAGATCGACCCCGGCGGTTTGGATCCCGTATCGAGCACATTGCAGGAGTGCGTTCAATTCGGCATGGATAGTCCGAACGCAGTGCCCGTTTTCCATGAGGCACCCGACCTCGGTGCAGTGGGGCTGACCTGCCGGTGCCCCGTTATACCCGGTGGCGATGACGCGATGCTCGCGCACCAATACCGCGCCCACGGACCGTCGCGGGCAGGTCGAGCGACTCGCGGCCAGTTGACTCATTAAAATGAAGTATTCGGACCAGGACGATCGGGGATCGGTGGGCTCTTTCATGTCAGTGCTTCCAACTCCTTTTGAGGCAGACGAGATCTACCTCTAGAGTAACCACCTGGCTCCAATAAATCTAGGTGAAGGAGGCATATTGTGAACCGTGTGGCAATAATTGGTCCCCCGGGGTCCGGCAAGTCGACACTCGCGCGTTCCATGGGACAGATCCTAGGGATCGATGTGGTGCATCTCGATGCGATCTTTTGGCATGCCGGATGGATTGAAACGCCGCAGGCTCGCTGGCGCGAAATGCAACACCAACTGGTAGAGCCAGCACGATGGATTATCGATGGTAACTATGGCTCCACCCTGGATATTCGATTAGCCTCTGCCGATACGGTGATCTTCTTGGATTTCTCCCGACGCTATACGATACCTCGGGTGATCCGGCGCTCGCTCCAATATTACGGGAAGACCCGCCCCGACCTAGCCCCAGGCTGCCCAGAGAAGCTCGATTGGGAGTTTGTTTGGTGGGTATGGCATTTTCCCAAACGGCAAAGAGCGACCATCGAGAAATATCGAACCCACCGACCAGGCGACCAACACTGGGTTTGTCTGCGTTCTCCTCGCGAGGTTCGGGAGTTCATCGCGACGCTTGGCATTTCCACCTTGGCCTAACCGCCCGCGGAACACGCGCGGTCGCTCACATTTTTTCTTTAATTATGGTAGGTAGTTCGGATAGCGGGATTAGAATTGTACTTTAGTTCAAATTTAGGATAGGTGATATGGCCAATTTGGCTAATTATAGGGATTTGAGGTGCTGACAGGCTGGAATTCGTTGATTGCGAAGTTTACTCGATGATACACTGACGATAACGCTTCGGTTGTTAAAGTTGATTCCTCGACGGTTGATGCCTATTCGTCGCCGGAGGAGACAAGGGGTCGGATTAACCGTATCCGACCGCAGCTTTGTGCGTGAACAAGCACTTTTCCGTTTGAAAAAACTCTCAGCGAGAGGTGATTTGGATGCCGAAACGGCGTCATCGTTGGCCGTATCGAATGGTGCCATTAGCTCTTTTAGTGGGATTGCTGGTATCGGGCTGTGGGCAACAATATGTGCTCTTGCACCCTAAAGGTCCCGTAGGTGCCTCAGAACTCCATCTCTTGACACTTTCATCGGTGGCGATGGTGGTAGTCATTATCCCCGTATTTATTTTATTCGGTATTGCCGTGTGGCGGTTTCGCGATAAGCCAGGCAACAAGGCTCCCTACCGACCAGACTGGCATGGACACAAAGGCATGGAGATTCTATGGTGGATCGTCCCCGCGGTACTCTTGACCGTGATTGCGATTCCCACGGTGAAACAGACCTATGCTCTAGCCAAACTTCCGGCAACTACCAAGAACCCGGTTGTTATTGATGTGACGTCGTTAACCTGGAAATGGATGTTTCAATATCCGGGCCATCATGTGGCGACGGTTAATTATGTCGAAATCCCCGCTGGACAGCCCGTATTGTTTGAACTGACAGCGGATTCGGCAATGAACACGTTTTGGGTCCCGCAACTCGGCGGTATGGAATATACCATGCCCAATAGCGTGCTTCCGCTATGGCTAGAGGCCAGCAAACCGGGAGTGTACTGGGGCCGAAGTGGCCAGTATTCGGGACTTAAGTTTGAGAAAATGACGTTTAATGTCAAGGCGGTTTCTCCTCAGGCATTCAATCGATGGCTAATTAAGACGAGCAACACGGCTCCTCCTATGACATTGGCTAAATATGATGCGTTGTTGAAATTTAATACAGTAGGCGTGGCCACCTATGGTAGCTATCCGGCGCATACGTTCCCAGCGGTCGCTAAGGGGTTTACCTTGCAGGGTGGGATGTACACCACAATGCACAATCAACACCATCTCGTATATATGCCGATGTCCGGCATGGCCAAGACCACAGGAAACCCATGACGATGCGTTTCTTTGAGAAACGTAGCGATTGAAAGGTGGATTAAAGATGCCTTCATTTGTTTTGTACCTCGTCCGCACGTTGTTTCCCCATGACGTGCTGCGTCCGACCGAATTAGGCGCAGACGTTATGATCGTGGCTACCGGGGTCATCATTGTTTACGTGCTCACGAAACAAAAAAAATGGCTCTATTTGTGGCGAGAATGGCTGACCACGGTGGACCACAAAAAGATCGGAATTATGTACCTCATCGCGGCACTTGCAATGCTGTTTCGTGGGGGCGTAGACGCTCTCATGCTACGGACTAATCTCGCGCTGCCGAACACCCCGGTGATTGATGCCTTGGAATACAACCAGGTTTTTACCACCCACGGGACGATCATGATTTTCTTCATGGCGATGCCATTTATTTTCGCACTCTTTAATGTGGCCGTGCCCCTCATGATCGGAGCGCGCGACGTGGCGTTTCCGCGTCTGAACGCCATGAGTTTCTGGCTATTTGCGTTTGGCGCTTTACTGTTGAACATCGCGTTTGTGATTGGCGGATCACCGGATGCTGGATGGACCGCTTATCCGCCCTATACGGGTTTGGCTTTTAATTCCGGGCCCGGAGAGAATTACTTCTTTTTGTCGCTACTGATAGCCGGTATCGGCACAACGATGACCGGCATTAATTTCTTAGTGACGGTGCTACGGATGCGGGCCCCGGGGATGACCCTAATGAAAATGCCGATGTTCATATGGTCGGCATTAACCACATCGGCCTTAATTATTTTCGCCTTTCCTCCCCTTACGGTGGCCATGGCGATGAGCCTTTTTGATCGGCTATTCGGTTCCTCGTTCTTCACGTTAGCTCATGGCGGTCTCGCCATGATGTATGTCAACTTGTTTTGGCTCTTTGGACATCCCGAAGTCTACATTGTGGTGTTGCCGGTATTCGGGATCTTTTCTGAAGTGGTCGCGACCTTTTCGCAGAAAGCACTTTTTGGTTACACGGTCATGGTGATATCCATTGTGTCGATTATGGTACTGGCTTATGGCACCTGGGTTCACCACTTCTTTACGATGGGCGCGGGCCCCGGAGTGAATGCTTTCTTTGGCCTCTCCACCATGTTGATTGCAATTCCGACGGGCGTAAAGATATTCAACTGGATTTTTACCATGTGGGGTGGCCGCATCCAGATGACGGTCGCGATGCTTTATCAAATGGCGTTTATCCCGACGTTCGTGATTGGCGGCGCGACAGGAATTTTATTAGCCACGGTTCCCGCTGATTATCAATTGCACAACACGTACTTCTTGATTGCCCATTTCCATAACGTCCTGATCGGCGGTACGCTCTTTGGCCTCTTATCGGGAATGTATTACTGGTGGCCAAAAATGTTCGGCCACAAGCTCAATGAGCGTCAAGGAAAGTGGGCCTTTTGGTTGTTCTTTTGGGGATTTTGGATTACCTTTGGTCCCCAATACCTCCTGGGTCTTAAGGGGATGACGCGGCGGATTTACACCTATCCTGCGGGATTCGGGTGGCATACCCTTAACGTAATCTCCACGGTCGGTGCATTTGTGATGGGAGCAGCGTTTGTCGTCCTCGTGTACAGCGTGGTATATAGCCTGCAACATGGGGAAAAAGATTTGACCGGAGATCCATGGAATGGCCGCACTTTGGAGTGGGCGATTCCCTCGCCGGCGCCCGAATACAACTTCGCGCGTATTCCCGTCGTGCATGAGCGAGACGCCTGGTGGGATATGAAGCAAAAGGGACAAACCTTAGCGTCCATGCGCCCAGAAGACATGCGGACACTCGAATTACCGAGGAACACCCCCATCCCGTTTCTCCTGGGGTTCGCATTTTTCGTGGTGGGTTTCGGCATGACGTTTGAATGGTGGTATATCGTTGCACTGGGCGCACTCGGCGTGGTAGCCACTTTAATCTATTCGGGCTTTGACTACGACGAGCACAAGCATATCGCTGCAACAGAGGTCTTGGAAATCGAAGCTGGATTAGGGAGGGTACAAGGATGAACCTACCAGTCGAAGAACCGAAGCTTAACCCTCATGTGCCTACGGAGTTTTCCGACGAAAAAGAGAGTGTGAAGATTACCGGATTTTGGATGTTCTTAGTCACAGACGTGCTGATCTTTGCGAGCTTATTCTCGAGCTACGCGGTTTTCAAGAACCAGGTAGCGCAAGGGCCGACGGCGAATCAGCTTTTTACGCTGGGGCCCGTTATTTTAGAAACCGTCTTACTCTTAACGAGTAGCTTTACCATTGGGCTCGCCATCTATGCCATGCGTAAACAAAATAAGGCCGCCCTCATGACCTGGCTCATCTTGACATTGCTGCTAGGCGCGGGTTTCGTAACGGCTGAGGTGCATGACTTTGTGACCTTTGTTAGTGCGGGGGCGACCTGGCACAAAAGTGCTTTTCTCTCTGGATTTTACATTTTGGTAGGGACGCATGGTGCCCACGTCACGTTTGGTATTATCTGGGCGCTCACGATTCTCATCCAAGTCGCACGTCGTGGCCTTACGGCTGTAACCACCCGCAAGCTCTTTACTTTCTCGTTATATTGGCACTTTCTCGATATTGTATGGATCTTTATCTTCACGTTCGTGTACTTGAACGGAAAGATCGTCTAGGGAGGAGGGATGTTGGTGTCACAACGACTCGAATTTCGGCCGGAGGCCGATGATGCGGTAAACGATGAAGGCGAAGCGTTGCGCTTTATGCGTCCCCATTTTGGGGAAGAAAAGTTTCCTTGGGTACAGATTTGGGGATATGTGGGATCGCTCGTGCTCACATTTGCCGCTCTGATCCTGGTTGTGGATCACGTACTACCTCCGCTGGCACTGTTAAGCGTGATCCTTACGTTGGCCGTAGGCCAAGCCGCACTCCAACTTGGCGTATTCATGCATATTCGTGAAAGTCGGGGACTGGCGTGGCAGATGATTTTCTTAGGGATGGTGCTGCTTATGGGTGTTGGGATGGTTGGGATGTCGATTTGGATTATGACCTTCAAGAGCGGTGTATCCTAATACATCCGTAAGCAATCGGGGCAAAAGCCCGGGGATTGTGCGGCCCCGGGTTTTTGCCTGGAGCAATCTGAAACAACCCGCGCCTGAGGCTATCGCGCAACCTGTTTCAACATGCTAACATGCGAGAAGGGAGGCGTACCATGACCGAGCGCAAAGAACGGCAGGACCTCATTTTAGCGCGATTACGCGAGAGTAGCCAGGCGGTGCGAGGAGAAGACTTGGCCAATCGATGCCATGTAACGCGGCAGGTGATTGTGCACGAGATTGCGCTATTAAAAGCCCAGGGGATTTCTATTGTTTCCACTCCGCGAGGATATTTCTTAAATACCCCCCCGAACGGGATGCAAGAGACCGTGATCTCGGTACGGCATGTGGCCGAGCAAACGGAAGATGAATTATACATCTTTGTCGACCATGGGGTGGCGGTAGAAACGGTAATCGTTGAACACCCCATTTATGGCACATTGCAAGGAGCGCTCCACCTTAGTTCTCGCCGGGACGTCATGGAATTTATCGAAGCCTTAAAACGTGGGCATGTGGCACTCCTATCGTCTTTAACCCAAGGCTATCATCTTCATGGGGTGTCATACCGGAAACTTAGCCATCTGGATGACGCCATCCAAGCCTTGATGGCAAAGAACATTGAGGCGCATCGCTAACCCGGACTAATTATTTCCGTTGCTTTTTTTTATCTCTAGATGTATATACAGAAGTATATATAGTAAATCGAAGGGTGTGGATAACGATCGAAGACCGTTTAGAGAGAGCCGAGAGAGCTCCTGTGAAATATGGGGAATCGGTGCTGCACGTTGAACCCTATGGTATTGACGCGATTCCCGAAAAGGAACGCCACGGTAAATCACGAAGCCAGTTCACGCTATGGTTGGGAAGCAACCTCACCATAGCCGATTTTGCCCTAGGCTTTTTTCCGATTGCGCTGGGGATGTCCTGGTCGTGGACTCTGGCCGCGCTCGTGGTCGGTAATCTCCTCGGTGCGTATGCCCTCTCCCTATGCGCGGCGATGGGTCCTTATTTTGGGATGCCGCAGCTGATTATTAGCCGGAGACTATTTGGGCGATGGGGGGGTTACGTTCCCGCTTTCTTAAATTACCTCAGCACCATAGGGTGGTTTTCGGTCAACAACATTTTGGGCGCGTTTGGACTTCGGGTGTTGTTTCCCACGTGGCCATTTTGGCAAGCAGCGTTAGTGTTAGTGGTCCTTCAGGGACTTATCGCCGTATTTGGCCATAACCTGATCCATGCCTATGAACGGGTAATGTCGGTCGTCCTGGGCGTACTCTTCCTGATTGTTACCATCGTCGTGTGGCACAATCCCAGGTTGATGCACTATCATCCAGTCCTGCAAGCCAATCCTTGGGTGATGTTCGCATTGGTGGTGGCGGCGGCTCTGTCGTATGTAGGAAGCTGGGGACCATATGCCTCGGACTATAGTCGATATCTGCCATCGCCACGCTCAAAGGCCCCGGTGATGATCTGGAGCTTCTTGGGCGCATTTATCGGCTCCCTATGGTTGGAACTTGTGGGAGCCGGCGTGGCAATTGTGGCGGGAGCGGCAACCAACCCCATTATGGCGTTGCATCAGGTGATGGGTGGTTTTGGGGGCGTTGCGGTCGTGGCGATTGTTTTAGGAGGAACCGCAGCAGATGCCCTCAATCTTTATAGCAATGGACTGGCCGCGGCCGCTCTCAACATCCGACTACCACGGTGGAGTCTCGCGGCGATGGCTGCGTTGATTGGACTGGCCTTAAGCCTGACCGCATCGGGTTCGTTCGAACAATACTATGAGAACTTTCTCTTGTTATTAGGCTACTGGATGACTCCTTGGCTCGCCGTGATGATTGCGGACTTTTATTTTATCCATCACAAATTAAATATCCATACCGTTGAGTCGCAATCGAACATGACGTGGCCTGCGCTCGGAAGCCTTTTATTGGGGATTTTGGTATCCATTCCTTTTATGAGTTCGACGCTGTATACGGGTCCGGTGGCGCATGCGTTGGGTGGGGCAGACCTCACGTTTTACGTTGGGTTTCTCGTCGCGTGGGTTACTTATGGGATCTGGTCGCGTCCTCGATCGGTGCGGTGACGGGGTTGCCGTCGCTATAATCGTGTCAGGCAACCAAGACGAAAATCTCTCTGCACCCTCTATGATGAAAACGATGACCCCTATTGAGATTGCGCCAAGTTACCACGGCGGGAGCCATGGCTAGAAACGGCGAGGATAGGGGTCATTTAATTTGGAAGGATAGGCACGAAGGACCGAGCTTCGTGCCAGTTTTGTCGGCACATCTTTTGTGATACCTGAGGGATATTCCTAGGGATTCGAAAAAAGCGATACCCCTAAGAACTCACCAAGAATGGTACGCTAAGGACTGGGGCGATTATGCACCCGAAGGAGGTCCTGTGTGAAACCTGTGACTCGGCTCTTTTTGATCTCGTCGTCATGGACCCTCGCGAGTTTTATGGCATCGAGTTTTATGAGCGCCTGGTTCTGGGACATTGGATCGGGAATCAAACCGATTATTCTGTTTTACACGGTTCTATTTATCGCCATGACAACGTCTTTTGCCTTGTCTACCAGGATGCATGCAAGAATTCGAAGTTCTTCTTTGATGGCCGTAGGCATCTTACTCAACATTGTCTATTTGAGTCTCTTGTTGGTACTCCACTCACAAGCCCGACATTATTTAGCGTATCTGGCGGCGATTGAAGGGCTGGCTTCGAGCTTTTATTGGCTGGCCTTATTCGTTCTGGCCTCCAGTTGGGTCGCGGCCGACCAGTCAGACTGGTACAACGGATGGACCGGAACCCTTGAGGCCATTTTAGGGCTTATGGTGCCACCATTGAGCGGGTGGATCATCGTGTCGATGCCTCACTTAGAAGGCTATCAGATGGTATTTGCCGTAGCCCTGGTAAGTCTTTTGATATCTCTGATCCTGATATTAGTGGGACGCAGAAGACACGAGAGGATACCGATGGCCCCGAATCGGGCGGCAACCACAGAGGCCCCGCCTCTTTGGCGTGCACTACTCTGGAGTTTTTGGGCCCTGGGAATGCGCGACGGTATGTTCTTTTTCGTTCCGAATCTCTTGTTGTATATTGTTACGCGGAATGCCATGTTATTGGGTCTTTATATTACGATGCAAGCTGCCCTCGAAGGCATCGTGTTCTGGGGACTCTCTCGATGGTCTAAAGAATCTTCGCGACTCGTGGGAATGCGTGTGGCCACGGTTATTTCTCTCGCGGGCTTAGGAATGATCTTGGTGCCGCTGAATTATGCCTCGTTGTTCGCACTGGGGGTTCTGGTTGCCATCGCGTACCCGTTTTACAAGGTGGCGTTGGAATCCTCAGCCTTAAACCTTATCGGGCAGTATAGCCGTAGCGAGGCTGACCGCATTCGATTTACGGGAACGAAAGAATCGTGGATCAATGCCGGACGTCTAATCAGTTTGTTGCTTTTGCTATCCGTGCTAACCATCATCCCGCACATTAGGTTGTCGGAATTTCGTTGGATGCTTGGAGGCTGGTCCTTGGTATCGGTCATTATTCTTATGACGTTCGCGGTCGTGGCCAGGAAATATCATGAAATCGTAACCTAACGTACCTCGAAGCCCCCATGAGAGAACAAGCTGAGTAGAAACATCATTCCCGTAGCGAAAGCGATTTCCGGATAGATGGTTCCGTACAAAGGGACAAGCGGTACCCTCCAGCTAACCACCCCAGACACGGGCAGATATAAGCTAAGGGTCAACAAGGGCAAAACCGCACCAAAGAAGAGGGGGCGACGAACGCTCAATGATGGACGCTGCTTTAGGAACAGCGTACCAACATAGATCCCCAGTATCAGTGGCCATATGGACTCCAGCATAAGGAGAAATGGAGGGACTTGAAATGTATTCAATGCGATCCGGGTAGTATGTTGGCGTATCGCATAGCCAATAGCCAACAATAGGAACAACCCTATTGCCCACATCAGACGTCGAGGCCAACTCCAGCGCATGCTCTCAATCCCCCCTGACAACCATCGTATTAAAAACTTTCAGACTTTGTCAAGGGATCGATAGAGTCGAAATACCATGGGTTGATTCAGATTAATTCCCACCGCCTGACCCCCACGCCCATTCTTTTTCGCGCGATTGATACCATGGGGGAGTGGCGTGTGCGTAGTGGCGCGACATCCAGTCACCGGTTTGCAGAACCCAGTACCGCATAGGGGTCGCGGTGAGGTGTAGGTTTTGCATAGCGTGCGACACGTCAAACGCGATCGGATAGGGTAGCGGAATCCGATAAATACCGCCAGCCCACTGGTCTAGGGTCTCACGCGGTGCATAGCGGATGTCAGGGGAGCGGCCTGTGGTCTCGGCCATTAGACGCAAATATTCTTCATACGTCCAAAGTTCTGGCTGGCCTGCGTTATACACGGCAAAGCTCGCGGGAACGTGTTTGAGTGCAGAAGCAATCATTTGGGCAACATCACCCGAAAATGCCAATTGGCAAGGTCCAGCCTTACGACGTGCTTCATCCGGCAACCAAATCGGGCCACCGTCTTTCACGCGAAGCCAGAACCAGGCGAATCGTCCGTCATTGGTGTTCGGACCGACCATTTGCAAGAGGGGACGAATCACGGTAATTTTTGGTTGGTAATGACATCCCTGATTCCAAAGCCAGTGCTCCATTTGGCGCTTGCCATAGACATAAGCATCATGGGCACTGTCAGGCTCCATTGGAGGTAATGGTGGTTCGGTAAAAGCGGCGTCGTGCTCCTGGTACGGACGGATCGGGTGTTCGAGATGAGGATACACGAATGCGGTACTGATAACGAGGTAATGATTCATGCGGCCGCTTAGCGTACTCAATAGGGTTTCACAGTCGGCCGCATGGTAAGCCACAGTGTCAATGACGGCATCGAATTCGCCTTTTATCGTGCTCCGGTTAAAGATTTCGGTTCGGTCTCCCACCATGTGCCGAGTGGGACGATGAGGCAACGGGCGGTGGCCTCTTGTGATGACGGTGAGCTGGTGCCCTTCGTTCATCAACAAGGATATCAAGTAATGGCCAATCAAATTCGAGCCGCCAACGAGCAAAATCCGCATGAGATCTCCTCTTTCCAGGTTTCAAACCCATGACCACCATAGCCCGTAAATGTCGCAAAAAACAGTCTAGTGGTGGACCGTGCGATCTGCTACGATAAGAGAACAAGGGAATGGACCACCTCGTTCATCTAACTCGATGCTGGTTCAGGCCAGTGACGATAATTTCGTATGATGGCCATTAATTTGTGAGCATCGATGGCATGCACAATCTTACCAACCGGTTTTACGGTGGGCATCGATTCGGCAGCTATCATCGCGTTCAAGACAGATTCCTCCACACCTTGGCAAGTCGCCTCATAGATGGGGTCCAATAACTCATCATTAATAATCTCCATCACGAGCTTGGGGGGTGCGACCTGAGGCATCGGCATGGGATTGGCTACGGAAAAGGCCAGGAATATATCCCCCGAGTTATTCCCTCCCACAGTGCCGTTGCGACCGATGCCGATGGCGGCTCGCTTGGCTACGCGTCGTAATTGGTGGGGCATCATCGGAATGTCGGTCGCAATGATTACGATGATGGAACCCTGATCCCGCGCTGAAAACGGGGGATCAGGCCAGAGTTTGCCCACGGGAACACCTGCCACTGACAGCCATTCGCGTTGTCCGTGATTGGCTTGGACGAGAACCCCGACGTGATAGACCTGGTTATCGAGCGTGAGCTGGCGTGAAGCGCTACCGGTTCCTCCTTTAAACCCGTAACAAATCATCCCCGTGCCACCACCGACGTTGCCTTCGGCAATGGGACCACTCGCTGCTCGATTCAAGGCATCGCGCACATGGTTTTCCTGAATGGGGAATCGATTGATATCATTCAACACGCCGTCGTAGGTTTCGGCGACAACAGGAAGCGCCCAATAATGGTGCGTCTCGAATTGTGAGGAGTACTGTTCTGTCATCCAACGCACGGTCGCGTGATGCGCCATCCCTACCGCGTGTGTGTTAGTCAGCACAATGGGGCTGGTAAAAAAGCCCGCATCTTCGATCCAGTGAGTGCCGGTCATTTCACCATTCCCATTAAAGCTATGGATTCCAGCCCAAGTGGGCTCCATGGTACGGCGGATTCCGTGAGGGTGGATGACCGTGACCCCGGTCCGAATCCGGCCAGGGCCGTTTGCGGAGGAATGGTCATTGAGCGTCGTGGATCCAACCAGGATCCCTGGCACGTCGGTGATCGCGTTATAGAATCCGGGGGTCCCTACAAAAGGCAGTCCTAGATCGCGTGCTCGTGGTTTCGCCATCGTGTGCCTCCTATCCATCGTCCTGATCATGGCTCTATAGGCCTAAGATCCCAGCGGAATACCAAATCCTCGGGATCCTCTTATTGTAGGATTTGCCGAGATGGTCAGCAAGCGACACGATCCTGAGCGTTTCCTGAAGACGAAGCGCCAACGGTTGAGCACGTGCTTTCGCCTATGTTACGGTTTTGGCGTAGACTTGGCCCGCAGGTGCCAGTAGACAAGAAGAAATAAGAGCCAGGCGATCCCGGCCCAGACGGAGATGGCGGTTAGTGGGGATATCATAATGGCGAGAAGGATGCCGACCAACAACAAGAGGCCGATCATCGGCAACCAGGGTCCTCCGGGAATCGGAAATTTCAAGACATGGGATCGAGATCGCTTTTTGAACAACAGTTCGGACACTAAAATGGTGCTCCAAGTCCAGATTGCGGCAAAGGACGCAGCACTGGAGATCCACACATAGACGGTATTGGGGGCTAAATAGGTTAGAACGATGCCAAGTGACATGGCAATGCCGGTGGCTAGTACGGCATAAACGGGAACTTTATTGGAGGACAAGTGGCGGAGATATTTTGGGAGACGCTCCTCTTGACTGAGGGAAAACAGCATGCGACTGCCGCCATAAAGGCCAGTATTGGACGACGATAATCCGGAGGTGATAATAATCGCATTAATCACGGTGGCCGCCAAGGGCAACCCAATGCGGGTGAATAACAGCACGTAAGGACTGGTGTGGTGACCGACGAGTGCGGACCACGGGAAGGCAATCAGCATGACAAAAATCGACCCGATGTAAAGAATGGCGATGCGCCAAATGACATTGCTGATAGCACGAGGGATAGATTTTTCGGGTTGGGCGGTTTCCCCGGCGGTGACGGCTAACGTTTCGACCCCACTGTAGCCGAGCACCACCAAGGAAAATGCCTGAAGCGGGCCAGCAAACCCGTGCGGGAAAAAGCCTCCAAAACGCCATAAATTGGGAATTCCGGCCACGTGATGTCCTCCAAATAGGGCCCGGATTGCTAAGAATACGCCAAGTCCTATGAAGGCTGCGATAGCGAAAATTTTAAGGACGGCAAACCAAAACTCCACCGAGCCAAAAACTTTCACGTGCAGAAAGTTGGCAAAGGTAAATAAGATTAGCGCGATGAGTCCTGGGATCCAGGCAGGGAGCGCCGGTACCCAAAATTGTACGAGGAGGCCTATGGCGGCGAGTTCAGACATGACGGTCGAGACCCAAAAGAACCACCACATGCCTCCTGTGATAAAGCCCATCATGGGCCCCATAGTATTCTCCGCAAATCGGCTAAACGACCCTGCAGTGGGTTCTTCCACGGTCATTTCACCCAGGGCCCGCATGACGATGGCGACGACGATGCCGCCGATCACATAATCCAACACGACGGCCGGTCCTGCCAACGTAAGGGCTACACCGGATCCGTAGAAGAGACCAACGCCAATGACACCCCCCATGGATAAGAGCTGAATTTGAATCGGCGAGAGGGCACGTTTTAGTCCGTCACGCGAGATTTTCGATCGGGGCCTCGAGGAACGCGAAGACGATTTGAACACGAGGGGACTCCTTTGATGGGACATTTTGCTGATTAGGGTTCCCGAAGGATAGATCTTTACTCGAATATCATAGGGAACGTGCTTTTCAGGAGGTGATCAGGCGCTTAATCCGGCTTCCGGCCGTAAAATTTCCGATCGGGAGGGATCAGCGTGGCAGTAAGGCCGTTAGTAGCGCGTCAAACAGCACAAAAAAAAGAACCCCCACGACTAGCAACGCTGGATGCGCTTCGTGGTGTCGCCATCGTGAGTGTTGTGCTCTTTCATAGTTATGTTGTGAACATGAACCCGTCGAGTAATTGGGTGCTCAGATTCATTGGGCAAGGTGCCGAAGGGGTGGGTCTCTTTTTCATTCTGAGTGCACTGACCTTAGGACTGAGTTGGGATTATCGAAAGACGAAAGACCGTCGACCGCGACTGGCCTTTTGGGCGCGTCGCGTGTGGCGGATTGCTCCGTTGTTTTATTTGGTGTTGTTAGTGACTCCCTTATTGACGAACGGAAATCCCAAGTTTGCGTCACCACATATGACCACGGTATTCTCCTGGGGAAGTTTTCTGGCCCATATCACTTTTATCTTTGGTTGGATTCCCCGCTACCAAAATTCGTGGATTGGGGTCGGCTGGTCCATTGGTGCCGAGATGAGCTTTTATCTGTTATTCCCATGGATTGTCGAAACGGTATTGCCTCGCCTCAAGCCTGAAGGTTTACTTATTGCGGGTCTCGCCCTGGCTTGGGTATGGCCATATGCGATGACCCACATCCCGGGAGTATCCTGGCCAGCTTGGGCTTTTGCATTCTTGTTTTGGGCGTTTCCTAGCCAATTTGTGTGGTTTGCGATAGGCTTATGGATCTGGAAACGGCGGCTTTTGAAACCCCGGGCATGGTGGTGGGCACTAGTGTGGGTGCTGACCGCAGGGTGGGTGGCGAATCAGGTATGGAATCCCATGACCCAGAACTTTGCGTGGTTGCTACCGAATTTGTTTTTGGTGTGGCTATCCTGGCATGATCTGGCCGCCATGCGTTGGCTTACCCATTCGCGCATCTTAACCTTTATCGGCAAACGGAGTTATAGTGTCTATCTCGTTCATTGGTTCGTGTTAAAAGCGTTCGTAATGCCGTGGATACCGTACGCCAATAATCCGAGCATCGTCAGTTTCATGGTCAGGACGGCCGCCGTGTTAGGAATTTCGATAGGCCTCGCGCACGTGTCGTATCACTATCTCGAGCAGCCAGGCATTCGCCTTGGCAAAAGCTGGATCCATCGTCGTGGCTGGGATTCCCGCGACACATCGTCATCCCCGAAAGCCCTTCCTGAGACCCTACGACAGGCGTTTCGGGGCTAGGGATCTGGGAGAATTCGCACCGCCACCATGCGTTCTCGGGGCCCATCAAACTCGCAAAAATAGACTCCTTGCCACTGCCCCAAGAAAAGCGTGCCGTCGTGGATAATGAGCGTGAGCGACGGCCCTACGAGGCTTGCGAGAATATGACCGTCGGAATTGCCTTCACCGTGACGGAATTGAGGATGACTACGAGGGACCAGCGATGAAAAATGGAGAAGAAAGTCGTGGATCACGTCGGGATCCCAATTTTCGTTGACGGTGAGGGCTGCGGTCGTGTGTGGGGAAAAGACCGTCATGAGTCCAGACGTGGTGCCCGAGGAGCGGACCAGTCGACTAAGGGATTCGGTGATGTCGAGAAATTCTCGTCTTTTATGGGTTTGAAGAGGGAGTTTTTCCAACACGAAAAATCACCTGCCTTTAATTACTCATAGCATATCCTAGGAGTTCGTGGGAGTCACGCGACCACGACGGCCGATGACACAGCACGGTTGGCCGAGATCCGTTTAGGCGTTGTCTTGGGTCAGCGCTTGGCGCACCGCTTCCCGTACGAGATCGAGAGCCACGTGATAGGCGTAATCCATATGAAGTCGTTCCGTCCATTTGTGGGCGTCGCGGCCCCATGGACCGACGTTTAGAACCGGAACCTCAAATTGCTGCATGGCATCAATCGGCAATTCATAGCCTCGTTGCCATAAAGGCAAGTTATCCACCAGGATCGAGATTGCGTCGGGGGATAAGCGTCCGGATCCCCCGAAACTCAGGTCAGATAATCCACCAAAATATCGTTGCTCTTCCAGTTTGATGTGGTGGTTCGACAGAGCGTAGGACTGCAGCGCTTGGAGCACGGAGGAGACCCGTGGATGATCGCTCGAATTAACCGCGGGGTAAAAGGGCGGTGCGAAAAACAGCACGATCATGGGGGCTTCTGAACTTTGCAGTCGTGCTATTTGATCGACCACGGCGATGCTCCGATCCCTTTCATCCCCCGGGGTTCTTGAGATCGTTTCCGCTTCAATGGATCGGATAAACTCTTCCCCATAGTGATCCATGGCCCTCTGGCGTAATTGCTGGTAGGTGGTAACCCGGATGTGAGGGGGTGTGGCTTGATCGAAAAAGGCTATAGTCTTCTGGAGATAGTCTTTGACGATTTCGTCCGCCGCGATTTGAGCCACGGATAATAGTTGGTCCACGACTTCGGTCAGCGATTGATCCGCGATTAACAAATTGGTCAACGTCACCGCACGATAAGGAGTTTGCACCGAGTAACTTTCCTTGAGGGAACGTTGGTACAGGTTGGTGGGAGGCGAGGAAGGTTCTTGGTTTCCCAACTTGGGAGAAAAGAGCGGATTCCATTCGAGAATGCGTGTCAGCTGCGCGGCCATGTAATTGGCATTGAGGCCGGATAGGGATTCGCCCACGTGGGTTTCTTTGCCATAGCAAAAAAATCCTGGAAGAACCTTTCCGATCGATCCCGTAGAGATGTACTGCGTGGGATCCCCAATGAATTTCGGGAAGATCGGCTCCGCGTTTAACAACAACACATAGCGGAGATGATGCACCTTTTGCCATGACAAGAGCGTAGCCAGGGCATCTTGCATTCCCACGGAGTTGACTTCTTCGTCGGGGACACTCAGAAGAAGAAGGTTAGCTGGGAGTTCGTCGGCGGCGGCCTCCGCCATGAGTGCCATTTCGATGGCGAGACCTGCTTTCATATCCATAATTCCGCGTCCAAACATCCAGTCACCGGTCTTTAAATCGGCTCGGACCTCCAAAGGCAGATCCTCCGGGTGGGCCGTAAGATATTCGGTGAGGAGGTCGGGTTCAAAGGCCTGATGGGTGAGCGATCCATAGTCCCTGATATCCACCACGTCAAAATGGCTCAAGAGGATTACGGTGTCCCGCGTTGTCTGTGACGGGTGCGCCACCATGGCCAGCAAAAATTCCCGATCGTCCCGGATCTTGAATAATTGAAGATGTTCAGGATGGTGATGAAAATAGGGCAGGGATGCTAAAAGCGATGCGGCAAAGTGAGGGAAGTCTCGCTCCGCCTGGGTGCCTGTGATGCTAGGGAATCTGACCAGTTTGATTAGAAGATCACGCCAGGCCTGTTTTTCTGTCCATTGAGCCATACCCTAGCGCCTCCTTAGTCTTTACATCGATGCCCGCTCTGTACCCGGCACTCGCCATAAGGTCCATGTCTTAGAGGTCCATGCGGTCCGCTACGGCCTCGGCTTCTTGGATAGCCTCTGTCACTCTTCCGGAACCTACAGCCCAATAGTAAAAAGGGATGGCTACGATCGCCACGGTAATTTCATCCCAGGGTGCGGGGATAGCTCTGGTTCCGCCAAACGTGCCGATCTTGGCCCAGAGGATCATGAATGCCATATAGACCACGAGCCATACACCGCCTTTAATATCGGCCCAGGAATGATTCGGGTCCCCCCAAAAATAAACCGCGTAGATAATGAGGCCCACAACGCTCATCAAGCCGAGTTCCCCGTCTACAGGCCATCCGGTCCAGAAGAAGATGAGACTACCGACGACAAACCCTAAGGGCCCGAGCCAGGAGAGGCCGGCCATCCGGTATTGACGCTTCATGTGGCTTCCGGTGCGTCGCAGCACCGTAGCACTTACAGGCCCCATCATGTAGGTCAAGATCGTGGCGCTGGGCGTGCCACGGCGACTAACATTTTGGAATGTCTTGGGAAAGTACCCGTTTTTGGAAAAGGCCATAATCCCACGGGGCGTGCCGGCAGCGTACACGAGACCGGTGCCAAATGGTGACAAAACGGCGTCCCCAAAAAGAATAACAGCGACCCAACTGAGGTTCATCGCCAATGCCAAGTTGGCATAAGGGGATGCATAACTCAGAGCCGTCCATCCTTTTGCCAAAGCGTGGGCCGGCACACCGCCAATGAAGACCAACTGTAGCAATAGATAGAGAATCCCGACCGCAATCATGGCGCTGATGAACGCCAAGGGAATGTCCCGCTGGGGATTTTTTGCTTCTCCGGCCAGATCCATCATCGGTCGAAACCCGGTAAAGGCAAAAATTATGCCGCCTAAAGAGATTGCGGAGAACACGCCGCCCCACCCGTAGGGCATGAAGCCCCCGAATTTGCTGAAGTTCGCGGGATGAAAGCCCACAATAAGGAAGGCCACGATCGTCAACAGCGGAGCAGCAAACTTAATGAAAGTCATTGGGGTATTAATGCGCGCATAGAGTTTGACCCCGAGGTAGTTGATTAAAAAGAAAAACCCGACCAGAATAACTGCCACCAGGAAGCCTGGTCCGGTGAGTGATCCGTGGTGGGCTGTGTTATACAGCCCATGAACGTAGCTCGATGAATATTGCAGTACGGCCTCTGCCTCAATTGGCGGAACTCCTGCCCACGCAATCATGGCGGCCCACCCGATGAGAAAGCTCACAAATCGTCCGTGTGTATACCGTGGATAGCGGATAATGCCTCCAGCCTCTGGGAGCATGCCTGCGAGTTCGGCGAAAGACAATCCTAAGATAATGACGGCAAAGCCCCCTATTACCCAGGACAACATAGCTGCCGGTCCGGCAATACTCGACGCGGTCATGGAGGCAAAGAGCCATCCAGAGCCCACTAGGCCTCCGACCGCGGTCATCAAAAGATCCACGAAAGATAGATCGCGCTTAAGATGGGGAACCGTGTCAGAGTGATCCCATTTATTTTGTATCACGAGAGATTTCTCCTGGTCACTGGTATTTTTATTGCCAGAACCCCTTGACACCTAAGGGATCCCTAAACGCATTGTTAACTGTCGAAATACATTACGCGTGAGAAAGAAATGTTCGCTACGGGATCAATTCGACAACGACTCATTTTTTCCTTTGAAATGGATTAAAGCCATTGAAAGAACCCGCTGCCTCGTGCAGACCCTTAATCCTTACCTGGATTCCTTGGTGGGACGACTGACTAAGCGACAAAAGTTCCTGGCGTATGTCCTTCGATGCTTATGGCCATCTTATACACACTGATGCAAGGTGGTGGCTAATGGCTAAAATGCTGGAGTTCCGGCAACTAAGCAAGAAGTATCCGGGAACTGTGAGCCCTGCGGTCGACAATTTCAATCTTGATGTTGAGCAGGGAGAACTCATTGTGCTTATTGGTCCATCGGGATGCGGTAAGACCACTACCCTACGCATGATCAATCGCCTCATTGAGCCTTCTTCGGGCACGTTAATCGTTGAAGGACGTGACTACCGGACGTATAATGCCGTCGACTTGCGTCGACGATTGGGCTACGTCATCCAACGTATTGGGCTTTTACCGCACCTGACTATTGCCGAGAACATTACATTTGTTCTGAAACTTTCGGGGGTCGACCGAACCAGTCGACAAAAACGTGCCATCGAACTGCTCGAGATGGTGGGACTCGAACCGGCCGAGTATTTAGACCGTTATCCGAAGGAACTGTCGGGAGGGCAGCAGCAAAGAATTGGGGTTTTGCGTGCGTTGGCACACGACCCCGATATCATTCTCATGGACGAGCCGTTTGGGGCTCTCGATCCGCTGATGCGAGAACAACTCCAAGAGGAATTCAAACGTCTCCAACAAAATGTCGCTAAGACGATTATTTTTGTCACCCATGATATGGACGAAGCCCTATCTATGGCGGATCGGATTGTGTTGATGCGCGACGGAGGCATCGTCCAGGTGGCAGAACCCGAGGAGATCCTCCGGCATCCCGCGGATGAATTCGTGGCCAGTTTCATTGGCCGCTTTCGAGTGTTGCGGCAGGCAAGTGAGGTGAGCGTAGGAGAAGTCATGCTGACCGGCCCCGTGACAATTGGAGCCCATCAAGGACTGGCGCAAGCAATGGAACTCATGCGGCGTCGACGGGTGAACACCTTATTGGTGCGAGACACCACCAAGACATTTATCGGCATGGTAAGCCAGGCGAGTGTCCGCCATCACTTTGAGGCCGGGGAAACTTTCAAGGTGTCCATGATTGCCGAGATGCCTCAGAAAACGTTGAAACCGGATGACACGGCGCTCACGGCCATGCATCAGATGCTTGAGGGCAACGATTTAGAACTGATCCCGGTGTTGAATGACGACGGGAAACTGATGGGTCTCATTACGCGAGGCAGTTTAGTGGGTCTTCTTGGTGACGCACTCCGGGTGGCGGCGGAAGTGGATCCGTCCTCGCGTTCGAGTGAGGGGGCATCTTAGATGACGCTATTGAGTCACACCTGGCAGTTTTTTATGGCGCATCCCAGTCAGGTTTGGCGCGCGACCGTGCAGCAACTCTATTTAGTGGCGATTCCGATGGCGTTGGCCATTGTGCTTGCGATTCCGTTAACAATTCTGTCCACACGCATTCGGTGGCTTTATGGGCCTGTCATTGGATTTGCCAACGGCCTGCAAACCATACCAAGTCTAGCGCTGCTGGCCTTGATGATTGCCATAGGCATGGGAATTGGGACCTTTCCGGCGATTGTAGCGCTATTACTCTATGCGCTGATGCCCATTATTCGCAATACTTATGTGGGAATTATGGGGGTGGACGATGGCGTAAAGGACGCCGCGCGCGGCATGGGAGTGACCACCTGGCAAATGCTGTGGATTGTAGAATTACCGTTAGCACTCCGCGTGATTATCGCCGGAATTCGTTCGGCGTTGGTGACGACGATAGGGTTTGCCACCCTAGCTGCCCTCATCGGAGCGGGTGGTCTGGGGCAGTTAATCATGGAGGGTATGGGAATGGCCAGCAACTCGATTGTCTTAGCAGGGACAATTCCCGCTATTATCCTCGCATTTTTGGGCGACGCGATCATGGGTAAATTGGAAAACGTGTTAACGCCGCGAGGATTGAAAGGGTAGGGAAGAAGGAGGGGCGTCATGACGGAAAAATCACTAAGAGGTTCTGTTCTCCCGTTAGGCATCGTGCTTGTTTTGGTCGCTGGCTTGGGGGGATGTGGAGGAGCGCCGACTGGTAAAGTTAGTAGTATCACTATTGCCGCGGAGGATTTTGCCGAGCCACGAATCGATGATTGGATGATTCGCGACCTCATTCAAGCCAAGACTCATCTGAAAGTGACGATCCGGGACACGACAGGAGCCTCTGGTCTATTACACACACTACTCACCAAAAATTCTATTCAAGCATATGTGGGGTATGATGGTACCGAGTTTACCGGCCCCTTAGGACAGTCCTATACGGGGTCTTGGAAAGGGCATCCCACCAAAGTGGCTTCGTATGTCGTGCATCAGGAAATGACGCGCTGGAAGCTCTGGGTGTCACCTTCGCTGGGTTACCAAGATACCTATGCCTTGGGGGTGACTCAGGCCACTGTTAAGACGGATCACCTGACGGATGCGAGTTCGGCGTTGCCTTACGCACCCAAATGGACTATTGGCACCGATCCCACCTTCCAATTGCGTAAAGGAGATGGGTATCAGGCATGGACGCATGCCTATGGATTTCACTTCAAAGCGGCGAAGGCGATGGACTATAGCCTCATGTATCAGGCGTTGGCGCACGGATCGATTCAGGCTGCGGTGGTGTATTCGACCGATGGTCGGCTCTATAAGCTGCATGAGGTGCCATTGGCCGATAATAAACATTTCTTTCCACCCTATCATGGCATCTTCATCGTGCAGTCATCCGTCGCGAAGGCTTGGCATTTGAATCAGGTGCTCAAACCCCTATGGGGAGCCATTTCTACCGCACAACAAACGCATCTTAACTATGAAGTGGACGTGCTAAAACAGTCGGCCCGCAGTGTCGCGAAAACGTTTCTAGTGAAACGTGGGCTTCTAAAATAGCCACAACCGTCTAATAGATTTAATCCAATAGGGATCATGGATGGTCACCGTTGTGACCCCCTTCTTGGTTCATCGTGTCACCGCTTTTAGGGCCGTTGGCCGGTCATCCACGCCCAATACGCGAGGACTTCCCAAAGGCGGGTACTCTCACATCTTTCGTCGTGCCGACGACCACTTTCAAGTCAAAAAGTGATATCACTACGCCGCGAATGATATCCACGTTTAAGCGATGTCCCAAATCCATCCATTCGCTAAATTTCACAACAATGGATGATTATAGGTAGAGCCCCAAAAATTCTGGGTCGCTATCTTATTTTTGCCATATGATGAAATTTCTCCAGTTGCCATCTGCTGCAGGGATTTTAGAGACTCGTGTCGAATTATTCTGTCCCATCGCAATAAAGGGATGAAGGTTCACCGGCTTAAAACACTAAAGGAGGCACTTGTTGTGCGATTTCGATTAGCCCTAATTCCAGCCGTTGTATTGGGAAGTTCGCTACTTCTAGCAGGTTGCGGCTCTACTCCTAGCACCGCTCCGGGCAGTTCCACCGGAGGTACGGTCGTTGTCGCGGAAGCACCGCAAGCACCGCCTAACTGGTTTTTTCCCGTTTTTAGTTCGTCGGCCTATATTGAGATCAACGCCCAGATTCAATTCTTAATGTATCGCCCGCTTATCTACCTTAACAAAGAGAATCAGGTAGATTATTCACGGTCGCTCGTGTCTCATATTGGGGTGAATTCAAACGGGACGGTGTATACCCTTACCCTTAACCACAAATATGGGTGGTCCAATGGGCGCCCAATTACCGCCCAAGATGTGGTGTTTACGTGGGACTTGATGAATGGTGCGAGTCAATCAAATTCGCCATGGCCCTATGGGCCTGCCGGAAGTGGTGGCATGCCCAAGGACTGGCAAAGCGTGGTGGCCAAAGGAAACAATACCGTGGTCGTGACGCTGAAAAAATCGGCCAATCCTCAGTGGTTTATCCACAATGGACTAGGACAGATTTCCCCAGTGCCGAAACGAATTTGGGATAAGTATCCCACCAACATGGTCAAAGAATTGCATTTCATTCAATCGGTATCCAATCAACCAACAAACTCCCACTATAGTGTTGTGGATGGCCCCTTTAAGTTTGCGAAGTGGGCGCCCAATCAGTATTGGGAGTTGGTGCCCAATCCGAAATTCGGTGGGCATAAAGCGTCGATTTCTAAGCTGATTTTCCAGTATGAAACCTCATCCGCAGGGGAATTTACCGGATTGAAAAACGGCTCGGTCAATGTCGGATACTTGCCGCCATCACTATGGGCGACCCGTAACCAATTGACCAAAGATACGTTAAGCCAAGCGTATCTGTTTGGATTTAACTACGCTATTGCTAATTTCAATTCTCAAGCGCCTGGTGGGTTGGGACCCGTGTTCAGGAAACTATATGTCCGACAGGCGCTACAGATGGGCATCAATCAACCGGGGATGATTCAGACGATGTTTCATGGTGCAGGCGTGGTCCAAGATGGTCCGATTCCACCCAAACCGCTTACCCCCTTTTATGATAAGGCTCTAGCGACCAACCCATATCCCTTTAATCCGGCGGCCGGGAAGAAACTTCTAAAAAGTCACGGATGGTCTTTGGTTAATGGGGTCATGACACGCAAGGGTCAGAAGTTAGCCTTCAATTTCGTTTACGCCGCCGGGAGCACCACCATTTCCCATGTGGCGCAGTTGCTGCAAAGCAACTGGGCACAAGAAGGAATCAAAGTCACCTTGCAGCAGATGCCGGTAAACCAGTTGTTTGGGACAGAAACCCAAGCTACTCCCAAGGGATGGACCATGGGTTATTGGGGTGCGGGTTGGACCTACCAGTTGGATTACTATCCGACTGGGGGTAATTTGTTTGCCACCGGAGCGGGGGAAAACTCTGGAGGATATAACAATAGCACCTTGGACAGCTTGATCCAGGCGACGTATCTACCGGGCACTCCGCAACAGATCCAACAACGGATGGATGCTTATCAGATGTATGCGGCAAAGCATTTGCCTGTGCTCTGGATGCCGTGGTTCCCTCAAGGCTATGCTAGAATTTCTGGCTTTAGCGTGCACTCGAAAAATGTCCACGGCACCGTCAGCACCTTTAATCCGGTGACCGACTATGCCTATGCCAACTATTGGACCGTGACCAAGTAGCCAAGTGGTCTAAGAGAACGCGCCGAAGTGGCATGAAAGAGAGAGCGGAGCCTTTAGCCGCTCTCTCTTTTTTTATCGTATGGTCCCTCGCTTATCCCTTGACGTCTAGGGGTTACTTGGGTTAGTTTAAGCATAGAAGTCTATGGATAGGGGGGACAGCCATGAAATCCGTACCGACCTTGTTGGTGTTGAAAGCGTTGGATAGAGAGTCGGCTCATGGATATCGTATTGCGACCTGGATTAATCAGACGTCAGAGGGTGCCCTGGAACTGAAAGAGGGGACCTTGTATCCTTTGTTGCACAACTTGGAGCAAAAGGGGCTTATTGAGGGCGAATGGCAACACGAAGCCGGCCAACGTGAGGTTCGGATTTACCATCTGACGGATCGAGGTCGGCGCCAGCTACGGCAAGAAGAAGTGGTCTGGGAGCGTTTTGCCAAGGGAGTGAACCATGTTATGCAACAAGGGGGTGTCTTAAGTGACCCAGTTTGAGTTTTTAGAGACGGCGACGAGCTCGATCCGTTCCAATCAACGGGCTGCAGCCGTACGTCGCGAACTAGCCGGACATCTTGACATGAAAACCACCGATCTGATGCAAGAAGGGATGGAGGCCAGCCAGGCACAAAACGAAGCGATGGAGAGCCTTGGGGATCCTCGAGACATTGCTGACGCCTATCAGTCTCCTGTGATGCACCGCCGACTTGGATGGAAAGCCATAGCGGGGATCCCTCTCTTGTTTGCCGTAGGGATGACCCTAGAAAACCCCGTCTATGCCTTACTTTGGTTAACTGTGGCCGCTGTTATCGCTATTATGGCAGAGTCGGGCCTATCTTTAAGGGCTCGCCTGTCAGGGGTTATAACGGGAGTGATTAGCGCCAGAATCTTGCTATACGGCGGTGCGGTGGCCGGAATCGCTGCGGCCTTGGGAACGCTGGGACCGGGTGGGCCCATCACAAGCGCGATGGAGGCCATGGTTGAATTTGTGGTTCCCGTTTTGATCGTGCTTTACGTTTGCTGGCAGGGTACTAGTGCTGGCACTACCCGCACTCCGTACGCCATGGTCAGCATTGTGAGCGCTGCGTTTTTGGTAGTCGGTACGTTCGTGTTTAGTATCGGGCACTGGAACGTCGCGACTTGGGAGTGGGTCGGAGCGTTGCAACCGGTGGCAACGGCAGGGGTCATCGGGCTACCCCTTCTCCTGTTGGCTACGGCGTTTGGTTGGGATGCCGCAGTGTGGCTTCGTTGGAATGATCTGCGAAGCCTTCGCCGTGCCCGGAGCCAATCCCGGCGCAATCGGCAAGCAGATCGCCTCGGGGTGGGGTCCTCACAGTAAACAATTCCATTTCAGTGACCTGTCATTAATCTAAACCCTCAGTATCTTAGACCTCGGATCGGATTCGGATTGGTTCGGGAATCCGATCCGAGATCCATGCGAGGTGATCGGACAGGCGCGTCCTTTACGCAATGCCTCTTGTTGGTGCGATCTACGCGATGACCGCGAGGGAGAGGGCGCCCGACGCGTCTTTAAAGGTTCGGCCACGTCAGTCACAGCAAGAAGCCCGCCAGTCACCAACAGCTCTAAATAAAAGCTTGCCGTCGCGGGCGGATGCCGACGTGTTGGGGGTGCGTTGGCACAATGCGGACTTTTTGGCCTGTCATCGCCAGACGTTTTTTAACGGCAGTAAATGGAAGGCTGTAGTCCGCGTGTGCTGACACAGAGGCCGCGTTCACAAACGCGAAGTATGTGCAAAAGTATCCACCTAATCTTTACCCACAAATCCCTGGCGCCTCCCCCGCCAAAAATTGGTTCCCGTCTCTCCAATTCCAGTTCGTTCTCATCAAATAAAAAGGTAACTATTCACCACTTGCCGACCCGCGCCCTGAAGAAAAAATAATGACTGGTGAACGACTCGGGAGGCGGGAATTCCCAGGCGGGAATACACGTTCTGAACGTGGACATGGATGAGTAAGTCTGGTTGACTGGCGAGATACGGACGCCACGCGTACGCTTGTTGTAAATACTTCCACACAGGGAGGCCCCGTTTCTTGAGCGTGGAAATATCGCTACGAATGCGGTCGTAACCATCATCGTATTTGAGAGAGCCCCTTATTTTAATAGGGTGGGATTTGTTTGTCCGGCAATTTTTTGGTTTTGGGTGCGAGTCGCAGTGGTGAGTAGTTACATTAGTGGGATGTCAACTTCATGGATACTGGGCGTAAGGGCTGTAATTGACATCTCGGGGCTTTAGTCAAACTTACGCAATATACTGTCATGTCGTCATGTCACTACCTCGTCAAATTTTGGTTGGCATGAATTGGCACCATTGTTCCGGCTTTTTGTTCCATTACTACCGATACCCCGAACACACGGCGGCGTTATTGGCTCTCGCGGAAGTCCCGTACCGATCTTAGGATGCCACTCGCCGAAGGACTGATTACCTTTGCTCGCATTAAGGAACTCGAAGAATACCCCGTCGTTGGTGCTTTCGATACCAGCCACCTCTGTGAGATCCATCGTCGCATCTTTCAAGAGCTTCCGCATCACAATCCCGCATACGTATCCCGTTGTGCCATCGTCAAGTGTAAGGATGGCGGCCAGAAAGCGTTACCCCGGGGGTTTTCGACCAGCGGTCGGCCCGATGGTTCCGGGTGTTGTTGGCCTGCTGGATCTGAGCGTGGATCTTCACCTCGACGGTGTCTAAGGTGTTCACAGCCGATCGGCGTAATTGTTGAACCTCCTTGAGGGGGATTCCCACAGTCTGTGCAATCTCCGCACTGCGCAGACCGTGATCGGCTAACTCCAGCAGCTTCAAGGTGTGGCGATATTTTTGTGCTTTCTTGGGAGTGAGTCGAGCGAGGCAGATCCGTTCTTCGACCTGATTTGGCACCGTGAATACAGGACGGCCCGGTAGCCGACCCGTTGCCGTTCCGCAGAAAGATCGTGGCCGGCAGGATGGTCATCAGGGCAGCCTGAACCGCCTGATGAGCATTTTTGATCAAGTGAAAGCGATCCGCGACCTGTATTTTTTCGCATTCCGCCGCAGCCGTGGCATAGGCGCTCGCCCGATCCCGACTGAAACACGTGGCGGCCGAAAAGGACTCGAGGACAGGTTTGACCACGGCTTTGGTCGTGCCCCGCACGATGATCAACACCCGATGGGTTTCTTGATCCAAAACACCGTGCAACCGCTCGACGTGTCCCCCTTCCGCAGGTTGATGTCGTCGACCGCCAGCACCCGGACATCGTTTCGGGTCAGATTTGTGTCGATTTGTTGGGCCGCGGCCGCTTTGACATACCGGGCGATGGTATCATTACTGATCGTGGCCCCCTCCCGCTTGAGCGCGTCTTCTGCGGGTTTACACCCGCTCAATGTTTTGCAACCCGAGAAAATCCGGCACAATGCCCCCCCAATAAAGCGATATGACGGCCCTCATCGAGCGGGTGCGTAGCCGGTGAAAACAGTCCGTTGACCGATGTATTTCGCCAGTGGCACTCCTTCTCAATCAGGAAAAGAGAATGGTGTTCAATTCAAGCGAGGGCTAATCGTGGGCGGCGAGCTCAACAAACGTAGTGTTCGATTCAGCGATAAAGTGCTGGATCTAATTATATGGCCGACAACTGACCGACTCAAGCCAACCCTTTCGACAGCCGCATCCGTAGCCTCCTCCCGCCGTCGCATTTGGTTAACGTTAATAACCAAGATTCGGGGGCGTTCGTGCACTAGGACCGGCCGTCAACCTCATCGTTGTGACCCACCGTGATTCGTGACATTAAAGGATGAACGGGTTGTCGGCGGACTATTGCAATCCAGGTGAGGCTATGGTCATTTCATAAGATTTCGAGTGCGCGGCGACACCCTGCCGACCGGACGTTACTTCAGGGGGTGCCCTGGCAGTAACGCCGACCATGCCGTCATAAGCTCATTCGAAATTCTCAGGGCTTGCGTCCGTGTTTTGGCTGGGGCGGATATCACGAGACCGTTGCTGCCATTCCAGCCAGATCCATGTCCCTCTTGCTGCCACTCGGTCACCGTAAATTCCGTAAAACTCTTGTTGGGAAACAGCTCGCCATAGTAATAAAGCTGTGGATGGCTCCATACCGACCCGGTGAGCAACCCTGGCATCCCGGACGCGAATACCACATGGAGGAATCGTCCATTGAGGCGATCGGGAATCGACGCGCCAGAAATGTCCACCGTGCCGTCAAACGTTTCGGGCCCGAACAGGGAACGGTCGCGCGTGCCGTTGAGTCTCAGGGTAACGGTCTTGAGTCGCGTGTGCGATCCCACTTGATATTGGACGCCATGGAGAGTGATCGCGACGTGTCGAGGATATGTGCGGAAAATATACAATCCGAGTAGTACGAGTGCGCCCACAGCGACAACCAACCAACGTCTTTTCATCATCTTCGTGCTCCCATTTCTTTGGTTTTTCATTCGGAGAATTTTATCCAAGACTATTCTATGTATTCTACTCTTTTGTCGGAGAACGCCCATCCCTGAGTCGCTCTTGTTCCCAATAGCTCGTGACGTGCTCTCAGCTCATGATGCGCCGAATTCACCACACCAAATTTCTGCCCTGGTCCGATCTATTATGGTAGCGGTGACAGAGCCCCCCAGGATTTGCCGCCGTTGACAGTCCTCCATATTCTGGAGCCACTAGAGAAATACCCGGTCTTAGTGCCGACCAGCACGATTTGTTGCGGCTGGGCGGGTGTAGTCAAGGGGTTCCAACGCTTGTTCGTAGCATTGTAGGAAAAAATTCGAATTGGTCCGTTTCCATTCCCTTCCGCTAACACCCACTGAGCATCTGACGACCAATAAGCAGCATTGAGTCTACGGCTCTGAACGAGAAAGCGA
>JAJYPK010000117.1 GCA_021795465.1 Bacillota bacterium
CCTGCGGTCATTCGTGGCACGATAAGCGTGGGCTCCGCATTGGGTAGATCGTTTGTTCGGGATCTGGTCGCCGACGAAACTGTGATCGGGCGGCATTGCCCTGTGCGCATAGGACTAAGTCTGGCGGTCGCGGCATTCCATGCCGACACGCGAATTCACTGGTCTTAAGGTATTAAGTCTGACATTATGTGCCTTCTGTTCTTGTTATTTTTTATGATCGGATATATATCAGAGAAATAGGAGGTTTATCGATGGGTACAGCTACGGTGCGTCAAACGCCTTTAGGGGTCGTTCTGCCTCGAAGTGAGAGCGGCAACCTTCCGCCGGAAGCCGCCAGGCTGGAATCAGGGAAGATATGAGGGGTAGAGCGCAGACGAGTGCCCAAACGGCAAACGACCCCTGGATCGACCAGGAACTGGCGACGGCTCCCGTGATGATGGCACCAAACGGATAAAGAGCGCTTCCAATGAGGTAGAGAGCCCCTTGCACTCGACCCCGCATAGCGTCGGGGATCGTGGTCATAATGTGGCTGGTTAGCGTCGCGCTTGGCGGCTGACAAATAAGCGCCGCCGTCGATAGGCCTATCACCAGCACCCAGGGTGTGGAGGCAAAGTATCCGCCAATCCCCACGACTAGGTAGGCACCGACACACGTCATGAGTAACCTGTGATAACGGTGAGATTTCATGCGTGGCGCGATGGCCGATCCGATAAGAGAACCGACGGCGAGGGCGACGAAACTGGCGCCCACCGCAATCCCGCCTCGCTGGGTCATCCAGAACACCATACCGTAGAGCATCCCTTGAGATGCCACGTTAAGGAAACTATTAGTAACCGCATAGACCACTAAGAAACGGTTCTGGATGACCGTATTTAGGCCCCGGAACACCTCTCCTGTGGAAGCCCGGAGGGGCTGCCCCTCCCCGAGACTTTGGCGAATCTGAGACAACACGATGAGTTCGAGTAGAAACGATGCGGCGTCGATCACAAATGGTAGCGTGTGTGAAACCGTGAAGGTCAGGCCACCGAGCAAGGGACCGACCAGTGTGGTTGCTGCGTACTGCGCCTGCCAGGCGGCGAATCCTTTCTGGGCGTCCTCCCCTGGGAGGGTCCGGATGACCGCTGAACTTTGAATCACAGCGGCTAAGGAACCGACGAATCCGTTAGCCGTCCATGCTATCCCAATGAGCCAATACTGGAAGGATGGTTGCCACGCAACACCAGCCGCCACGCCCAGCATCGCCACCGCGCCACCCATCGCGCTTCCCATCAAGAGGCGCCGCCGGGGCCATCGGTCTCCAATAAAACCTCCTGGAATTCGCATGACTACGGTACCGATAAATCCTAGGGTCGTCAGGACTCCCGCTAACGTGTACGAATGACTTTGATGAATCACGTACAAAGGGAGCGCCACCAAGCTGAAAGCACTACCGCCCTCTGACAGTAACGACGATAGCCATAGACGACGAAAATCTCCGTGTTTCAGGAACACCTTAATGATATCCATCACCAGACGCCGCTCCTCGACCCCCAGTGGGTCGGTATCTTTATTTAATTTAAGCACAGTCACTCGCTCGGCTGGCGTAGACGCCGAATCGCATACCCAGCATATTTTGACGACTTCTTCCAGTTATTCCCCTAAGCTTAGACTATGACTAACTGACACGAAAGAAGGTCTCTGCCTAGAGGCTGCTGGACGTTACTGCAAATCCTGCTAGCGCTATGACTGTGGTTGTGGTTCCTACGCGATCCAAATCGGTCCCCCGCGACTGCAACCATACCCTATTCGGTACGAAGGGCTTCTGCTGGCATCAGTCGAGAGGCTCTTAAGGCCGGCAACACCCCGAACACGATGCCCACCCCGAGAGAAAAACCAATGGCCAGTCCCACCGATCCGACAGTTAGTCCCGCAGGGAATCCTGCCACTTTCCCAATGACATGGCTTGCGATGGCCGATAGTCCAACCCCAATTGCACCCCCTAACAAGGACAGAAGAACTGATTCGGCAAGAAATTGCACCAAGATGTCCCCATCGCGAGCCCCGAGTGCCTTTCGGATCCCAATTTCTCGAAACCGTTCCGTCACGGTCACCAGCATGATGTTCATAATACCGATCCCCCCCACGAGGAGTGAGATTGCAGCCAGCCCACTCAGAAAGGTCGTAATGGTGGACAAGGTTTTATTGATCGTAGTAAGAAACGCGGTGTCCTTGGTCACGGAAAAATTTCGAATCGGATGTCGATGATTCATGACACCCGTGACCGCTGATACGGCCTGATTGACGGACTGGTCGCTACTCGCCTGCACCAGAATCTCCGAGATGTTTTGCAACCCGACCACGTGAAGGCCCATGGTAACCGGCACGAACGCCATATTATTTGCGGAACTCGTGATGCCGGTGGACGCTTTGAGCACCCCGCTCACGGTTAGAGCCGTCTTACCGAGATAGACGGTACGCCCCTCTAAGTGCCGCTGGTGTCCGAATAGTGCCACGGCGGCCTTACTCCCTAACACCACACCGGATCCGTTGAACCGCCCACCGGTAAACTTTAATTGCTCGGCAGGAAAGTAAGCCGCACTCGTCCCAATAACCGATAGGCCCGACGTTGCACCTGGCGCGGTCCCCATCGGTGCAGGAATCACGGCCACAGGAGCCACACGTGCTATGGTGTTTGAGTGTAACCGAGAGATTGCCTGAGCATCCCCCAACGTGAGGCTACTGGGCACGTTCTGACTGCCCGGTCCGAACCTCGGGTGGCCAGGTTTCCCTTGTCCGGGAGTTGCGGGAGACACCGTGATCAACGTCGCCCCAAAAACTTTAAATTGGCCGCTCACATAAGACCTCACACCGGAGCCCAACGAGATCAGGGTGACTACGGCAAACACCCCTATAACAATCCCGAGGGCCGTTAACGCACTACGCAATCGGTGACTCCAAATAGAATCTAAGGCAATGGTAAAAGCATTCATACTCCCACCTCCGGTGTGCCGTGAGCGACGATGCGATCCAAAACGGGACGATCCGCAATAATACGGCCATCCTCGAGTTCCACGATACGCTGGGCATGCTGTCCCACTAGCGGATCATGGGTCACGATCACGATCGTCAGGCCTAACTCCTGATTAAGTTCTTGAAAGAGTGCCAGAACGTCGCGACCCGAAGCCCGATCTAATGCTCCGGTGGGCTCGTCGGCGAGAAGGAGTTCGGGGCCAGGAGCCACCGCGCGGGCGATGGCAATTCGTTGCGCTTGCCCCCCCGACAACTGATTGGGTCGGCGGCCTGCAAGGGCGGAAAGCCCCACTCGAGCTAGACTCGCTTCGGCGCGTTGCCGACGCTCCGTCGATGAAAACCGCGCATAAACCATCGGCAACTCGACATTGCGAATGGCACTTAAGCGCGCCAGCAGATGAATGCCTTGAAACACAAACCCGATTCGACGACCGCGTAACGAGGCGGCCTCGCCCTTTTTGAGCCGACTCACATTCTTGCCCGCCAAGAAGTATTCACCTTGGCTGGGACGGTCTAAGAGACCCAAAATCTGCATAAGGGTAGATTTGCCACTACCGGATGGCCCCATTAAGGCCACCATTTCACCTGCCTTGATAGTAAGATCCACCCCGTTAATTGCCTTAATCGCCGCGTTGCCTTGACCATGCTGCCGAATTAGGCCCTTGGCATCTATGACGTCTGCGTGTTCGACTTTATTCAACATCTCGTGGCCTCCTTAGAAGTTCCGGTTCCGACGCGATGATAGCGGCCACACGCTGGGCAATAGATACCAACTCGGTGCGTTCCTCTCCGCTGAGTCGTTCTAGAACCCGTTGCATGCGAAGCCGCCGTTCTTCCCGGGATCGCTCCGCAATTTCCTTTCCCGCCTGGGTAATACGCACCAGGTGTCGGCGCCGATCCCCCGGATCCAAATAGCGTTCGATCCAGCCCCGAGATTCCAGTGCCGAGATAAATTGACTGACCGTGGCCGGGCCAACTTCTAACAATTGAGCCAAATCTGCAATAGGGATACTTTCTCCACTTTCCATAACGTGCAACAAAAATCGTTGAATACGCGTCGTGCTACCTTCTGGTTTTCGTGGTCTTCGCTCCATCGTCATCCGCAAGAGTCCACCTAACGAAGAAATCTTATCCGCCGCCTCTTGAGCCGAAAGATAATCCGTCGTAATCACCAACCCTTCGTATATACATATTATTTATATAACCGATGCTTGTCAATTAACCCCAAACGATCCGGAACGTCGATTTAGCGGCTATCCTCCCAGTAATCCCGGAATCCCACCGGAACCCCCCCAAAGCAAGGAAGCCTAAAATTATGCCCAACACGCCACGCATCATCGGCGCATCTCGCGGCATCGGACAAGCGATCGCTACGCTTCTGAAGCCCCCGCGACAGACGGCGGACTATCGCGGCTGTTACACACACCTTGATGAGCTCGTTATTAACGTCGGCATTTATCTGGGATACGACGTGAAGGAGACTACGAAACTAGCCTTAGAGAAGAGAGAATGATAACGGATCTTTCGTCCCCATTCTTCCTCGTTCACACGCTGCGGCCTTGGTTCGAGCGCACATCGCATCTATCGGCCGTTAATATTGCGGCTATCTTAGCGATATCATCATCGAGTAGGAGCGCCCATCCTTACCCACATCAGCCAGGCGAGCCTCGTGCATTTCATGCGGACACGGCCACTTTCCCCCATATTCGTGTCACTGCGGCAACCCCCTAGTTCATTCGTACCGAGATGAACTAGGGCGGATGGAGAGATCAAGATTACTTCCAACCAGTGGTCGATGGGGCCTTACCTCCTAGACGTTGGAGGCTTTTCGATGACAGCAAGCCAACTAGAGGGCGTACCGTGTGGCGGTGCTTCGGAAAATAGGTGGACAGCGCGGCGAGCGCGGGTTAAAGAAGTGTAGAGGTTTCTAGCCCCGGCTTTGGTCTTTGGGTAGGCATGGTCGTCCACCTCGAGTAAGAGGACTCCATCAAATTCTAGGCCCCGCACCGCATCTAGGGTGGCCAGCGCCACACCACCCCGATATCCCTCACCTGTTGTTAAGACTTGAGTTGCGATGCCCCCTTGACGTAATACGGTATCCCAGGGGGAGATCCGGTCTGCGCTCGGAACCAAAATCGCAATGGCCACGATGCCCGCTTCTATCCATGTCGTAACTACCGTCTTCGCCCGCTCGGCGTATTGGTCTTTGGGTACCAGACTCACGGCAACCTCCCCGGCATGGGAATGCCACGAGACACTCTCACTGCCGCGCGCATCGGGCTTAACCGCCAAGCGCAACCGTTCCGCAGCCGCATGAATTTTTGGTGGAATCCGATAACTAAATCGCAACCATAGATGCGAAACCTGGTTCGGTGAAATCTTCAACGCCTTCTCGATGGCGTCCCATTCCCCCAATTCCTGAACACCTTGCTGCATCAGATCGCCAGCTAAGATCCATGACACGGATGGACTCAACCACTCTGCGATCGCCTCATAGGCAAGCCTTGGGATGGCTTGTGCCTCATCAATAATCACCCATAGTGGATCGGGTTGAGGCCGTGGCCGGTGAGCCCAAGCCCCCATCCACAGCAACGGTGCCACGTCGATTAACCCAAATTGGGCACCCGGGGTATGGCCCAAATCCGCTGCCGCTTGACGGTAGGTCCGCATCCACTCCCGCGCCGAGGAACCTGAACGATGGGCACTAAAGGCCTGGGTCCAGGCTTCTTTATCCCACGAAGAATCCGGTACGATGGCGTTAAGACTCGAGGCCCAGGGAAAATCTGGCCACATCATGGTGGCAAGGTCTACCACGCTCAACGCGCGAGCGCGCCGACGCTCGATACCGAGACGCGGGAGTACTGGTTGCACATAATCTCTCAAAGTAGACGTGGGAGAGAGGTAAATGCCCGGGCTATCCGGGGGTGCTGCTACGGCGATTCGATGGGCCGCGACCACGGTCTTGCCGGTCCCCGCGGGCCCGTCCAAAATAATGAGGCGGATGTTCGGATCTCGGTGGTTAATGATCGCATTTTGCTCGCGATCCAGCACATCGGCGAGCACATCGAGTGCCGGTTCCGCCGATTGTTGCAATCGCCGTCGGACTCTGTCCTCAAAAATTACTCCATAACGCGGAGCCATCCGTACCACGCGGTCGTCTTCCAATTCGATATCTTCCACGACACAGTTTATGACCCGAATCTTGGAGATGTTGCGAGCCTCAGGCCATTGGTAAAAATCCTTATCGCGAACGGTGACCTCCAGGTCTTTTTGGGCGGGGTTTCGCACCAAATCCGCTAAAGGTGCCAAGTGGCTAATGTCCAACATTTCTTCACGATTCCCCAGCGGAAAAAGCTCCGACCGATGATATCGGTGGACTCGGAGGTCGACAGCAAAGAGGTCGCCGACGCCGTCTTGCATCTGCCCACGTATTCGAGCAAAGTAGGGATCGCGGCGCGCCCACATATCCTGTAATTGCTGGTGACTCCGTTCCATAATTTCCGCGTGCTGCCAGAGCACTTCATCTTTCCGCGCCTGCATAGCCCGTTTATAGGCACGATCCGCCCTGTCACGGCGAGGCGATAATTCTTGTTGGGCCCATGATCTCCAGGCATCGAAAATCTCCTGCTCATTCAGCGCATCAGGGGAATGGTCCGACACGGTCTCATGACCTCCTCACAGTTGGTCGAAGGAAAACATACTAACAAATCTGTAGAGATTTGCCAAGCAGCCCGTATCGAGATGTCAGATATCTCCCGAGCGTGAACGCTTGATTTTTTTTGGAGGGGTGATTACCACCCGTCCGTGTCATCCGTTTCTATAGCAGAAGAGAATATGGACGTCGGGAGGCATTAATAGTGGAGAAAGACGTAAACACCTCGTTCGACGATAGACGCCTATCGCCTCATCATTGGATTTGGTTGGGATTAGCTGCTATGGCCTGGCTCATCGAAGCCTATGACATCGGCATCATGGGGGCGGCGTTAGTCCCTCTGCATCACGTATGGCAACTCACGGCCCAGGAAACCGGACTCTTGGTGGTTTCCTCGACTATCGGCATTGTGCTAGGAGTCATTCCGGCGGGATTCCTCATTGACCGCTATGGAAGAAAGCGCGTCATGATTGCCTCTCTGGTTTTCTATTCCATCGTCACCGTAGTAACCGGATTCGCGGGATCATGGCAAGCCCTCGCCCTCTTGCGCGGCATTGCCGGGATTGGTCTCGGCGCGATGTTCCCCATCCCGTACACCCTCTTGTCAGAACTTAGCCCCAAGCGGCGTCGTGGAATGGTAGCTGGGATACTGGATGCCTTTTTGTCCGTGGGGTACTTTGTTCCACCGCTCGTGGCCGCCTGGGCACTCCCCGCCCTCGGCTATTCTGCCGGCTGGCGGATTCTATTTTTCGCCGCGGGCCTCGGCCTAGTCTTTGCATGGGCTTTAGCCAAGTGGCTTCCGGAATCTCCACGCTGGCTAATGACTCAAGGCCGAGTGGCCGAAGCGCAAAAGATTATGGGTGGCCGTCAAATACGTGAGGCGTTGCCGGCGCATCAAGAGCCGGTACAACAAATCTTTACGGGGCCCTATCTGAAGCGAACGGTCATGCTATGGGTCTCCTTTCCGTCGATCCTTTTCATGTTTTATGCCATCATGAGTTATATGCCATCGATTTTGGTGCGAGAAGGGTTCTCCAGCCACAATGCAGAACTCTTCGCTAGCGTAATCATGGCGGCTTCAATCCCCGGTAAATTTCTCGAAGCATATCTGGTTGAGCGATGGGGACGCAAGGTCGTCATCGTTAGTTTCAGTGTTTTAGGAGGACTTTCCGCCTTGGCGTTCCCCTTCGTTAACGGATTCTCCGTGATTGTTTTATTAGGGATTAGTTTGGCATTTTTCGGCATCTCGGTGGATCCTGCCATCAAGATCTTTACGGCAGAGCAATATCCCACCACACTCCGGGGCAAAGGGGTCGCGTTTACCGAAGGAATTGGGCGCCTAATTGGCGGAGCCGCGGCTCCCTATTTGATGGCCTTTATTCTGGCCGATGTGGGCACTTCCCAAAGTTTTGAGCTCATTGCGGCCATTGCCGGAATTGGAGCCCTCGCCGTCGGAGTCCTAGGTCGGGAGACACAAGGACTCCCTTTAGAGGAATATGCGATACCCCCTAGACCGTTATCGGTGCTTGTGCCTTAAACACACATTATGGATTAAGGAGTGCAGCATGTGAGTTGGTTTGAATCTCAATGGGACGCATGGGCTCCCGAACGACGCACGGTCCCGTGGATCACCATCGGACAAACAGAAGAAACGCTCTCTATCGATCAGGCCCTATCCGCGATAAAGAGCCATCGTGAGACTCTTTATGGAGCAGGCTTAGGTCGAGGTCAACGTGTCTTATTAGCGGTGTCTAATCCGATCCAGTTCATCACCGCCTGGTTCGCGATTATAGACATAGGGGCCGTCGCGGTTCCGGTGTCACCTCTGGCACCACCCGCCGAATGGGATCGGATTCACGCCACCATCCGACTCTCAGCGGCCATTTTAGACGACACCCAAGCATCCATTGCGGATGATCGGGCATTTACCATCATCCGAATGCGTCAAGATGGACGGATAGAAGCACCGGGCCTGGTGTCCCCATGCGCAAATCCCTACGGTTCGGGCGGGGTTGTCCTCTTTACATCGGGGAGCACCGGGGAACCGAAACCAGTCGGACTTAGTCTTGGTGTGCTGATGCATGCCGCACAAGACGTGGTCAATGCACACCAACTCAGTCCCTCCGACATTGGATACTGCCCCTTACCCCTCTTTCATGTGAACGCCGAGGTGGTAGGAGTACTTAGTAGCCTCGTAGCCCAATCGTCATTGGTGGTAGACAATGGGTTATCCCGCACTGGGTTTTGGGACCTCATTGAGAAAGTGGGCGCCACCTGGATTAATCTGGTCCCCACCCTGATTACGCTCTTGCTTAAAGACCCCGAGGCAACACCGAAAAAGACCCAACGCATTCGATTTATTCGTTCGGCATCGGCCCCACTGCCGGATAGTGTTCGCACTGGCGCTGAAACCCGTTTTGGGATTCCCCTCGTGCAAAGTTATGGAATCTCCGAAGCCGGGGGGCCTGTGACGGTAGAATCACAGCGCCATCTCTTTGGCGATCGTGGTGGCGTGGGCCGCCCCTGGGGAGTCTCGGTGAAGATCCTACCCCATTCATCTGGGCACGGAGAAATCGCCGTCCAAGGCCCGCGGGTGATGGATCCCCAGTGGGGTCCCAACGCCTGGATTCAAGCCAGGATGTCCGATGGCTGGTATCGCACGGGAGACCTCGGGCACTTTGACAGCCCGGGGCTGTTGCATGTCGATGGCCGCGTCAAGGACGTCATCAACCGTGGCGGTGAGCAGATATTTCCTGGGGAGATTGAAGATATTTTTTTAACCCACCCCAAGGTTCGTGAGTGTGCCGTCATTGGGCACCCCAACCCGGTGCTCGGGGAGGAGGTCGTTGCCGTGGTCGCGACGGACGATCTCGATGCCATTGAAAGCGAATTACGTCAATTGGCCGAGACCTACCTCAGCCCCTTCAAGAGGCCCATACGCTACCTCGCTATTGATATGTTGCCAAAAAATCGCACCGGAAAAATCCTGCGCGAGGCACTCCGACATGCGTGGCAAAGCGCATGAGGACACGACACGGCTTGACCACCCCGATGGTCCAAAGAATTTCATTTAGTGCTACCATAAGAACGATAGCGAAATTGGGCCGAGCCACCGGTGCCGGGATGAATTTTCAATGGGATCGCGTCACGGTGGGTCGACCCCGGGATGAGAGGACTGCCAATGCCGACAGGACCGGCTACGAATGCGGCCATATATCACGTCGAGGGGCCCCATGATGACGTGTTGCGGGAAACCATTGACCGGATGGGTCCCCTCTTATATCGCTTTGCCTTGGCCATGTTATCCAATCGAGAGGCGGTTGACGACGTGGTTCAAGAATGCTTTGTCCGGTACTGGCGAGAACTCCAAAAAAATCCGGACCGCTTCATTTCGCCAGGCTGGTTTTACAAAGTGACCGCCCGACTTTGTATTGACGAAACCCGTCGCCAAAAGCGACACGGCGAGGCCTTAGGCCAGATTTGGGACTTGGAACGGACCACTCCGCAAATAGACCCGATGTTGCACGAAACCGATCCGCGGGATGAACTATGGAACCGGATTCAAGCCTTAAATCCTAACGACCGTCTGGCAGTGGTTCTGGTCTATTATGAGGACTTACCCCTCAAAGAAGCCGCTAATATTTTGGGGACCACCGCGACATTTCTTAAAACTAAACTCGCTCGCATCCGGAAAAAACTGGCAAGGGAAGGGGGGGACATCTCGTGAAACCATCGTTTCGGGGTC
>JAJYPK010000118.1 GCA_021795465.1 Bacillota bacterium
GGTGGTCCTATCACGGTAATGGCACTAAGCGTCGCGTATGAGAGCGTATCGGCATTCAGTGTTGCCTTTAAGGATTTCTGGGGAGTGTCCCCACAGGCTATGAGGCGAGCTGACGTGGGGAGTTGGGTGATTTTGATGAAGATTTTTCACCCGGGTCAGGTGTACTCTAGGGACAACAGCTATCGACGAAAAGGAGCTCACCGCCGATGTCAGGACTGATTCAGAAACTTGGGCAAGTGGCTCTTCCGGTACGGGATCTCAATCGCCCCATTGCGTTTTACCGGGACGTTCTTGGTCTTCGCTTCATTTGGAGCAATTCGAATCTGGCCTTGAAATTCCGGAAGCACCCGAGTTCGACCATCCGGGGTCCGTGCTTTATTTCGCTGTGGCGGATATTGATGAAGCGATCCACCATCTCAAAGACCGGGGGCTGGCATTTGATGATGATCCCCACCACATTGGTGACCTGGGAGAGGTCGCGGTGTGGATGACATTCTTTCACGACACCGAGGGTAATGTGTTGGCCTTGCAATGCGAACAACCTACTCACTAAGGGAGTGCAGCACCGGGTTCGGTGAGATCCACCCTCGTAAGCGGGAATCCCGTCGGTAGAGTTGTTGCCCCGCTCCAATTTTCATGAGAGATGAGCTTATCGCCGCGGTGATTCGTCCGCATAGGGGACGGGGCATCAACATGATGCGGATACTATTGGCCCTTGCGTTGGCAAATGGGTAGGAGGCAGTACCTCTAGGACCACGGTAATCAACGGAACATCCTTATGGTGACTATTCCTGAGAGTACGGCGTTTATATGCATAAATGCTTGGGTTCGAGGGAGGGTGCTGCATGAGGCGTCGGGTGTCAGTGATGGGAGCTGTGGTCGTTCTCAGTTTCGGGGTGCTCGGAATGTCCGGCTGTGGACAATCGCACGCGGTGGGGTCCTCGAATAATCAGGCATCACCGTTGGCAGATTCCCAATCTCCAGGGTCGAAAGCCGTACCTTCGAACGCATCGCGTTCGATATCTTCACCGAGCTCATCAACTGCCCGCCACCGCCAATTTAACCCACAGTCCATTGACATGGTATCACCATCTGTGGGGTGGGTGTGGAACCAAGATACCATTTGGTGGACGCAGGATGGTGGTGGCCATTGGGCAGTAGAAACTCCTAGGTCGCTACCAAAAAACTCGACGCTGAGCGTCCAGGTGATTTCGAAAAACGTGGCCTGGGCGGCGGTATCGACCAACCTGATGGAGAAACCGCCTTTTCCGGTATGGGTCACCACCACGCATGGAACTCAGTGGCATAGGACAACGTCTCTACCTCATAACGACGGAATTTCTTTTATTTCCGCCGTGTCGGCAGAGGTTCTGTGGATGGCAACGGATATGGTGGGCGCCTCCGGAAGCGAAAGTATGGTCCTTGATGCCACCATTAATGGCGGCAAGACATGGACCATGCTGCCTTCTAGTGTGACGTCGCAAATGGCTACCCAACCGGATGTATTGCACCCGAAGTCAGTGCACCCCATCCCCTTTTTCGCAGACAAAAGTGGGATCACGATGACCTCGACTCGAGAGGGGTTCATCACCGGTGGCCAGACTGGGCAGACCGAAGAAACCGCCCTGCTATCAAGGACCGCCGACGGCGGACAGAACTGGTTCAATGTCCGGTTTCCGAATTCACATGGTGAGGTGTTGAACTGGACGTTCCCACCTAGGTTCTTCAGTGCCCAAGACGGCTTAATGGCCGTTGAGGTGAACAATTCGAAGATGGCGACCTATACCACGCATGATGGCGGTACTACGTGGACGTCGGGAACTCTGCTCCCGTTTTCCAGGCAATTAGGCAGCCCCCTATGGTCATTTGCCACGATTGATTCCGGTTTATACCTGGCCATGACCACCAATGTCCAGGGAGTGATAACCGGGGCGACTCTCTATGGAACCTCCAATGGTGGTCGCTCTTGGAAGCCTTTTGCGGCAAACTCTTTGCCTTTACGCGAGGTCAAGGCCTTAGACGACGTCTCGGCCACCACGGCCTTTGCGGTGACCAGGTCGAAGGGCCAGAGCACCATTTGGAAAACGCAGAACGGAGGGCATACGTGGCAAGCCCTTAACTCGTCTTGGTAGCTCATTACTTAACGGAGCACAAAATGGGAGGTTAATTCGGTTAATGAACGCGACCCAAGGTTGCTACCAGGACGTTAGCGACTTTGCGATAACCCTGGGAATCGGTAAATTGCTATAATAATTTGCGGTCACTGTGAAATATTGGGGAGGAACCATGGGCATAGATGTGCGCACCATTGACGAACCGCAGTTAAAGGCATTGAAGAGACGATCGCCGAATATGGCCAACAATTGCAGCATATGATGTTCTGGGCAGCGTACGTATTAGACCGTCCCGTCGGATTCCGCAGATTGTATGGGCATTGATAAACACTTTCACCACCAGGGCCTAGGAACCTTTCTTGTCAACGTTAGTCTGCGAAATAAAGGCGCAGAGTTTCTTACCGCAATGACTCTGGACCAATCACGACCAGATAAAGCATACGCCAAAACACGGCAGTTTTACATGGCAATGGGATTTAGACCACTTGAGGTGTTTCCCACATTGTGGGACGAAGAAAACCGCTGTCTGTTCATGGCTAAATATTTGTAACATCAGCGGACGACGATAAAGGATCGGACCGATCCTGTCGGTGCTCACTGTAGTCGTGCCCGGTCCCTGGATCATGAAACTTTGCTCATGGAAAATTCGCGATTCTCATCGCGGCTACCGATTGGGATTTTGGGTTTTGCCACGGGGATTGTCACGAGTGGAATGCACATGGGAACGGGCACACGTTAACCATGTTCGATTTTGACTGTAACGGACCCGGCTACCGGATATACGACCTTGCGGTGTTCTTGTGGAACCTGAAAACACACTACAAAGAGAAGGAAATAGAAAACTGGGTGCCATTCGTGCAAGGCTATCGCACGGTTCGCGTACTGACCGATCGCGAACTCACGTCGATTCTCTGGTTTGTTGAAAGCCCGCAGGATTTGGCTCGCGGGCATCTATCTCGCGAATGAAGATGTCTTTGGATCCGGTGTCATCAATGAGGGCTTCTTCTGCTCGCTGGTCGCGCAATTAAGGGACGACGAACAGGAGTTCGGTACAAGTATTCGATAATCTCGAGGTCAAAAAACTTCTTTGCACACGAGAGCGGTCGTGGCCCGTCGTCATACCCCTCTTTTCTGGGACATAGCATGAAGGGAAGTCCCATGGGTGAGGTGGCCTGGATGGCAGATCGTGAACCGAATCGAATTGCCGTAGTGATGACGGGGTTTACCATGCTTCTCTTGACGATTGCCCTGATTGTGTTTTCGGAACACGGCTATCATGCCACGGTGGGCGCGTTGAAACTTTTTTTTGAAGTGGTATTGCCATCCCTGCTACCATTTTTTATATTGTCGGACATTTTGTTGTCGACAGGGATGGTCCATTATTTGGGCGTCTATTTTGAGCCATTGATGCGTCCACTCTTCAATGTCCCCGGGGTGGGCTCCTTCGTGTTCACGATGGGGCTTGCTGCGGGCTATCCGATGGATGCCGTCTTAACAGCGAAGTTTCGCAAGCAAGGTCTCTGTTCCAAGTACGAAGGCGAACGTTTGCTGGCTTTCTCTAATTCGGCAGATCCCCTTTTCATTTATGGTGCAGTGGCTGTAGGAATGTTTGGGCAACCGGCGTTGGGTGCGATATTGGCCATGGCCCATTATGCGTCGGTACTCATGGTGGGATTGACGTTTAGATTCTACGCAAGCAAAAAAGATTCGCACCCCACTGAGCCGGGCATTGTGGTGCGAGGAATTCACAAACGGGCATTAGATGCGATGATGCGGGGTCGACAGGAGGATGGTCGTCGTTTTGGAAAAGTTGTCAACGAGGCCATCTCGGAGTCGATTGGGACTCTCTTTATGATCATGAGCTTTATCGTATTATTCGCGGTGCTATTAAAAATCTTGTCCGTCACGGGACTTTTGGCGGTGATTTCGATGCCGTTTGCTACCCTATTCCATGGAGTGGGCCTATCACCCAAGTTGGTTCCAGCGGCGGTTCAGGGTTTTTTCGAGATTGATTTAGGCAGTGCGGCGGCGTCGCAGGCCGGAGCACCACTGTTGCAATCTTTGATCGTGGTATCGGGGATTATTGCGTGGTCGGGCCTGTCGGTCCATGGTCAGGTGGCTTCGGTACTCGCCGATACCGACATTTCAATGAAACCGTACTTCGTCGCCCGGGCCTTGCACGCACTCTATGCGGCTCTCATGACCATCGTGTTCTTTCGCCCGGTTGGCGCTCTACTAGGGCAGCCGACGTTGCCTGTCTTCAGTACCAGTGGATATCGGTCTCCGACCTTGGTAGGACCGATGATGGCGGAAGCATTTCATTGGTCATTGCTTCTGGTGGTGATGTCACTGCTTGGATTAGTTCTGGGAGTTGTTGTGGTCGGCGGCCTTCGAGTCTTGCGGCTCAATTGGCTTTCCATGCACTGAGGCTCCGTTGTCGACTTAGGGGACGTTTAAGGCTTTCATTGCATACCGTACGGTAGGGGGCCGTGCGATGCAAACAATGGGGATCCTCTTTGCAACCGTAGCGCTGTTCGGGGTAATTATACGAGGAAGCCAACTCTCCTGGCCGTGGACGGCATTCGTGCCGCGGATTCTTGCCTTGGTAGGAGAACTTATATACTTTGGTTTGTCCTCGAGTCCCGTTTTCGCCTTATGCTTTGTGGCGGGGGCGGTCTGGACTGTGACGACTTGGTTTCGTGACCGTCATGCCAATATTGGCGGCGTAGTGGAGTTGATGGAACTATTGGCTTGGGCCTGGATGGCATTGGCGCTACACTGAGCATTGTGTACTATAGAAGGAGACAGAGTGACCTGGGGCGATAACCATGGGCAAGAAAGGAATTTCTTATGGTGGACTTGCTGTCATCGACGGGATTGGCGATGACGTTGATCGAATCCCTCGACAATCCCTTGGTGATGCCGAGCGATGTCACGGTGGCGCAGCATATCGCACGGAGCTTAGAGGTCCTTCGGCCCTTTTTGGCCGATCCCGATGCGGTAGGTCCTCGATTTCCCTATCATGTATATGAGGATGTGCAGAACCGCTCGGATCAACCCTGGTTAACGCAAATGGGATTTCAATTCGCCGTTGCCGTGATTGTTCCGGGCGTTCTGGGGACGGAGTGGATGAAGACTGCAGGACATTTCCATCGTCCGTATCAGCGTAAAGAGCTACCCGAACTCGTCGAAGTCGCATACGGCCAAGGAAAGATCGTGCTCCAATTAATGCGAACCCCGGATCGTATTGCGGAGATCGTGACACTAAACGTGGTTCGCGGAGATTGGGTGGTAATCCCACCGGGATATGGTCATGTGAGCATCAACACGGGGCCAAAGCCTCTCATTCTCACTCATGTGCGCCATCGGGCGGTCCGTCTAGAGTATGAAGAGATGGCTCGGCACCGGGGTGCCGGTTATTGGATTGGCCCCGAAGGCCAATGGATTAACATGAGCTACGAGGAAGTGCCAGAACTCAAACAGTTTACAGCGGCCCATTTATATGCCAGGCCATTTGGCAATGAAAGCGTGTATCGGGCCATTCGCCGGCAACCAGGGTATTTTAAGTTTTTAAAGGACCCCTCCGTGTCTGCAACAAAGCTCTAACGTTTCCGCCACGATATCTGGGAAGAATTTTACTCTTAGAGGAGCCGTTATCCATGGTGGTTGTGGGGTGGATTTTCGGTATTATCATCATCGCCGTTGGCGTGTGGTTGTGGCGTTATCCCAGTCGATACGGCAAAGGATTTGTACAAGCGATTAGTTTGGTACTCTTTTTGGGTGGCGTCTATGTCATTTGGGCGGCCTACATTTTATCCGAACATAATGTTCTGCGACGCGCCCTATTCTAGCGAGCGGAACGGGATTTAACCCGTTCAGCTACGGGACTAGTGCCAAATCGCGGGGGCGATGAGGAGATAGCCAGGCGATGGGGTTGGCTTTGTCATCCTGTACACAAATCACCACACCTCCCGAGGCGATCACCTCGGTATATCGCCGTGCCAGTCTTTGTTCCATGCCCAGCCGGCGAATGTGGTGCAGGAGATCTAAAAAGGGGTAGCACGCCAAATCTCGCGACAACGGGCCATACACGAGTACTTCCGAATTGCGGGGGTTTGGGTTAGCAATAATCACCGACACACGAGTTCTGCCTTTAACATCATTCACGCACGTTATGAGGGCGTGCGGGTCCTTAAACCATCCGAATGCGCGCGGCATTGACTCACCTCCTACCCTTAGTGTGCCCCGAGGGAATCCCGCCATGATGGAAAATTTGGTCAGGTCCGGTACCTTTCACGGCTGGTCCTATGCACTTCTCGCATACCCAACTTTAATACCCAATAAACATGATAGGATTTAGGGACATTACGTCGTAGGAGGGTCTATCATGGTCTTGATTCTTGGCTTTGGTATCTATACCGCGCTTTTGGTGTGGCTAGGCCGGCGTCCCGGACAATCGGGGAGGGCGGCGTTTCGTGATGGCAACCATCAAATCTCTCCTTCGGCCGTCTTCTTTATGGTCACCGCGCTCTGGAGCTCGTCCCTCATCGTGGTTGAAATCGATACGGCATACACCTCTGGGTTGAGCGCAATTTGGTATGGGATGAGCGTGGCTCTGATGTCGGTATTGGTGGCCCTCTTAATTCCGTGGTTTCGTCAGCGCCAGTATGTATCCAATAGCGCCCTCTTGGGAACCGTGTTCGGTCCCACGGTCAAACGAATTTCGGGTCTAGTGATTGGGGCTACATTTCCGATTTTTGCCTTATCCAACGCGTTGGCGGCTGGTGCGTTCCTCCAGGTGGCGCTCGGATGGCCGTTATGGGCCAGTATGAGCCTGACCACGGCGGCTTTGATTCTTTACATTCAATTTGCGGGGCTGTTATCCCTAGCCAGGACCCAAGGTTTGAATTTTCTCGTGGTGATGGTCGGATTACTACTGGCCGCGGGGAAACTCGTGTCTCTTACACCCACGCATGGAGGCACTGTGCCTCCCACCTTTTGGGAGTGGTTTGGCATCGGGCACGGGCTGGTGTGGGTTTGGTTTGGAATGAACACCCTCAACGTATTCGCAGCCCAGGCCGAAATCCAAGCGGTGGCGTCTGCCAGGGATGTGCGAAAGGCTCAGCGTGCGGTGTGGTGGTCGACTGTCTTGCTGCTGGCTATTATTGGAGCCAGCACGTGGATGGGGATGCAGACGCGTATCATATTTGGTCATGCTAAGGTCGACGGCCTCATCGCATTTGCTCATGTGGTGAACCAGGGCAGCCCCGTTTGGTTTACCACCGTGGTCGGGATCGGGATCTGGGCTTTGGCCCTTACGTGGTGTGGCCCACTCCTGTTTTCGGGAGCGATGAGTTTGGGGGGCGATGTTCTCGCTCGTGTAGAGGTGGTGCGTTGGACCCGGTTTGCGCTCGTTGTAGAGGGCGTCGCAATGATTCTCTATGGGCTGTGGCGTCCTGAAGAAGTGGCTTGGTGGCGAGTTTTTGGTTTGACATTGCGTAATGCGGCCGTGGTAGGTCCCACTTTGGCACTGTTCTTATGGAAGGACCTGCCCAGTCGGGCAGTGATTTCCGCCATGCTGGCGGGAATTGGAGTGGGGCTCGGGTTAAATGCATTGACCGGATTTTCACCGGTGCATTTCATTGGAGGCATAAATCCGATGTGGAGTGCGGCGAGCGCTACGTTTTTGGTGATTGCTCTGTGGCGGTTATGTCAGGTCCGGCAATGGGCGGCGGCGGTCGTGGGACTCGTTGGGTTTGGGGTTCTTTTGGCATGGCTCGTGCGAGATGTGGGGCGGGCTCTAGGGCCGGGACTCTTAGGTGTAATGGTACTCCTATCCGGTCTGCTATTGATGGCATACAGTTGGCTCGTATCACGCGCCAAAGACAAAGCCGTGTCAGGCGTAGGTGTAGACGTGTTAGAGCAGGTGATGGATTAGACAACAAGCTAGGGGGATAATGAAATGATGACATTGACAGTAAGTTCCCACGGTGTGGGCGTGACGACAGATCATCGGGTGGCCGACGGGTTAGAGATTACAACAACGGAACGGATGCCTGGAAACACGGTCCAGGCGCTTAACCCGATGGAAACGATTCTCGCGGCCCTCAACGGTTGCCTTGTCGTCGTGGCCTCGATGGTAGCACGTCAGCATGGTTGGGAACTCGAGGCGATTAATGTGCGGAGTCGGGGTCTGTTTGATCCCCGTGCGGTGATGGGGGAGGCCGCTTTTGCGACGACCTTCGAACGGATCGTTACCGAGGTAACGGTAACCGGATCCTTGACCGCACAGGAGGTGGCACTACTAGCGGGCGAGGTGGAGCGGCGCTGTCCCGTTCAAACCTTACTGCGACGGGCGAACGTCCCTACGGAGAGCACGTGGCGCGGTGCTGTTGTGTAATGTGATCAGGGCTCTACAAGGGTGCGGGCTTGGGTCGCAGAAAACGACACTAGGCTTTCGTTTTAGTAGGGTGTAGAAGCAGCTGGACGAATGCCGGGAAAGCGTTTCCCATGCTCGCAGTCTTCATTTGATAAAGGTGGCCGCGATACCTCATTTCCAGGATGGTAACGGGCCCGCTTTGGGTGAATTGAGTCCGAGCCCAGACGGTCTTCCCCCGCAGGTTAACCCATGCTGCGACGGGGGCTTTGCTGTGTGACGCGATGGCGACCTGCGCCCAATAGTTTTGGACGTTTTCATTAGGAGCCGTGTCGGGTGGTAACGGTGTCGTGACCAAGTCTCCTCCTTTGACCGTCAGAAATGGGCTACTCATGGGGTCGACCGTGGTGGTGCCAATGGGCGCTATGGTGCGAGTCCAGTCCACTTTATATCCCCCGGGGTTAAACTGGCTAGACACTGTCGCGTAAAATCCTGCGTATGGCGAGTGCCACATCCGTGGCAGCAGTACAGGCAGCGCAATTCTAAAAGAGGGTTCTGGTAAGACCACTGCTACCCCAGGTCGTCTAGGCAATCCGCGAACGGGTCGCACAGCAACCGTCGATGATCGCACGGTGGTGAGGTAGTGAGCTGCGTGGGTGACTCTGTCGGGATGGGCCGTAAAAACCCAGGTACTTAAAGTTGGGGCTCCTCGCGCATTTTTTTGCAGGGCGTGATAGACCAAGGAAAAAGCTTCAGGTTTGGTGAGCGTAGTATGCGACATGGTTCTTGCGAGCCACACAAGTTCTCCCTGGGGCACGGTCTGGCCTTGTACTAAGATAGTGTAGGTCAAAGAACCCGCTTGCCAAGCGATGGCGCTACCCGAGTGGGTCAACCGATCTTGTTGCTTGAGTTGCGTGGAATTCCACAGGCGAAAATTGAGATGGCCGTTTCGTAATAAATTTCCGCCTGCCAAGAACTGGCGACGACTGGCTGCTATCACGAGCCATGGATGGGGGGTGGCATCGATAGTCGCAAGGGTGGCACTGTGAGTAATATTTGAGGCAATGCGAACCGGGGCATCTTGGCTACTTATGGCGATCCAATATACCGTGTGGGGGTTGGCCGGACGTCCTACAATATCGCGGGGCACGGACCCCGTGCCGGCGCGTACGATGGGAACAACTCGAGGGCCATTGGTTTTGAATGACGCGACCTGGCTGAATGGGAGAAAGGTAGGTACGTGAATGGCTTGCACATGATGCGCAGTTAAATAAGGTACAGCAAGGTTGAGGGCGCTGGCCATTCCAATGAAAGTCGGTCCGGGATTCGGAGTCGGAGGGGGCGGACCGAGGCCGTATCCGATTCCTGCCGCAATAACCCCGATGGTCAGGGCCAACGACGCATAGCCCATCCGTCGAGGTGCGAGCGAGGTCCGTAATGGCTGGCGGGACGCGATGACCCGAGCGGTGAGTGCCGACAAATCTGGTACTTCCACTGGGTCTAACCTTCGATGCAGACTCTCCCGGATGAGATCAGCGCTAGGACCCCGAAACGATGGTTTCACGAGATGTCCCCCCCTTCCCTTGCCAGTTTTTTCCGGATGCGAGCGAGTTTAGTTTTAAGAAATGTCGCGGTGGTCCCCAAAATATTAGCGGCTTCTTTGAGGGGCAAGTCCTCATAATAGACCAG
>JAJYPK010000119.1 GCA_021795465.1 Bacillota bacterium
CTCGCTCCCATGGCCGCGGTTCACACTGGAAGTCGGTCCTTGACGACGTCAAAAATTCATGATGGAGGGATTTTTACTAATGACCTTGCCCAGCGAGATTTGTTGGTCTCCACAACCCCTATGGGGTGTTCCAGAAAATTTGCCCGAAGGAGTGCGTTGGGTTTTTGGGTCACTACCGGAATCGGCGTATCCTGATGTCGTGGCCATGATTTTAAATGGATCTGATGGCCAATTTGATGGCAATCGATTGGCTCAATTTCCTAACTTGCGGGTGATCTCAAGCTACGGCATCGGCTATGACCATATCGACGCAGCCTATGCCGGGGACCACGGGATTACGGTTACTCACACGCCCGATGCCGTGACTATCAGCACGGCAGAAATGGCGGTGGCGTTGTTGTTAGCCTTAATTCGAGAAATTCCCGCATACCACGCCCAAGCCACCAAAGCCGGGAAAGTCCTTACGGGATCCAGCACGGGATTATCTTTAGAACTCTTTGGGAAGTCCGTAGGCTTGGTTGGGTATGGCCGTATTGGCCAACGCCTTGTCCGCCTTTTGGAACCATTTGGGGTTACGATCCATTACACGAGGGCTCATGGCCCGCACCCGGACGCTAGAGACCGATGGCAGTCTTTGACCACGCTTTTGCCCGGATCAGACGTGGTAATACTTGCGGTGCCGTCGACGCCCGAGACATACCATTTACTGGACCGCACGAAAATCGCTACCATGAAATCCGGTAGTCTTTTGGTGAACGTCGGCCGCGGGCCTGTCATTGACGAAGAAGCTCTAGTAAGAGCCTTAGACCTAGGGCACATTCGGGGCGTAGCGCTCGACGTGTTTGAAGACGAACCGATCATCCATTCTGGTCTTTTGAATCGACCAAATGTTGTCTTGTCGCCCCACCGAGGCACATCGACTTACGAAACCCGGGTACGAATGACCGAAGCCGCTATGGAGAATGTCGTATGCGCCTTAGCCGGGCACCCCATTCACTTGATTCCGGGGTCTAGTCAGCGAACGTCATAATCCTCTGGCGATCGGATCCTGTCGTCAGACGATGCTGGGGAGGCTTAGTCTCGAGAATGTGTTAGGAGTCGCACGGGGATGCCGCCCAATGGCCTAAGGCTCATCCGTGGATCGGGTTTGGTGGGGATAGTGCTAAGAGGAACAAGGTTCCACCGTGATAGAACTCGTTGTACGGTGAGACGGATTTCTTGGCGTGCAAAGGACTCGCCAATGCAACTACGCTGACCCGCGCCGAATGGGAAGTACGTGTAAGGCTTCGGGGCGGGTTGGTCTATCCAGCGCTGAGGAGAAAATATTTCAGGATCAGCGAAATTCTGTTTCAGGCGATGGCTAACCCAGGGGCTCATCAGGATGAATGACCCTGCCGGAAGTTCTTGGGACCCGAAATGCATGGGAACCAAGGTTTTACGGCTCATGAGCCAAATCGGTGGGTATAGCCGTAAGGCCTCATCAATTGAAGCATCAAGCCACGTCGCATCCTGCCTCGCCATGCGCTGGGCTTCCGGATTACGCGCTAGTTGGTCCAACGTCCACGCGAGGGCATTGGCCGTCGTTTCGTGGCCGGCTATGAGAAAGGTAATAATTTGTGCACGTCGGTCCCCCACAGAAAGATGCTGCAAACTTTGGAGAAATTCTGAAGCAGCGATATCTTTTTGCGCATATAACTGATCTGCGGTGTCGTTTAGAATGTGAGCTGCCTCATGAAATTGCCTATTGAGCGGCCATGGTGCCCAATAGGCTGGTCTAATGAAGCTCCGGGTCCGCCGGTAGAAAAACTCCATGAGTTTTCTTGAAGCGTCAATCATCGCGGCGAACGTCTCTGATTCTAAAGACACTTCGAAGAGGCTAGACACGACTACGGCTGCCGTGAGCCAGACCAGTTTGGGGAATAGATCGAGATCACCCGCGGGCCAGCCGTCGAGCACCTTATCGATGGTATCCTCCATCGTCGCACGTTGGAGCTTCACCTGACGTGGTGCCAACGCCCCTTTGACCTCTCGGCGGCTCGTCTCCCACCACGGGGTTTCACTTAATAACAAACCCCGGCCAATTAATGGGTTGTCACCATCCATGCCGGGACCTTTTTCTAGCACCCGGACATGGTGCGTGAAAATCGTAGCCAGTTCGTCTTGACCGGTCACTAGATACAAAGTCCAACGGGCAATAGCAATGGGACAAAGGGATGCTTCGGTCGCGCCGAAACGGCTCAGCATGCTTAGGGGATCCCGGTGAAAAGCGAGCATGTTACCCCAAGCACCAGGAAGCAGCTTCCTGCGCCTAGGTCCTAAATTTTCTGGCATCTCTTGTCCCCCGCCCTCGCGTGACTCTAGCCTCTACTATATCAAAGTTAGTCGCTCCGGGCGGCTGCGTCATGAGTCATTCGATGGCTTGGATCAACTTCCCAAGCGAATCTTTGGCATCACCAAACAACATGCTGGTGTGGGACCGCGTATAGAGCGGGTTGTCAACCCCGGAAAAGCCAGGATTTTTACCGCGTTTTAGTACGATCACCTTTTTGGCTTGGTCAACGTTGAGCACAGGCATGCCAAAAAGTGGACTATTTGGCTCGGTTTTGGCGGCCGGATTGGTGACATCGTTGGCGCCAATGACCAGGGCGACATCGGCGTCCTTAAACTCCTGGTTAATGGCATCCATTTCAAAAAGCCGATCGTACGGAATATTGGCCTCTGCGAGAAGGACGTTCATATGGCCAGGCATGCGTCCTGCGACGGGGTGAATGGCAAATTTCACCCCCACTTGATGGCCCGCAAGTTTTTCCATCAACTGCCGAACTTCTTGTTGGGCCCGCGATGCCGCCAAACCGAACCCAGGCACCACGATGATGTTGCGTGAATAGGTCAGCAACATGGCAACATCCTCATGAGAAGCTTCTATCATGGTCCCGTCCAGATCACCGTGACCAGGAGTTCCTGTGCCGGATTGGGCCAAAGAACTGAATAAGATGTGGCGTAGCGATCGATTCATAGCACGGCTCATTTGCTGGGTCAAAATGGTACCTGAGGCTCCTACCAGGGCTCCAGCCACAATGAGGACGTTGTTGCTAATGAGGAACCCTGTTGCCGCAGCCGCCAACCCCGTAAGGGCGTTTAGCATGGAAATCACCACCGGCATGTCCGCTCCCCCAATGGGAATAACCAGCATCACCCCTTCAAATACGGCAGCTATCATGATCCAAATTGCCAGCCCTGGCACCGGTTGGTTGGCAATCCGCAAGGATACAAGGCTCAACAGCAGCAGTAGTCCAAGACCGGTCATCGTGGCCTGTACGGTACGACTCAAACGCGGGCCGTGGAGCCATTCTTGTAACTTCAAAAATGCGATGCTACTGCCGCTAAAACTTATGGAGCCAATGACTAACGTAATGGTGGCAATCAGGGCCGCGAAGGCCCCCAAAGACCGGAAGTGCCCTAAGCTGTCTAGGGCGACTAATGCTGCCCCACCACCTCCCATGCCATTGAACACGGCAACCATTTGCGGCATGGCCGTCATTTTAACCCGTTTAGCTATAAACACACCGAGCCCGGATCCTATTGCCATGACAGCTATGGTCAGTCCCCATGGGATATCGGGGTGCAGAAGCACGGTGCCTCCTACCCCGACAATCATTCCCATGGCGATCCACCACATACCGGTTCGAGCGGTTTTTGGGGATTTTAGACGCATGGCACCCACGATAAAAAATACGGTGGGTATCGCATAGCTTAAGGCCATCCACAATCTAGACATCTTACTGTTCACCATCCGATCGTACATGAAACATGCCGAGAATGCGATCCGTCACGACGAAACCGCCTACGACGTTCAGAGTAGAGAAAAATACTGCGACCAATGCGATGGTGAGGTCGACAGTTCCGTGAGTCCAGGTTAGCAACGAGAGGGCTCCAATGAGAACCACACCGTGGATCGCGTTGGTGGCGGACATTAATGGTGTATGCAAGATCGGGGGAATCTTTGAGATTAAGAGGAACCCCACAAACATAGCCAAGATAAAAATATAGCCCTCGGTGATCAAGTGATTCGACATGGTTTCCTCTCATTTCCTTTAGGGTGGGGTTAGCGTGCGTTGGAGACTTGGTCCGTAAGAACAGACGAAGAACTAGTGAGGCGCGTTCGCAGATAAATTTCATCGGTTGTGTCACCAGCATCTGGACTCTCAAGAGCCAAACTGTCTAGGTAGGCAACAAAGTTCACCAGGTTTCGCGAATACAAGAAGCTAGCATCAGATGCCATTTGAGAGACTAAGTCCAGGGGAGCCGAAATTTTCACTCCATGCGCCTGTACCAGCCTCCCAGGCTTGGAGAGCTCACAGTTTCCGCCGGATTCACCCGCTAAGTCGACAATGACAGACCCCGGTTTCATTCCGGACACCATGTCGGAGGTAATCAGAATGGGTGCCTCGCGGCCGGGAATTTGCGCCGTCGTGATGATGACGTCGGCCTCGTTTACAAAACGCTTCAGAAATTCTAACTCCTGGCGATGTTGATCCTGATTCAAACCCGCCGCGTATCCATCGGAGGTGCCAGTTTCGCTAAGGGCAATGTTCAAAAATGACGCGCCCAAACTTTCGACCTGCTCTTTGGCCGCCAACCGGGTGTCAAAGGCTTTAACCACCGCTCCCAACCGATGAGCCGTCGCGATAGCTTGCAGTCCTGCAACCCCTGCCCCTAGCACCAGGACTTTAGCTGGGATAATTGTGCCGGCTGCGGTCATTAGCATAGGAAAGAATCGCTCCAACAATTCAGAGGCTAGGATAACCGCGCGATATCCTGCTACGGTACTCATCGAAGACAACACATCCATGTTTTGGGCGCGACTGACCCGTGGCATCGAATCCAACGAAAAAGCCGTAATGGCGTGACTACCTAGCCATTGGTCAATGGTCGTCGAACGTGACCACCCTTGCAACATCCCTATCATGATGGTGCGTGGATGAATTGGTTCGAGCATTTCTGGGGGCCGGACCATAAGCAGCATCTGGCTTTGGTCGCATACCTTTGGCCAGTCGCTGGCAATGTGGGCTCCTTTATCCTCATACATGGCATCGGAAAATCCTGATCCGACACCAGCGGTGCTTTCGACCAACACGTGGTGGCCGGCGCTAATTAGGCTAGCCGCCCCATTGGGGGTGATACTGACGCGGCGTTCGCCGGGCGCCCGTTCTCGCATGACTCCGATATTCATAAACTCACCCCGTGGACGTTATGGTGTTCTCAATCGTGCCTTAAGGTGATTAACATAACATAGCTCAAGCTGCCAACGTCAAGTATCTGGTGCTGAACTGTACAATTGCTGACGTGAATTACACTGAACCCTCAGTCTGTTTGACGAAAAAACCAGGAACACCCGAGTGAACGGGTATCCCTGGGATCACGAATCAAGTCACCGGAAATAGCGGATCGACTAAGCTTCGCCCGAGGCGACCTGGATGCTAAGCCCACTTCCCGTCTCTCGACCCCATTTGAGCCAGGCACCTGCGGCCAACGCACCAACAAGCCACACCGTAGCGTTGAAGTAGAAATAATTGGAAGGAGATAGGTTTGGCACGATGTAGATGGTCGGAATGTACAATCCAATTGACACGAAGCGAGCCACGGCCGTAAGGGTACCGCGGTGCAAGGTAGGCCAGACTTCCGCCTTTAGTGTGTCTGTGGTCAGGTAGCATAACGAGTTAATGCCGGCCAGAAGGACCAACAGAGCCCAAAATAGCGCCATATGATGCAGCCAGATTTTCGTGGTGAGGCCTACGATTGCCGTGACTACGAAAGTCCCTACAAAGCTCCAGAAAAGGAATTTCTTTCGGGACACCACATCGGCAATAAGTCCGAGGAATCCGATCAAGAAGCCCGCTCCTTCAAAGATGGCGAGAATTGTGGGTTGGAGGTGTGGGAAGAAGGCAAACGCCAAGTTGTAAGCCATTAGTCCAAACCCAATGGTGTTGGCTGCGGACACGATGATCATGATAATCATCGTGAACCATACAGATCCAGCCCTCGTTCTTACATAAGAAGGTTTAGCCGACTCCATGGTCTCTTGCGCGATCGCCTCCGCGTACACGTCTGGGCCAAAGTAAGACCTGATGGTCTTTTCCAGTTCGTCTGTTCGGTTCTTTTTGTGCAACCATAAGAATGATTCGGGCATGCTGAGGCGGGTGGCAAAGAGAATGGCGACCACGACGAGAACCGCAAAGGCCACGACGTTACGCTGGACCGTCACCGCCGCCGGGCCTTTTAGCGTTGCAGTGGTCAGGGCCAGAATGGCCAAAACTGTACCACCGAAATTGATCCCATTGATAATCATCATGGTAGCCTTGCCGCGATGCTTGCGCGGCATAAGTTCATGGCTAGCCACCATGATCGAATTCATTTCTCCACCTCCGGCCAAAAGCATAATGGCTAGCGAGATGAGAATCACAATATAGGAGGTGCCGAAAAAGAGTATGACGCCTCCGACGGCGTAGAGCGCCAGGGTGGCAAACAACGTAACTTTGCGCCCGTACTTGTCCGCAAACGGGCCCGCCAAGATGATGCCAATGATTAGCCAGATAGGAGCCCAGGCCAGCAGCAGTTCGCCTAGGGCTTTAGGCATCGATACCCAGTAGATAGCAATTGACGCTAAAGAAAAGACATACGACTCCAGGGCTAAACCTAGGACAAATGAGATGAAGGTCCATGTGGTTTTTTGGGTCCAGCGTGTTTCGCTGACCCGGTCCACGTTTACCACGAAGAGTTCCTCCTTTGCAGTTTGGTGTGCCAACTACTCCGGCTAAAGGCCGAAGTTTGCGACTCCCCGGAAGTGCCGAGGATGGCCAAAGCCGTCTCCTTCCTTCCATTGGGGGCGCATCATAGGGCGGTTGACAACGCCCTCTACGCCGACCACTTGACGCAGCTCCGCTAGTGCAGTGTCGGTCAGCTCTTGCGTCATCGGCACCTGGAAGAACCACCAGCCATGCCGATATCCGAGATGGGCCCGTGCCACACTGCCAGGTGTCATCGAAAAAGTGTTCCATCCCCTGCCGGGTGAAGGGCACCGACACAAGGCCGGTGAGCGTATTGAGGGAGAACCCGTCGGGTTTCTGCGAATAGTTGCGATGCCAGGCGAGATCCCAGGCGGGTTTGGTACACTGCACCCGCGTCCGTGGATGCCCGTTGGCCCATATACTCTTATATCGGGCAATCACCGTCTTGATGACGGACTGCGCCCTCTGTGAGCGCAAGTCAAACGGGGTTCGCAGGAGGCGATAGGTGTCGGCGTGAAGGATCGCGGGTTGGAGGCTATGCGTGGTGTCGACGAAGCCGGGCAGCCCTTTGTATCCCTGGCGATAGGCCTCGACGGGCTGCTGCAGCAACGCCGCCTGCTCCGGCCTGGGATACCATGGTACTTTGGCGGTCAGGGTGAGTTCCATCGCACACACCTCCTCGCATTCACTAGATCTATCATTCTTAGTGAGATAACGCCCTCGAAACAGGAGCTTCTCTCACACTGGGGACTTGTCAATCGACGATGGTTTGCTATTAATTATTTTCGTACTCCATTGGTAGCATACCACTGCGATGCCAAATTTTCGCATATCGAGGAAAGTTTCCCGGTCGTCCCCCCACAATCTGGATAACGCATCGGTAGAGACGGAATCGCCATGCCCCTTCATTGGCGGTCTATCTCTTGTATGGGGACTTGAGACCTGCTACACTGCGCGTGAATCGGTTAATTCAGGGAGGTGTCACGTGATGTCGGAAGTTCTTGCGGCGTTCGTGTCGGTCGAGGACACCAACGCCCCCCTACATGTCGTCATTCCCATTCGCACTGAGGATCGAGATTCGATTCGTGCTATCGCCACCGTGGCGCAACTGCGTGCCTGGCTTCAGTCGCGACCACCCAGCGATTTCCCTTATCAAGAAATTTTGGAGGGCCTCGGGAAAGCCAGAGACGAGGCCTCTATGGTGGTTCGGATTGAACGACTTGGCTAAGAGGACTTGGTGACTCGGATCCAAGGACGACCTTGGTACCAGTCGACTCGTACCGGGACGTCGTAGCATCGGCTTAAGTCAGCATCGTTTAATACATCGGCCTTCGAACCCGCAATTTGACGACGTCCTTGACTTAATAATAAGGCATGCGTTATCCACGGCATGATTTCTTCGGTTTGGTGGGTAACATAAATCACGGATGGCCCGCCATCTTGCTCCACAAGGTGGCTCAGGTCCTCTAAGAACTGTTCGCGCCCTCGGAGGTCCAGCCCTTGGGTGGGTTCATCCAAGATAAGCAACCGGAGCTCGGCTACCCAGGCCCGTGCTAGGAGCACTTTCTGCTTTTGTCCTTGTGACAACTGCGCTAGCATTCGATGCGCCATGGCACTAAGCCCTAATCGTTCCATGACTTCATGGGTCCGGGTCTTCATCACATGGGTAGCCGACGGGAGGCCCATTAAGCGCCCCTCAAATCCACCCCAGATTAGGGCCTCTACAGTGTCTCCCGGATGATGTGTCACCAACCAATCGGTGACTGCACTACTAATCCACCCAATGTGGTGCCGCAATTCCCGTAAATCAACCGTGCCGAACGGGTGGCCCAGAACGCTGACAGTCCCCGAACTCGGCCATTGATAGCCATTGATAATGTTCAAGAGAGAAGATTTTCCCGCACCATTCGGTCCTAAAAGAGCCCAATGTTGTCCCGGACAAATCGTCCAGTCGACATCGCGTAAGATTTGATCGGACCCACGATGCCACGATACCGCACGAAGTTCTATGATGTTTGTCACTCGGTGCCCCCTCTTTGTGCCTTCTAGGATTCGCGTTGGATCTTTAAAGCGGCTTCGCGATTTATAAGTGAAATTTGATGCGGCACTGAGATAACTAACGATACTATAATGCTGGATATGACGACAACCGTGGACCCCATGACCGCATTGGATTCCCCATCGGGGTCGATGGTTGGCAGCACGTGATCTTCTCGGCCCAATTCTGGACCCCCGCACTTTAAGCATCTTACCTTCGGAACAGCCAAGTTAGTGAGTCCAGGCCTTGGTGCCACGCCACCCTGGACTTTCGGGTGACCATCTTCATTGCATGCGGCGTTTTCAGTGAGTTGAGTGCCATCCTAAATAGTCTTTTGGAATCACGATGTTTCGTGCTAGGCTAACGTCACCGAACATTTAGGGAGTGAGTGCGTGGATGGGATAACCGTGGTGGTGCCTGTTTACCGTGGACGCCGTTACTTGGCGGAAACTTTGGATTCGATTCGAAAGCAGGTCTTGGCGATTCCGGTTGAAGTGATTGTGGTGGAGGATGCAAGCCCCCTTGCCGACCAAGCGGAGGATATCGTCCGCAACTTTGATGCTTCCTATCATCTTTTGAACACCAACCGCGGCGTGGCGTATGCGCGGCACTACGGCGCACGGTTATCCCGGTTCTCGGATGGGTTTATCATGTTCTTGGATCAGGATGACGTGTTGTTGGACGACGCGCTTGCCACCATGGTACGCATATTGGAAGCGGAAGCTAATCCATCGAGGAATTGGGTCGTTTGCAATGCCCTGTTGAGATTGCCCGATGGCACCGAACGTCCGCTATACGTCACCAAACACCCTTCCCTTACGCTGTCTGACTTGAAGATGTTCAATCATATCGTGACGCCTTCGCAAGTACTTATCCGACTCTCGAGTTATCGATCGTGCCCCATTCTTCCAACCGAGATGGAATATCCTGGGGCTGACGATTGGATCCTTTGGCTAGCCTTATCCGCACAATCGCACCACGCCGTGTACGTCGCCGAACCCCAAGTCCTGTATCGGATGCACGGCGACAATGTCAGTGCTAATATTCCCGCTATGCGTCAAAGCGAACAATATGTGGTCACAAAGTGGTTTCCCCAGTTGGGGTTTAGCCGTTGGGATCAGCGGAGATACCGGGCGCGTGTCCGGCTAGATCATTTCATCAGAAATCGTCACTTGGGAATGATCGCGCAATTCACTCGATTCTTAGCGCCGGATCTCCCCGCATCGGTCGCAGCTTTATGGTATTTCGCCTACCACCGACTGAAGGGACTAGTTTGACTCTGAGAGTAATGGTATAATATACCATTACTTACAGGGGGTGGAACGGATGGAAGATTGGCTATCGA
>JAJYPK010000120.1 GCA_021795465.1 Bacillota bacterium
GGACGTCTGGAACATCGGCGAAGGAATGCAAGTCGCTTATCGCGACACGTCCACATCACGACACCTCTCTCGATAGTGGCCATCTTAGAAATTTTTCATACTATTTATTCAACTATGGAAACGAATGGGATCAATGTCAAAGGAGATGAGGTGCCACGTAACACCATGGAGGTCTGCCACCACGCGCTCCCCTTCACCATCGCCGCGACCATTCTAGTAAGACCCAAGCCCCGCATCACTTTTCTTTTTGCGAAGACTGGGCTACCATAGAACACCGTAAGAACCACTGCGAAGCTTGGGGGCTCTCTCATGAAAAGAACGGTCAGATTGGTAGAGTTTAATGATCACCACGCGCTCGCTTTATCCCCGGTGCTCCCTGAGGTCGTGGCCAGGACGGCCGCCGCACGCAACGAGTGGGTGGTCATTGTCCGCCGTCAGGATCCCTATGCCTTACTCGGGCCCAAAGATCGGCGACTTCCTCACTTGTCTGATGCCGTGGCTTGGCTGAAGTCCCTAGGATATCCGGTATTCGTGCGGATTGGAGGGGGGTCCGCCGTACTTCTCGATAGAACCTGCCTCAGCTTTGGTGTGGCCCGTCCGTGCCGCGATTTGACGATATGGGAGAGAAACTTCCGCGAACTCGCGGAAGGTACCCTAACGGGTCTTCAAGGTCTTGGCATCCCGGCCGAATTTGGTCGGGCGGTGGGCTCTTATTGCGAAGGACCCTTCGATTTGGTTGCCGGTGGCAAAAAGATTGCAGGCATTGCCCAAGCTATTCGTCAGGGATTTGCCTTAGTGTCGGGAATGATCTTAGTCAAACAAGATCCGATCGAGACCACGCAGGTGTTGCAGGAATTTTATGAGCGTGCCGGATCTGACTTGAGGTTGGACGACAAAGCAGTGACAGCCCTCAACCAATTAGCGAGTCATTCCTCGATTAGCCTGGATGACGTGCAAAAGGCCGTGGTGTCAGGGCATCAAGCCCTCTATGACCTTCGGTCAGAGCCGCTAACTCCAGCCGAGTGGAAACTCGCGCAAAGTTTGTATGACGAGCGCCAACTAGGCGCTAACCACCTAGAGGAGGTACATCCCTATGCAAGCCGTTATTGAGACCGAACCAGGTACGATGGTCATTGAGTTATATCCGAACGAAGCTCCGGGCACGGTCGCCAACTTTGCCAAATTAGCCAACTCCGGTTTTTACGATGGCCTCACCTTTCACCGCGTGATTCCCAATTTCGTCATCCAGGGCGGAGACCCTAAAGGGAACGGAACGGGTGGCCCCGGATATACCATCAAATGCGAAACCGAAGGCAACCCCCACAAACATCTGCGGGGGTCGTTGTCGATGGCTCATGCGGGCAAAGACACTGGCGGGAGTCAGTTCTTCATTTGCCATAGCCCTCAACAACACTTAGACGGTATCCATACTGTGTTTGGCCAAGTCGTGGAAGGACTAGACGTGGTCGATGCCATTAAGCAAGGCCACCACATGACCAAGGTCACCATTAAAGAATAAGGACAGGTTGGAAGCCATGGCAACCAGAGAGACCGCCCTTGTCGGGTGGTTTCTCTGGTTCTTCTTCCCTCAGGGCCAATACGCTTCAAAATTTTCCATATTACTGACCGTGGGCACGGTCTTTCTTATCGGTTCGCACGCACATTCCGGCGGCATCCAAATTCCAGACGATACCAACAACGCTTACGTCATTGAGCCATGACGGGAATTTAAAGCCCTATCACAGCCGCAATCGCCACCACCAACGTAATCCCAGCAATCACGAAGGTCACCGTGGAAGTGCGTAGCCTTTTGGCCACGTTAAGCACGGCATTGATGGCTAGAAACGATACCACAGCCGCGACGGCCACCATCAGGATGGTGGTTCCGAGGCCAAACTGCGCGACCGCGGACTGACCGCCACTCCCAATGACTAATGGCACCACGCCGGCTCCAACCAAAGCCAGTACGTCCAACATGAAGGAAAGGCGAATCGCCTCTTCCCCATTGAATCCCATCCACAGTAAAGGCGTAATGGTCATCCCGCTTCGGCTAATGCCGGGCAACGCGGCCAGACCCTGCATCGCGCCCGTTAGGACTGCGGTACCGAGATTAGGGTCCTTGGGTGGCGCATCCATGGTTCGAGCATCCGCCATCATGTGTTCCTTACGGCGCATAAGGGTTCCGGTAAACAGCAACAAGACGCCAATGACGATCATCGCAATCGATCCACCGATGGAACTGAAGGTATGCCGGACCGCGATATAAATGGGAATACCAGTAACGCCCGTTGCCAATGTCCCGACGAAGAGAAATCGAAGCAACTTGGCATACGGTTCCGAGCTCATCGGATGGCCTAATGCCTTCAATGTAGCCCAGGCCTCCCGACGAAAATAATAGAGCGCGGCAAAAAACGATCCAAAGTTCGCAATCAACCCTAAGTCGTAAGCATTTTGCACCTTGATGCCGAGAATCGTGAAATAGATGGTAATCATCGTTTTACTACTGACAGGCAGCCATTCCACGATGCCTTGAATCAGCCCCGCGAACAATGCTGGGATTAAATATGGGTGCGACACGACTGTAAAATCCCCCTTATTTGCGAACCATCGATCTTATTTCAATTTAGTCTTTGCCTATTCTAGCCTAAGTAGTCCACACCCGTCGACAGCTATCGCTACACCAGCACTCTTGTCTCAACCCGATTCGGAAAGAAACCGATGAGTCATTGGACTTCTGCTCAATTTTGTGGGTCATGAAGTTTACATGCTCGGTGGCGGGGATAGGACGCGAAACCCAAACACGCACCAGGACAATTTTCAGCGTGCTACCACCGTACGCCCTGGGACGACGATGTCGCACGCGCAACACATGATGTACGTACTCTTCGCCGTAAACGTACGATCAACGCAAATCGCGTTCCCAACCTACCGTGCCAACTCATTGAGATCTTAAGAAGACCCCGGCATCATCCGTTATCCAATGCACCGTCAGTCAAACAGTCATGGATTTTTTAGGAGCGATCAGCTAAAAAGTTGCTATCTTGTGGTATTTGGGTCGACAGTATTAATGATCCCACGTACGGTGTGACAAATACCACGCAGTGGGCTAACGGTATGCTAAAGAAGAGATGTGGGGGGAATGGGGCACACCCAGCACAATAATCTATACGGCAGACGGCCTTTACCACCACCACCCACGAAACGGCCTAGACGTATGCTCGCGCTGTGTCTGCCTGCAAAGTCGATTGGAAAGCCGTGTGAAGCAGCCCCGGCATTCGCGTTCAACGGCGCCAGGCACCCAAATGTTATATGGTCAGGAGTATTGGCGGCCACGGTATTCACGAAGAATCCTTACTCAATGTTAGGAGGAATCTCATGATCATCAGGACAATCCGTTGGCCTATCGTAGGGGTGGTCGGTGCCGTCTGCATGTTGCTAGCAGGCGGAGCGATCTTTTGGGCCATGCATGCATCCTCATTGAAATACACCCACGGACCTCTTGCCAAAGAGATGGGGACCAACGCGGATTCGTCATCGATTGGTGTCCTCGTGGGACAAACCGTTGTGTTAGGGGGAGCCCCTGTAATGGAACAGTTTACCAGGTTGGCTAGGTATCATGCAGCGAAGGATGCGCCGTATGAAGTAGTAGCGGTCCGTCCGACCAATCTGAGTTCCGGTATCCATGTCGTTAAAGAAGCAGGGTTGTTGATCCCCCCGGGGTTAGGGATAGGCACACTGGAGTGGGCCAATAAGGTCTTGCACCACAAGATGCAAAACTTGCCGATCGTGAGAAACCACGGTGCCGTGGAACCCATTCTCATGGTGCAGCCGACTAAACCCGGAAGATATATCATTAAGGGATTATTTATTACCTATAAGTGGGCGGGAATTCGATACACCGACTATGTGCCTATGCAATTCGTGGTATGTGCTGCCACCACTACGGCACGGCTACCGAAGAATGGAGGATGTGGGGCGAATGTTCCGTTGCCCCCCCTTCGGTGGCGGTAAAAAGTCTTCGAGACCATGGCGATGGGGTGGGCATTGGACTAATCGGTGAGGCGGTACGGCATAGACGCCAGAATGGGTATTTGTCGGCCATTTAGATTATGCCAACCGATAACTGGATACAGAGCTTATGGATATAGTACATTAGATAAAGTAGTTGGAGGATTTAGATGGTCGCAAACTCTAAAGCAGGCATCGTTCTGAACGGTCTGTGGGCATTCAATGGGAACATCACGGTGTCGGTGCTGGATCCCTATACGAGAATTTGGGTCTATGACGAGACGCTTTCTATCCTAAGCGGATCGTGTCAATCACGAGAAGGACCAGCGTTCCCTATGCCTGACGCAGCGACCGGATGGAGTACTTAACGAAAAGGAATTCGGATGATGAACGATAATCTGTTAACGGTTGATTTTCCTGCAACTCTAAATTTTATCCTCTATGCGGACGCTATCTATGCATGGACTCGAAACGAAGGGACCGGATTTCCTGGATTCGGCGTTCCTGAAGTGGCGTTGCTGCGGCGTGATCTTCAAAGTGACACATTTCGATGTCTATGGGAAGAATTTGGGCAGGAGACGGTCCATGCCGATTCCGTCGCCTGTGATATGGAGAATGTCTTTGACCATCAGATCCGGTTTCGTCCGTTGTGGAGCCCGGGACCTCAAATCGATCCCATATATCAGCGAATATGGGAGGCCTTTTATTCTTGGTGGGATATGGCCCGATCGGTCTACAACATGGCACTTCAGGCTTTTCGGGATCGTGTATCAGAATGGCGCACGCGTCATGACTATATGCGTTATATTTTTCTGACCTTCAGGGATATCCCAACCTACCTTTCATCGGAGTTCGATCACGGATTGATTCTCCCGTTCGAGCAATTAATGAAGGGGCGCATCCCCATAGTGGGCAGGGACTGGAAAAATTCCTATTGATGGATGAGCGTGGGTCGGCATTAGAAACGGAGTGACGTGTACTCAAGTGATCTATTAGAATTTACCAAAATCGGGCGTAAAGCCCCGGCTTTTAAGCCCGGGGATATAAGCCCGTGGTCCGTTAGGGCCAAGCCCTTGTGGATCATAGAACGATGTAGTATTCTATAACTATGCTTTTGCGAAGCATCTAACAGGGCGGGACACGCCCGGTGAGCCTGGGGAGTGCCCTCTCGTGGACGAACGGCGCAAGCCCTAAGTAGCGATGGTGCGATGAAGCAGGAACCTGTTGCCGCGAGGCACAGGAATCCCCCGGATTTATCCGTGGGGAGGATGTCAAGATCCCGACCGTATGAGTATTAGCCCGGACTCTCGCCGGGCTCTTTTTGATCGTATCTTGTTGAAGGCGGCGCCCATTCATGACCACACCGCTGGCGCTGGACGTCGACACCACTCGTTTCTTGTCTCGCCTTCCGCAATTCTTTTCTTTGCTCGACTCGGCGCTCGAGGCAATGCTCTCCAAAACAGCACACGCGCCCATGCCACCATGGTCGATATCACACTCCGGCAAACGATGCCTGGATGTTCGCCCTCGTCGATGATGGCCCAGGTATATCCTCTTCATGGCCGCACGAACCGGGGTGGGATTGCGAATCCCACATCGAACCGGCCGGCATGGGGTTCTGTGCCCTATTGGCTCTCTCGCAAACGCTCTACGGTGTCCTGATGGGAGACTGTCGTCTCTGCCCATGCTTTTAACGGGGACCCGTTTGCGGTGACACCTTTAGTATCCGTCGCTGGTTCTTCGGGTCTCCCGATGCAGGCAGTCCCCCAACCAGAGGCGGATGTGTCGTGCCTGGTCGGTTTTCCCAGCGTCTTCCAAAACCCTTTCGAGTGGAGGCATGGGGTAGAAAATAGAATGGAATGGCGACACCGAGAGGAGCCATGGGTCATGAGAATTGAAAAACTGACCCCCGAACCATCCCTGACTTCTTTGTACTGGATCGCGGCAACCCACCTAGGTTGCCGCGGCATGAATGCCCAACTGCTTTCCAAAATACAACGCTATGTCTATCCTACGTCTCACACCCCTAGGCAAAGGCTCGTGAGCGATATTACCCCGATGGAATCTCCGTAAATCGGCGCGAATCCGTGCCCACGAGCAATAACGCTTGGCGTTGGACCAGTGTGAGTGCGCTCCGACTACTTCGGAGGGTGCCATCGGCGTCTCGCCATAGGGCGACTTGGATCGGCCCGACGATCTCCTTGAGCCGCTTGGTGGTGGGTGCGGGCTGGAGGGCCCCATTCCGGTACGGCAGGGTGATCCCCAGGCGGTTCTGGTTTTGGCGCATAACGGCTTGCATGCATTGCCATAAGAGTAGGGCGAAGTAGACCACATGCACGTAGGCCTCAATTTTCTTGGTATCATTCAAAAAGAGTGGTGCGATACCCAAAGGGCCTTTCATCAAGACGTTATCTCTCTCCACCACCCCCTGCGTCTTATACGCCGTGAGGAGTTTTCGCGCCGACCGGCGCGGCTCATTGGCGACGAGAATAAAGGTACTGCGTCGAAATCGTTCCGCATCAAGAAAGGCCTTATCGGGTTGGGTGCGGGATGCCTCAATACGCCATTGTGGGGCGAGATCTCCACATTCCTCGGATCTCTCCATGGCTACAACATGGCCCCTGACTTCCCACCCCGTGCGATGGAGCCATTTGCTGGCACACCAGCACTTGCAGACCCGTTCGGCATCCGCGCGGCACGCAAAGGTCGCGATGCGGATCGCATGTAAAGACTCATCGATCCGGTAAGCCCCCGTCTCTAAGGTCTGGGCTTCCCAATGAGTGGCTTTGGCTGCAAGGGCGGACGAGTGGACGACAATCAGCCGCACCGGTTTTCCCCGGATCGTCCCGGGAAGTTCCTGGATCCGGTAGGTGCTTGCATCCTTTTGCCGTCCTAACACTCCGACGGTCTCCCACTGGTCTCGTGCGAGCGCTTGAGCCCTGATCGTCCGTTCAAGCCCGAAAGTATTCGGTAATCGTGAGACGAACCGAATGTCCGCCTCGCATAAATCTTCGACGGTCTGCTGCCTCACTAATTTGGAATCCACCACAAATAGCAAGGTGGTGCGGACCTCCTCCGCCAAGGCGGAGCTCGTACTCATGACCGCTTGGCGACTCCACGCAGAATCGTCCATATTGCCATCACAGACATCGACCGCGTAGGGCAATCCATCACTGCGGGCGACCACCCCCACCCTCAATTGCTTATATTCGGGATTCCCGTCTTTGTTGTGACCATAGGCCGGTTGACTCCCTGGATCGGGATCCAGATATTGCCCGATCAACGTCAGACTGGTGGTGTCACAATGGAGTTGGGGCATCGGATCAAGGCCCAGATGTTCCACGGCTTGTGTACATAAGTCGGTATGAATTTGTCCCGGTTGACTTTCATAAAGCTTCTCCAAAGCGCACCCGATCGCATCATCGTTGAAATCTGCCGCCTGGCGATCGGCACCAAATAAGATGGCACAATTCAACTCCGTGTAGAATTCCGAGATCCGGTATAATGCCTGAGGGTCGACGAGAAACGTGATCACGAGGACCAAGAGCCGTGTCCCCGGGGACACGCGACATTATTTGGGGTCCCATCGCAGATGCGTGTTGAGGTACGAAACCAACCCGATGCGTTCTGCCATCTCGACGGCGGTGACCGCAAACCCCATGCGATAACTCTCTAACAATTCCGGTAACATTGGAGGAGTGCCCTGTGTATTGTCCATAAAGAAGAATTCGCCACAAATACTGGAATTCCTTTGAGGAAGTGGTCGTTCTCCAAAATAAATTGGTGGCTGAGAATCTCCCCATATCTCTGAGATTTGGGAAAATAAGGAGCGAAATCCACCAAACGCTGGAAAACCACAGGGGATAACGATTACGGGGCCTCATCTCGATGTGCCACATATGGGTCTATCATATGGTGCGAAACCCAGCGGGTAGGTGCGGACGATTGTCGAAGAAATGCCCGCGCAGAGGGTCCCACCTGCTGGACACCGAGATGCGTAAGTCCTCGCGCTTTTTGTGTGGACATGATCTCTGTTTCCGACAGGGCTCCTCTGTGGTGGAAGCCTCCCCCGAAAAGACGAATCCTATGACAAGCTTTACAGCGAGCGCCGGCAGGACTGCGAGTGCCGTTTGGGACCAAGGGAAGCCTTGAGATTGTCATAACCAGGATAAACGTCGGATAGCACGAGGCCACGAATATCCAAGTAACCACAGACTCGCTGAACAACTGACTAGACTAGAGGTCTTTTGCCACACTTTTTACGAGTAAAACTCGTAAGTTGGTTCCCCGCCTTTAGGCGTAAGGAGTGTCAAAGATACTTTCGCCACCAGGCCGCATGTGTCTTTAGGCGATGGATCCGATTCCACGGCTTTCCGTTCCGGCTCATGCCATGAGATTCTCCGGGGTAAATAACCATGCGGACGTCGCGTCCCAGATATTTCAACGCGCTATAGAGTTGCTCGCCTTGTTCCACCGGGAGGCGATGGTCCTCTGCCTGATGTTCGATCAAAAGAGGTGTCTCGATCGCGCTGGCATATTTTAATGGGGACTGGTTCCAATAGGGTTCCGGTTCTTCCCACCAGGGGCGCTTGCCGTACTGAGGCACACGTAGCCATCCCATATCACTCGAGCCCATGGCGCTAAATCGATTAACGACCGAGCGCATGGTAATCGCTGCCCGAAAACGCTCGGTATGACTCAGCATCCAATTGACCATAAATCCCCCATAGCTCCCTCCGGCCACTCCGAGCCGCGTTGCGTCCAAATCTGGGAAGCATGCTAATGCCTGGTCGAGCACTGCATTTAAATCGGCGCAGTCGCGATCGCCCCATTTTCCGATGATGTGTCCACAAAAATCCTTACCATACCCCACAGATCCCCTGGGGTTAGAGTACACGACCGCATACCCTTGGCTTAGGAGCCAATGAAAGTCCAACACATACCGCCACCCATACATCATCATAGGGCCACCATGAATCTCTAACACTGTGGGCCAAGGGCCGATGCCGTTGGGTCGTAACACCCAGGCTTGCACTCGCACTCCATCGTCACTGTAGGCCCAAAATTCCTCCGGAATAGGCATGTCATCGGTTTTCCATGGCATCGGCGTCCATTCGATCTGAAAATCCCGGACGGGATCATCCCCTAGAAAGCCTCCAATACCAGAGGGATGGGTCGCGTCCGCAACCCCCACCATCCAGTGCTCGGAATTGAATGCAAAACCGTAAAGCATCACGTTGCCGTGCGTCAAGGCACGAGGTTTCTCATCCGGTCGTAGAGCAAAAGCCCAGAGATGTACGGTGCCCTCCGAGGTGACTAGCGCATAGATCGTTTGTTGATCGACGGAAAAGATGGGCCGAGTGGGTCCAGCGACGGAGATATCCGTGACCGCGCTATCCCCTATGGGCCGATCCAGAGACAAAAGCCGACGTTCTTGTCCATCCCAATACCATAGTTCGGTATTGCCATATCCCCAATCCTCGGGATTACTCATGACCACCGCACAACCGGATTCGTTGACGTTCCACCGATAATCTTGAAGATTCCAATGCCAATGGGTCAGTCGCTGGTGTTGCCGATGCCCTATCAGATAACGCCATAAATCACGCTCGCCAGGATGGGTCGATGGATCTTCAGGATTAGACCGCAGGTAGTAAAGGGCGCTTGCATCAGAGGAAAATTGTGGATTGGCATACGAGAGTGTTCCCCCCGATAAAACCTCCACGTGCTCCGACGCGATATGGACCAGGATTAATTGATCCGTCGTCGGTCCAAAAAATCCGGTTCCATCTAATTTGTAAAACTGACGGTCAATAACTCGCGCCTCAGTTGCAGGACCGCGATCCGCCTCGATGTCCCCGCCACTCGAGGAAAATTCCACCAGACCATGATCCAGCGGAGCGATTAGAGCCAGTTTTTGACTATCAGGATGCCAGGTAAAATCTTTCACACCCCCTTTAAGGTGCGTAATTTGGCGTGCTTCCCCGCCGTCGACCGGCATCACCCACACTTGGCGTGGGCCGTCCTCACGTGACGCTAGAAATCCGAGCCACTTCCCATTCGGAGATACAACAGGATGGGCATCGCTCCCCCCGTTTGTAAAAGAACTCCCTATCTGCCAACGACCATCGCGCCAATGCCATTCCACAATAACCGTGC
>JAJYPK010000013.1 GCA_021795465.1 Bacillota bacterium
CTAGGTCTATCGTGATTTACGCAAAAGGGCCAATTGAACCATGTGGTCCATGAGAGCCTCAAATGAAATCCCAGCGGCTCTTGCCGCTTTAGGCAAGAGAGAATTTGGCGTCATTCCAGGGATCGTATTCACCTCGAGAACCACTGGCCCCTCATTCGTTAAAAACATATCCGTACGAGAAAATCCTTCACATCCCAAAACGCGGTGAGCCGCGACGGCGTAACGCTGAATGGATTCGGCCTCTTGCGGTTTAAGATCGGCTGGGCAGATTTCATCTGACCCACCATCCGCATACTTGGAGGTGAAGTCAAAAAAACTCCCTGCGCGAGGCACGATCTCGATCACCGGAAGTGCCCTCAAAGCTCCGTCGAATTCTTCGAGAACCGCACACGTCACTTCGCGACCAACCAATTTTGATTCCACCAACACGTCAAAACCTAATCCAGTCGCCGCTTGAAGTGCTTCTCGCAATTGTTCTCGATTTTCCACCAACGCAACACCCACGCTAGATCCCCCGGTGTTCGGTTTGACCACCACTGGATAGGACAATTGTTTTTGCACCTGGTCCACTGCATCATCGAGGTCGCGAGCCAGGACACGTTTGGATAGCAGCACTTCCGGTGGCACCGGAATCCCATGGTACCGAAATAGTTCTTTGGCTTTCGCCTTATTCATGGCCAAGGCCGACGCCAAGGGCCCACTTCCGGTGTAAGGAACGCCCAAGGTCTCTAGGAGTCCTTGAAGGGTGCCATCCTCGCCAAACGCTCCATGAAAGGCGATGAATACCACGTGCGTGTTTTCGAGTAACTGAAGGCCATTGATGCTCTCTTGCCGTGACATTGAAGAAATTTCCTGCGGCGATGGTTGCGGTTGAATCCGTCGTGGGTTAGATTCCATCGACCAACGTCCTTGACGGTTGATAACCAACGCGGTGACCCGATAGTTCGGATCGGTAGCCAAAGCATCATACACCATGCGCCCACTGGCCAAAGACACCTCGTGTTCCGTTGAGGGGCCGCCCATCATCACGATGACGTCTACTGCCATAAAATTTTTGGAGCCTCCCGAAGAAATGCCATAGTTGTCGCTTCCTATTGTATCCATCTACTCCGTATTCTGCACTAGGCATCATCACTTACGAGCACCAAGCTTGCAATTCCCACTATGGCCAACGCCGCCCCCAACCATAGGTGATGATGATGGTCCGACAGGCCGGCAACCACTAACAAACCCACTGCAAGGAGTCCAACGATCGCACGACCAATCATGTGTTCTGACGCCTCCCTATTACACCATGGTACGGAGAGAACCAGGTGGGGGACATATAGCCCTGTGGCATCCTATTCGAGATCTTCACCAAATATGCGGACTTTTTTTAGGGAGCTAGAAAAAATGTTTGTGGCTCAACGCGTCCAGATGCCATGACCCTCGGTTCTCCGACCGCGCACTAACAGTCTAATAATCTACGAACGGTGGCCATGCGCCATCCAGTCCTCAAGCATAGTGACCGTCTTATGCCGTCCTAACATGCGATACGCAGCGCACTCGTATGCGAGAGTAAGTAGGGGTATTTCGATACCGTCGAAAGCAGTGTAGACAATCCAGGAGGGTAAAATCGGTGGGTCATGCCACCGGCCGTCCTGATCTTTCTTTTCGATGTCCCCCATAATTTCCACCGTCACGCCACCGAGTTGAAAGACTCCAAAGTGAGAGCGTATGCAACCCGCCTCAGAAAACCGGACTGGCCGAATCATGTCGACCGCCAGACGTCTTTCTATGGCATACGCACCGTCTCGGTCGGTCTGAATATCCACATCATGGACCACCACGTTCATTCCTCGTAGGTCAAAGGCAGCACTGCCAGTAACAGCCCACACGATGGGAGTGTCTTGGAGACGATCATGAAGTGTATGAAGGACCTCAATTATCTGGGCTTACACAGTATACCTCCCGCGACCAATGACGCCGTTGATTCTGCAAACGATCTCGTCCGGGATCATAAAAAGCCCCGCCTAAGCGGGGCCATTCACCTACTAAGCAACGATGACTTTCTGAGCCGACGCCGGATTAACCCGGATGCCTGGTCCCATCGTCGTGGATACGGTCACGGTCTTCACGTAGGTACCCTTTTGTCCACTGGGCTTAGCTTTCACCAAGGCATCAACCAACACCGCGAGGTTTTCGGTCAAAGCTTCTGCTGTGAAGTTTACTTTCCCAATCGGTGCATGAATAATTCCCGCTTTTTCGGTGCGGAATTCAATCTTTCCGGCCTTAATTTCTTCTAAGGCATTTTTTACATCAAAGGTCACTGTTCCGGTCTTCGGGTTAGGCATGAGACCCCGCGGACCAAGAATTTTACCCAGTCGACCCACCAGAACCATCATGTCAGGTGTGGCGACGGCAACATCGAAATCCGTCCAACCTTGTTGAACACGCTCCGCAAGGTCGTCTCCTCCCACGAAATCAGCACCAGCCTCTTCAGCCTCTTTCGCCTTATCTCCCTTAGCAAACACCACTACTCGGGAAACTTTCCCGGTTCCATGGGGGAGTACCACTGCACCTCGCACGACTTGGTCCGAGTGCCGTGGATCAACCCCGAGGCGAATCGCAACTTCTACCGTTTCAACAAATTTGGCACGAGCCAGTTCTTTGGCAAGATTCACCGCGTCGAGAGGATCGTAAAGTTTCCCGACCTCTACCTTTTTGATCACATCACGATACGTTTTTCCCCGAAACAATCTAAAAACCTCCTTGTGGTTCTGTCGGCATAGGCCTCCCACCAAGCTTTATTCGGCGATCTCGACTCCCATGCTGCGTGCGGTGCCTTCGATCATTTTCATCGCTGCCTCAAGCGTCGTGGCATTGAGGTCAGGCATTTTAAGTTCGGCAATTTCGCGTACTTTGTCTCGCGGCAACGTGCCTACTTTCTTGGTGTTCGGGGTAGGTGACGCCGTTTCCAAGCCAATCGCCTTCTTAATCAAAACGGCCGTGGGCGGCGTCTTGGTTACAAAGGTAAAGGACCGATCTTCAAACACAGTAATTTCTACCGGGATGATAAGTCCCACTTGGCTTGCCGTGCGCTCATTGTAATCTTTGACAAAGGCCATGATGTTCACACCATGCTGTCCTAGTGCAGGTCCCACCGGCGGTGCAGGGGTTGCCTTGCCTGCCGGTATCTGGAGTTTAATCACTCCGGTTACTTTCTTCGGCACTGTTTTCCCTCATTTCTTTCGCTCTCCGTCTGAAGTAAAACTCACTCCATTTCGGTCACTTGCGCAAAATCAACTTCAAGCGGAGTTTCTCGACCAAACATCGAGACGGTCAATCGGACTTTGCCGCGATCATGAAGAATTTCCTCGATTTGTCCAGAAAATCCTTCAAACGGGCCCTCAGTGACGGTAACTTCCTGGCCCACAGTCAAATTGATTCGAGGTAACTCCGGCACCCCAGACAAGTCACTACCTAAGATCATCCGCACCTCGTGATCCAACAAAGGAATCGGTCGAGTCCCAGACCCCACGAATCCCGTGACACCCGGCGTATTACGCACCACGTACCACGAATCGTCGGTCATGATCATCTCCACCATCACATAGCCCGGAAAAACCTTCTTTTTCACAAGCTTCTTTTTGCCGTCTTTAACTTCAATCTCTTCTTCCATGGGCACCATTATGCGGAAAATCTTATCCTGCATGTCCATGGATTCCACACGCCGCTCTAAATTCGCCTTAACCTTGTTCTCGTACCCAGAGTAGGTGTGGATCACAAACCATCCTGTCTCCACTCTTAAAGCCGCCTTCCCACATAAAAATGCGCCAAGCCAGGGGTCGAGGCGCTCCAATCAGCGGATAAAATGGTTCAGCCCGAGGTTGAATATTGCGTCGAGACCAGCGATGAGTAGCGCTATCAGCAAAGAGAACCCCACCACAAACCCGGTGTATGACAGGGTTTGCTTCGGAGTCGGCCACACGACTTTTTTCAGTTCAGTCCGGACCTCTCGGAAATACTTCCGAGACCTTGCCCCACTGGATAGTGTGGTGTTACCCTTGGCTTCCATCAGTTTCCCCATTTCCGCTTGCCGCCGCCAGTTCTATGCCATTATCGCGTTTCGCGATGCGCCGTATGGGTTCGGCACCATCGGCAGTACTTCCGACGCTCTAATCGGTTCGGATCGTTTTTCTTGTTTTTTGTGGTTGTGTAATTGCGACGTTTGCAATCTCCACAGGCCAACGTAATAATCGTCCGCATGTGTCGCTAACCTCCCGTCATGCGCAAGGATTTTAGCATGTTGCCAACTAGATGTCAATGAGCGTTGCGCTCGTTGCGCTCCTTGCAAGATTCTTAACCCATACGAATTTCTGCTAGGATTTTAGACTGGTGAGGGGTGAAAGACCCGGCTCGCACGGATATCCTCCGGCTCGATCGTCATCAGAGCTTCGCGGGTCACCTGGCCTCCTTGTGCAAAAAGTCGAGCAGCTTGTCGCAGTCGGGCACGGTCTAATGCATTCCGAATGCTACGCGCATTTGCGAAATCAGGTTGGAGAACTCGACGGTCGATATATTGTTCCATGGCCACCCTGGCCTCTTCACTGAGAACATAGTGTTGTTGGGCTAACATTAAATGCCCAATCTTCAAAAGCTCTTGAGGCTCATAATCTGGAAAATCTACATGATGGGCGACCCGTGAGCGAAAACCAGGATTGGACTGGAAAAATTTTTGCATGCGATCCTTGTATCCTGCGAGAATTACCACCAAATCGTCCCGCTGATTTTCCATCACCTGCAACAGAATTTCGATGGTCTCTTGTCCGTAATCTCGCTCGTTTTCTTCTCGAAACAAATAGTAGGCCTCATCAATAAAGAGCACGCCTCCCATAGCCCGTTTGAGTACTTCTTTGGTCTTAGGTGCCGTGTGTCCAATATATTGTCCCACCAAATCATCTCGCGTTACCGCCACCATATGGCCCTTACGGCAATAGCCTAAGCGATGAAGAATTTCAGCCATCCGCAGTGCTACCGTCGTTTTCCCGGTTCCCGGGTTGCCCGTAAATGACATATGCAACGAAGGAGGGGGGGCCGCCAACCCAAGATTGCGACGCAATTTATCCACCAATAGCAATGCGGCTATTTCTCGGATCCGTCCCTTCACGGGTTCCAGCCCAATAAGTTCTTGATCCAATTGGGCGATAACATCCATCACATGAGTTTCTTCTAAAACCTCATTAAAATCTACGCTATCTCCCGGCATGTGCCATCAGACCCCCTTTTTCGGTTATCACGGACGAAGTGTTTGGCGTTCGAGTATTGCGGAGCGAATGCCGTGTATCTTCGCTGCACGATCTGACCCACTAAAAATGGCACTCCCTGCCACAAAAATATTGGCTCCCGCTTCACTCATAAGGGCCCCTGTCTCTGGATTGATTCCCCCATCCACTTCAATCAACACGTCACCATGCCCCGTTTGATCGAGCCACTGACGCAGTTTTCGTACTTTAGACACCGTTGCCGGTATAAACGTCTGACCACCAAATCCCGGATTGACGGTCATAATCAGAACAAAGTCCAGGTCATCGAGCACATATTCCAAAACATCAAGAGGCGTCGAAGGATTGAGTGCCACGCCTGCCCTGACTTTGGCTTGACGTATCAGTTGCAACGTGCGATGGATGTGTGGCGTCGCTTCGGCATGAAACGAGATACTGGCGGCCCCTGCCTGGATAAAATCAGGGATATATGTTTCTGGAGACACAATCATCAGATGACAATCTAGCGGAGCTCTTGCCATCGGATGGAGCCATTGTACGACCAGAGGTCCCATCGTAATATTGGGAACAAACTGACCATCCATGACGTCGACATGGACCCAATCGGCGCCTTGATTCACCACCTCGCGAACCTCTTGGCCCAACTGGGTAAAGTCTGCTGACAAAATCGATGGAGCGATGAGTCGTGGCTGCGACATCCAAACCCTCCTTAACTTAGGGCTGGCCGACCGCCAGCTCTTGCTGCTTGAAGTTTCGATCCAAAAACGCAATCATGCTTGCCACTAGTATACGCGACACACTGACTGGATCGAAGTGGCCCGCTTCTAGGTGTCGACTGACATGCTCCCCTAATAAGTGCCGATCGGCGACCATTTCCACCAGGGAATGAAGCGCCGCTTGCTGAGTGGAGCCAGAGATGGTCGCCAACTCCATTTCTTCCCCGACAATGGTCCCTCGGCTATGGTCCGCACGGACCAGACCGAGCTCGCCACCCAATGCCAACCATTTGACCAACCGCCTCTTGTTGCCGCGCAAGAGTTCGGCAAACAGGACCTGGACTGGTTCGGGATTTTCCACGCTAGGCATCGTCGTGTCATCGGGCATGTAGTGCACGACAAGGTCAGCGTAAGCCTTTTGGGGCTCGATAAAGCGTTCCACATCCGGGCGCCGGCGCTCGATCTCTTGAAGCACCTCGTTAGGGGTATAACCGCGCACTCCTGAATCTCGACGAACCTTCCACTGAACCCTAAGGTCATCGTGGGTATCAAAATAAATTCCTAAATCTAAGGCGTCACGTAAGCGAGATAAGTATAGACTATGGAGTCCTTCGAGGATAATAAAATCCCTCGGCACCACTTCTTCAGGGGGTCCAAACATCCCTGTCGCATGGTCGTATGTCGGCTTGACGATGGCATGACCATGCCGCAACGCCCACACATGGTCTACCAGAAGGCCGAGATTATTGGCTTTCCAGGGATTCAAGGCCGTTACCCCAATGAGGTTGCGCTCCTTGCGATCCAAGGAGTGATAGTCATCCAGGGCAATAATTGTCACGCGTTCAGGACCTAAAATGTCTCGCAGGGCCGCTGCATAAGTCGACTTCCCGGCTCCGCTATCCCCAGAAATTCCGACCATTGTGACACGGTGTTTGATTACCATCCCATTCACCCTCTCTTCCTCGATCCGTTCATGTCCAAAGTCCTCCCCACCCCTGGTCGTCGTCCCGGGTTTCCCTTATTGTACGAATTGCGCATTTCAATACACCCGAATGGTGTTCAATAGCCAAAAGTATCGGGCGAATGGTAGATTATGCCGTGTCAACGCAAGGTGACGTGAGTCATGTTCGTTACTCGTCCGGATGAGAAACCCGAGGACTTTGGAGGAACCGCGCTAGAACTAAATCGCCCAAGCCGACTACAATCCCCACCGCGACGGCACTCCACACATAGCCAAAATAGTGAGTCGACGGATAGAAGAAACGCGTAAAAGCGATGCTAGTCACCGCAGTGGCCACCACCAGCCCCACCAAGGATCGGCCATAGACAGAGAGGTACCCTCCAAACATTTCGTCTGCTAAGTAACCCAAAATCCCAATCGCCACTGCCATGATCGCGATCCCCGTTAACGACACGGGTGGAAATGTATGAAACATCACTTTTAAGATCCAAATCGCTAAAAATGCCACGATGGTGCGCGTAATCGCTCCCGTCCAATTCATGCGAACATCAACTCCTCCCGCACTCTCTGTGGCTAATATGGATTGTCCCCATCCAAACTATTCACATGCCCGTTCTTCCTCTGTATAGAGCTCTCCTTCTAGGGCATGCTAGACCCACCATTTGTTGGAGGGATCCGTTGTGAAAGCACGTTCTACCAGCATGATCTTAGCACTTGCGATCTTCGGGACCGGATGTGGTGCCATGGCCGCTCCCACTCCTCATCGTCAAGGTCATGCCAGTAAGCCTCTGGAATCTGTAAACAACACAAAAAATCATGCGTTGACGGGGAAATCCAACCGAGCTAAGGTCAAGAAAGTGACCAGCACGACGAAGACGGGCTCATCGCCAGCCGCCATTAGGCGGGGTGCAGCCTTATTCAAAGCCGATTGTGCGGTCTGCCATGGCCCCAACGGCATCGGCACCCACGACGCACCGCGGCTCGCGTCACCTACCGATGTAGGAAACACGTTTAAGACCCAATCCAGCTTGGTTGCGTTTATCTCATCTCAGATGCCAGCCGACCATCCCGGATCTCTCACGCATCAAGAAGCACGTGACGTAGGGGCATATGTCTGGCACATTTCCGAAATTAAGTAAGGCGAACTCCCGCCCCAAGATTGAACGGTTGATACGGGTGTCGATGAACGTTCCTCAGTGCAGAGCTATTAACCAATGGCAGGAAACCCGTCACCGTGCGTTCCGCACGGGTGTTGCCGGGGTATTTTGAATCCTTCCTTACCGCCACTAGTTGATCCTGGGATTCTTACGCTCCCCCTTCAGATACTTTTCACCCGATTACTCCAGGGCATCGCACCTGCCTGATGCTGTCCCACCGGTTACCGTTGTTGTTGTGACTGATGTTTAGGATCGCAGACTTGGAGAGGTCGCGGATATCGAGAACTTGAGGTATGAACATTCACGACGGATGATGACGGACAAAAAATGAAGCGGCTCTATTACAAGACCTTTCAAGTTGTAGGGGTCGACTATACCCACATAGTTTGCATGAACTTCTATGGATTTGCGGCCGTTTGCCATCGACCTCATACCTGGGTTCACTCCACAATGAGTGGTAGACTGACGATCGGAACGATCCAAACTAATGGGCAGGATTTGCTATATACGTCGCCAATAAGTCAGGCAGGTGATGCAATATTACAGCTACCGCTCACGTTGATATATATACCAGCCTGATCCTACGAACATGCCAAGGGCAGAAGGATTCGTGATCGAACGAAAACTGATCCGTGGTGGATCGAGGATCCAAGATCAAAGATCCCGCCACGTATCACGACTATGAATGGAATGCCCAAGGACGGCTTCCTCTCTTCGGCCAAACTTTTTACAGGCTTGCACACCACCTCAGGCAGGACACCAACCATCCACAATCCATCGACATGCGCACGCCGAGTCCCACTCCCAACCAACTCCCATTCCCTTAATGGGCGTGCAGGAGATCTTTGCCCAAGCTTTGCGACCGAGCATGAGGGCGATTGCGGCGGGAGACCTCGTGAGCGACGGAACTACTTGGGCCCTGCAGCATGCGTGATGTCAGCCATGGTGCTTACAACGGTTCGATGGATCGAGAGTGGCGTCAAAAACTGCTTTTAGATGCGACCCGGAATACACTCGAAATCGCGGTCGGTGCTGGAGGAAACTTTCAATTCTATAAACCGGATGTAAAAGTCACAGCCCTGGATTTTAGCCCGATGATGATCGAAAAGGCGCAGCGTGCCGCAAAAGAATATCGAATTTCTTCGGTGTTTCATATTTATTGGGGATATCGAACATGTCAAGCTACCGGAAAAATCGTTTGATACTGTAGTCTCCACATTATCATTGTGTGCTTACTCCGATCCGTTACAAGTCCTATATCAAATGAGCAACTGGTGCAAAAATGATGGATACATTTTATTATGTGAGCATGGCAAGAGCACACTTCCCCCACCGTTAAGAATCGAGCAAATAGAAAGCCATTTTTTGGGCATGATCTGTTTGATTTGGGCGAAACCTAGTTGAACCCTTCGAAATCATCAAAGGGCGATTGGCATTGACATGGATCGGTTAATGTTCAACGCCGCGGAGGTCGCTTTATTGGCCTTTTTGCCCCCTACTTCTGAGATTTCTTAACGCGCGGTTGGATTTCTTGTTTGGCGTTATCCTCGTCGACACTCATGGCTATCTTACGAAAGGTCAGTAACAGAACCGCCATCACGATAATCTGAAAGGCCCACCAAAATGGATCCCACCAATGCTGAATACCCGGGCTATAAGGAATACGTACCGGTAGGCTAGGAAAAAATCCTCCCATAAATTCTACCTCCTCCTCGACTTATGTTGTTTCGAGCGCACGCCTAAATCCAATACAGAAACAGGTAGGTGACAACATTAGTTAAGAGACTGAAGGTGACAAAATACATGGCTGCTTCAGCATCCCAACAATTCTCCGACGTAAACCGCAAACGTCCTGCTCGAATCGAAATCGCTAAGACGACAAAGAGGCCGACCAGTGTGTAGAACCCAGTGACTCCACTAACGGTGTAGAAGATCTCACCGTAGCGCGTTCCCGGTGGGACAAATCTTGTTCCCCACTGATATCCTAAAACCACAAGATTTGCCAGACCCAAGACGAGACTTTGGCGAAAACCGCTAATCAAGCCGGAAAGATTGTTGTGGCGCATGGCGGCAAGTCCGCTGCGCCCTGTAGTCCACGCCAGAATCATCAAAAGCACTTCTACCGCCCCCAACCACTGATTCGTAGCGGGACTGATATAAAAAGCATCAAAGTAATATTCAACCGCGTAAAGCACCACGAACGGCACCGCCTGAGTGAACAGAAACAACACCAGCCCAAAACGATACCCGCGTAACTCGCGGGGATTGATCGGTACGGCCTCCACTCCCATGAACATTGCCCCCCTATTCCGGCGGGTGCAAAACGGCCGCCGGCTTATCGATATCGTACCGATAAAAACTCCCCGTCACCAAAACCTCTCCATTGAAGTTCTCCGGTGGCGGCGGAGATGTGGTCAGCCACTCTAAAGTTCTTCCATTCCACGGGTTATCCGGCGTCACCGGTCCTTTGACCCAGGTCCACCAAAGGTGAATGCCGTGACCGATAAAGCCCGCACCCAATAAAAATGCAAAGAGTGACACTTCGTAGTTCATCGGCTTCAGATAGGGGGGATACGCCGGGACCCAGCGATTCATCCCGTGCAACCCGAGCAAAAACATCTGACTAAAGGCTCCATTAAATCCGATGAATATGACAATCGCGAGTAGTTTCCCCCAAAACTCGTTGTACATACGGCCCGACAATTTAGGGATCCAGTAATACATTGCCGCCACCCAGGTGAAGACCATGCCTCCGATTATGGTGTAGTGAAAATGAGCCACCACAAAGAACGTATTGTGTACTTCGAGGTTTACCGGAGGATCGGCTAAAAATACCCCGGTGAGCCCTCCTACGAGAAAGTTAAACATGGACATGATCACCAAAAGCCCCGGGGTGAACAGGCGATACCGGGATTTCCATAATGTCCCAATCGCTGCTAAGAACGAAAACCCGGTAGGAATAGAAATCATTTCGGTAAAGAAAGAGAACGGGAACATTTCGCTATTGCGCATGTTGGTAAACATGTGATGCGCCCAGACTAGTCCGCTCAACATCATCACGAAAATCAACCCAATGACCGCCCAGGATCTACCAAATAGGGATTTTTGGGCCATCACCGGGATGATTTCATTCCACAACGCAAGGGCTGGCACCACCACGATGTACACTTCAGGGTGGCCGAAGAGCCAAAAAAGGCTCAGGTAGTTCAAAGGACTCCCTATGGCGTCAAAGAAATTAAACGGGACGAGCCGGTCTAGTAACCCCAAAACAAAAGTCATTTGAATTTCTGGGAGCCAAATCAAATTTAAGAGTGAGACGGTCAGAATCCCCCAGACAAAGAGCGGTAAGCGAGCCCAAGTTACCCCGTTACTGCGATGAAAAACGATGGTTGCAGCCAAATTTACCGCAACGCACGTCGACGACAGCGTTAACGCAGCAACACCCAAGTAATAGTAGATGATTCCACTCGGATCTTGACTGGCGAGGGGTTCATACCCCCGCCAACCGGTGGTCCAATAACCGAAGAGTGGGCTAAAGATCACGGTGAGAACCCCCGCTGGTACCAGCCAGTGCCCAATTCCAGAAAGACGCGGGAATACGGTGCCTTTGGCTCCGATCATGAGAGGGACCATATAGTTTCCAAGTCCTCCGACCAAGGCGACCGTTCCCACCGCAAACATCATCAGGGTTCCGTGCACCCCGACCGCAGTCAAGTATTGATCCGGGTATGTAAAAAAGTGCAGGGACGGTTGCATCAGCTCATAGCGAATGCCCATGGCCAGGAGCCCTGCAATCCCGAACGTTCCCGTAGACGAAATGAGATATTGGATACCAATCACCTTATGCTCCGTGCTCAACTCCAAGTATTTTCGCCATCCTGGGGCCGCGACCCAAGGATTCGGCACACCGAACAGGGGGAGCACAACCCCCTCCCATCCCCCAACCCCTAAGAGCCATCCGATGACCCCCCCTACCCAACCGATGACCGCAGAAATTTCCGTGATGAAGGGGTGGCCTCGAAACGGATCGACCGCAATCGTGGCCATGTTCAAAACCAAAAACCCAATAGCTGCCCATAAGAATCCTCGCAGCACGGGGGGCATTGTGGGACGGGTCCGATAAGGTGTTGCTTCCGTGACGATATTTTGAGCCATATGTGAATCCCCTCTTCATCCATATTTTTCCTCAGCATCTGCCCTTAGTCCGGATCCCAATTGCTAGCCGCCCGCATGGGCCTCTAAAGTTTGTTGATGTTTAATCCACTTGGAAAAGTGGCTTGGTGTCACGATACTCACCGGAGCCTCCATCCACGGATGTCCGGGTCCGCACACCTCAGCGCATTGGACCCGCACCATCGGGTTGGTTTTGTACGAAGCCAATACGGTTGGTCGGATGTATTCGTAACGAGTTATGCCGGGAATCACGTCTTCTTTGGTACCAAAAGCTGGAATCCAAAAATCATGGATGACTCCGGCATAGACATCATAGGTGTGAAAGGGATCGTAACTGCGCATCACAAACTCCACTTTTCTTCCGACTGGCAATTCGAGCTCATCTTCCCCTAAATGATTCACCGCCTGGGTTACCTTATATTGTGGGTAACTGAATATCCACTCCCATTGACGAGCCGTCACATCCACGATGAGGTCCCCATGGTTCCGACTCGGCATATCACTGGCAAACATCTGCTCAAGGTCGGCACTGGTGGGATGTAACCAAAAGAGGATGTTCACAAAGAAGCTAAAACCGACCCAAAACGCCACAAACCCCTTGTTGCGGATAAATTGAGACCGACTCCGTTCAGGTTTCCCATTTGGAGCATGGAATCGAATCAAGACATAAATCAGGTAGACCACCACAAACACGAACACTGGTGTTAGCCACGTCGCGAGGAAGTTGAAGGCTCTTTCCGCTAAGAATCCTTGAGACGCGATCACGTCGTACAAAGTGTGTGCTTTAACGGCACTTAATCCCCACTCCGCCAGCAACGACAGGATAATCCACACCACCACAAACCCCACTACCTCACCCATCGTACATCGTGCCTCCTTACTCAGACCCCGATTGATGTCTTAGGTCCCACCTGACGACTTGTTATGCCTGGATAATATTGATCTGACCTCGCATCCCCGTCCGATAGTGTATGTACTCTTGCACAAAGCAACCAAAGTCCCAGACCCCTGGTTTATCGGGCACAGTGAAAGAAAGCTTAATACTCCCCCCGGGTTGAAGGGTCGGGCTAAAGTCTCCTCCCGATGCAATTTGATAGGGACCTTTGGATCCAACATAGGTGACGTGCGCATTATGGGGAACGAAGTTATCCACCTTGACCGGGTCGCTTAAAGTCACAGGCACACCACTCCAAAAATCCTTTGCCCAGGCGTCGGCGGGTAACGCGCCGAACCCCTGAAACGGCAACGTATTCACATGACGCCCAATGGTCCATTCATGCCAATGGGTGCGACTCTGGTTTTGAAGCCACACCTCCACGTAATCACCGACGCGCCAGGTCATATAGTTGGGAAGATAGTAATAGTCGAATTGATATAGGTTAATTTTTCCTGCACTCACCGGTGACCCAAATATCGCCCGGGCTGCGTCCACGGTGGCTTTTTTGCCAAACAATGCTACGAGCCCTGCAACCGTAAGCCCAGCGGCTCCCCATAAAAATTGTCGACGGCTCCAATTTTGGTGAGTTTCCCCAAATTCGTGTTCCGTATCCATGATCGACACCTCCTATCGGTTTGCTTTGAGTTTGAGCAACGCCAGGTTCACCCGCACGCGATAGATTCCTTCGGGAATCTTTACCGTGCTTCACCTGCTCTTGATGCCACAGGTCAATCGAGTACAGATGAGCGTCGGTGATAAGACACTGATAGTCGCCCCGCGCTCGACAGGATAAGAGGCTAATCCCGATAAAGGCCATACGACCTTGCGCCACATGTTTTCCACTCTCCCGAAACGGTGTTAGTGGTATTTACCGGATGAGGAGGACTTATGCAAAAGAGCCGTGGCTCGAAAGCCACGACTCTTTTGTGTGTTCTGTGAGATATCGATTAAGGGCAACCGCCTATACGCGCCTTGGTGATTCGGACCGCATCAGGATTCTGATCCCCTCCAAATCCATTGCGTTCCATTTGTGACGCCGCCATCAGGGTAGTACCCGACCCCATCATGGGATCCCACACCCAATCGCCCGACTTGGTGCAGAGGCCAACCAGCCGTTTCAAGAGGGTCAGCGGTTTTTGTGTAGGATATCCCACCCGCTCTTTGGCTGATGTGTTGATAATAGGAATGTCCCAAACGGTATCGATGGCGCGCCCTCGAGCCACGGCTTCATCTAAATATATGCGATAAGCATGGGATTGACCGCGGCCTTGATGCCCCCAAATCCATTCGCGTCCATCTTCATCGCGATGAACCTCTTGCTTCTTCATACGCACATATTCGTCGCGGGTCCACGGCTCAAAGATGGGGTAAAACGTAGCGGCATCACTTTTGGCCCACACCAACAGTGTGTCGTGTTTCGCGTTTACCCTAATCCGAGCGGGTTGCCGTCGACCCGTGTAATGCCAAACAATCTCGTTACGAAAATTATCGTATCCTAGGGCTTCATCGCCCAGCGCCTTAATGTAGTGTCCGGCATGCCAGTCGCAATGCACCACTAAGAACCCATCATCCGCCAACATCGAAGGCCACCGTCGCATATAACTCTCAATCCAGTGAAGGTAGGTCGCCAGATCTGGCCAGCTATCGGAAAATGACCCCGAATCGGATTCTTGTTGCTTTCCAGTAAAGAACGGCGGATCCCAATATATGAGTTGAAAGGGCGCCGGGGTATAATTCTGAATCAAATGGTCATATTGCTCCTCAGCGGCTCCTTCGAAAATCTTGATGGATCCGTGGTGATCCGGGGAACACCTGGTGACGCGAGGGGAGGGATCCGCATCGGCAAGGGAGAGCCCGATCCGCGTACTCTTCTCGCTAATGAACGCACCTTCCTGTCCTGGATTCGAACCGGTGTCGCCTTGATGGCTTTTGGCTTCGTCGTCTCTAAATTTGATCTGTTTTTGCATATTCACACGCGACACCCATTTCACGAAGGAATCTTAGGTTTAGCCTTAGTCGCCGGTGGTGTTTTATTGATTGCTTTCGCCTCACTCCACTATCACCGCAACCGTCTACGCCTAGAAAAAAATCAATCCCTGGCAAGATCCAAATTGCCCATGGTTATGGGCGTCACTTTGGTAATTGTCGGGATCACTGTGTTTATTTACTTGTTTCACGCTCGTTAACGATGGAGCTCACGACCGGATTTGAACCGGTGACCTCGTCCTTACCAAGGACGTGCTCTACCTACTGAGCTACGTGAGCATATTGGTTGCGGGGACAGGATTTGAACCTGCGACCTCCGGGTTATGAGCCCGACGAGCTACCTGGCTGCTCTACCCCGCGATGGTGGATGGGGTTGGATTCGAACCAACGTAGGCGCTAGCCAGCGGTTTTACAGACCGCCCCCTTTAGCCACTCGGGCACCCATCCAGTACTATGCAATTATTTGGAGCTCGAGACTAGAACTCGCAATTTCGTATATAGACGCCATCGACGAATTGCTTGTTTTCACTCTCACTCGATAACGCTTAAGCAGTATACCACGCCGCTAACTGTCGATCAATACTTAATAGGCAACTTGAACACTTTGTCCCGCCCATTTTATCCCAGTCGCATCTTCTGGATATCCAGTTTCTCGACTCAACGAAAATTCTTCGGTCTCGTTAACAATGTAAATCCTTGCCCCGGAATCGTGGGATGGGACAAAAGATGGCTATCCGCTAGTATCTCGCGAGGCGAGATTCGTCTATCGGACGCATGTTATTCATCGTAGGTGTTGCGTTATGAAGAACGCGGCCCGGTCCAAGGCTTGATCGGCTTCATCGAGGACGCCGGCGAAGATTTGGAAAACGTGTGGGACCTCTGCGGTAACGTCGAGGATGACGTCCACGCCTGCCGCCCGTGCTCGTTCTGCCATCTGCGTGGAATCGTCTAATAATATCTCATGGGTTCCAACTTGGAGCAGCAATGGCGGGAATCCGGTGAGGTCCCCAAGCATGGCGGGGCTCAAGAGTTCCTGATTCGGGTCCTGTCCAGCAAGGTACATCGCATCCGTGTAGCCTACGCTCTCACGGGTTAGGATGGGATCAACTCCGGCTTTGCTATCCATACTCGCTCCCGACCGCGTCTTATCTAAGCCTGCCGAAAATGCCACCACCACTGCCGGCATCGGTAACCCAGCCCTCCGTATCATGAGGCACGTGGACACAGCGATACCACCACCGGCAGAGTCCCCCGCGAACGCGATAGACTTCGCCGCGACACCGCCATCCAGAAGCGCACGATAAGCCGCGAGCGCATCATCCAGAGCCGCTGGGAACGGGTGTTCCGGAGCAAGACGATAGTCGAGTGAGGCAGCCCGGATACTGGTTCTGCTGACAAGGTTCGCGGTGAGGGACATGCTCGTTTGGGGAGAACCGAATACGTACGAACCCCCGTGAAAGTAGAGAATCGTTCCCGGATTAGCAGCCCCTTCGGGTTCAACGAGCACGCCGGGTCGATCGCCCAGAGTCATCGGTGCGGTCCGCACACCATCAGGCACTCGCATCGTGGCCATCATGGCAGCAAAGCTTTCTCGTATCTCCTCGACGGTTTGTGGATTGGAGGGTCGGGAGCGCCGCAGCATGGCATCCACTGCCTCACGCTGTTCTCTTGCCATATCGTCTGTCTCCCCTTCTACATCGCTCTATTATGTTGGAACAAGACATCGACATCAAAACACCATCCCACACCAAACCTGGGCTGTAGCGGAATTGGCGGGATGTTTTGACAACCCAAAAAAGCCTTATAACGTTTGACAGCAATAGGCTTTTCTAGATTTGCGTCCTCTATTACGAAGCCGTTTACGTTATTATTGGCCAATCTGACAACACTCGGAATGTTTTGCAAAAAAAATTGCTTTCCGTCAATCCCGGACAGCGTTGCGGTGTATATATCTTTAGTGGAGCTGGCGATGGGACTCGAACCCGCAACCTACTGATTACAAATCAGTTGCTCTACCAATTGAGCTACGCCAGCAGGTGACGTAAAAACTGTTGTCCTGACCGCTGAAGTATATTACCATAAACAAACACCGTAATTCAAGGCCTCTTGAGCGTTTTCTGCGAGTTAAATGATGGCATCCCATCCCTGTAACCTTGTCTCCTGGGGAAACGTTTGTAATGAGGAATGCGTTACCGTGAGAGGAGCAACTGGATCATGCTGAAATCGGAAGCATCGCGAACGATTGCCAATGAATTTGATATTATGCAACCCACCCTATCCCTGGTTATGGAAAACATCGAAAAAGTCATCGTCGGCAAACGACAAGTGATTAAACTCCTATTAACCGCAATGTTGGCCGAAGGCCACATATTGCTAGATGACGTCCCTGGTGTCGGTAAGACCACACTCGCTAAAGCGCTCGCGGCGAGTTTGGATTTATCCTATAGTCGCATTCAATTTACGCCTGACTTATTGCCCACCGACATCACCGGTGTCAGCATCTACAATCCGGCACAAGCTCAGTTTGTGTTTCAACCGGGACCGGTTTTTGCCCACTTGATTTTAGCCGACGAAATTAACCGCACGTCACCGCGTACGCAGAGTGCGTTGCTCGAGGTGATGGAAGAATGTCAAGTCACGGTCGATGGGCAGCGACAACTTTTGGCACGACCCTTCGTGGTGGTGGCAACGGAGAACCCCATTGAGTATGAAGGGACGTTTCCTCTCCCGGAGAGCCAATTGGACCGGTTTCTCTTTCGAATCCAACTGGGGTATCCTACCCCCGAAGAGGAAACCGAAATGTTGCAACGGCTGGAATCGTCCCATCCCTTGAGTAATCTTAAGCCGGTCGTGGGACTCGCTGACCTCCTCGCACTCATCGATCAGGTCCCAAAGATCCACGTGTCCGCATCCATCCGGCGCTACATCGCCCAACTCGCGCAACGCACCCGCGAACATAATAAAATTTACCTGGGTATGAGTCCGCGCGCCACGATCGCCCTACAGCGCAGTGCGCAAGCTTGGGCCGTTTTGCATGGAAGAACCTTCGTGGTCCCCGAAGATGTCCGTTTCTTGGCTCCCCTCGTGTTGAGTCATCGCTTGATTCCTCGTGGGGGCTCACGCCATGACACGCGGCTTCTCGTCCAAGAAGTCCTCGACGACATCCTCATGCACCTTCCGTTGGGAGAGAGTGACGGGCGATCGCGGTGAAGTGTTTGGGACGACATCGCTTAATCTGGGCTCTCCTTATCGGACTCATCATCTGGAGTTATGCCTATGTCCAGGGGGGCTATCTGGCCTGGCATTTATGGGGTTTTACGGTCGCGGTTGGGGCCGTGATAGCGCTTGGCCTTCTAGCCCCGTTAGGACGAGTCCGGGTCACGCGGCTGCTGGATTCCGGCCCGTTTCGTAGCGGAGACCCCATTACCGTAAGAATTCGCTTGGAATATCCCCGGTGGTGGCCCTGGGCATGGATTTCCGTAGAAGATATACTCCCACCTGAACTTGCTACCCACACGTCGGCAACGTTCACCGTCTCACCGTGGCTCTATAAACGACTAACCCTCGAATATCGCATCCAGACCACCCCCCGTGGGATTTATCGACTCCATACGCTTCAGCTTCGCACGGGAGACGTTTTTGGACTGCTCTCACGAGAGATCCAGGTGGATGCTCCAGCCATCATTACCGTGTGGCCCCAATCCGTAAAACTCCATACCCTGGGGCTGAATCACTATAACTGGCAGGGAGAGGCGGAGCGGCACCGGGGTACGGCAGAAGAATCGAGTAATCTACGAGGGATCCGAGATTACATCCCCGGCGATCGGTTATCCCAGATTCATTGGCGCACTTCAGCGCGTACTGGAGCTTTTAAGGTGAAGCAATTTGAGCCGTTTACCCAACCCCAACTCCATATTACCTTGGACTATGCTGGGGGATTCGACGCCGTCCATTGGGAGCTCGCAATTAATTCGGCGGCATCTCTCATCGAATACGCGCACTACCGAGGACAAGCCATTGGACTCTTGGTTCTAGATAGTCCAGAAGACCACATCGCCCCTGGTTTGGGCCACGATCATTTGGTCAAACTCCTCGATTATTTGGCCTCTATGCCCAAGCGGGCTCAGATCACCACACGGATTCCACCGGTGGTCCGAGAGCTTCCCGCGTTTTGGATTACCGCCCGCAATCCCGAAGAATTTCGCGGATTGCCGGCCGTCGGAATCATCACCATTGGGAGCGCGTCGGATACCCATAAGCGACTGGGGACCTTAAATCAACTACCGGATTATCTGGCCCGACAGATTATTTAGGGGGAATACGGCATGACTACAAGTCGGTTTCGTATCATCTTAGCAGGAATTTGGATGAGTGCATTATTTTGGCCATACGCCCATGCCGGCGGCTATTTGGCTCCGGACTTTTTAGGTCTGACCCCGTTTTTCTTATCGTTAGCAGAGCTCTGGCAAACCTGGCCCCTTAAATGGCTGATATGGATCGGCACGTTATTCGCCGAACTTTATGTGCAGTGGTCCACCCTACCCGGACCACGGCAATTCTTTCAGAGTGTCATCCGATCCATGGTTGCGCTTCATCGTATTGCCCCTTCCGAATGGAATCAGATTAGTGCGCATTTAGCCACCCCACTGATTCTATTTGGAGCAGCGCTTGGATGGATGGTGTATCGACAAACCACCACAAAAACCCGTACCTTGGCCCTTTTTGGAGTGGGTGTCACGGCGCTGGCGTTAAATCACGTCCTGTGGGGTCTCAATGCCGAAACGCCTCTTTTTGTGTACTTAGCTGTGGGCTTATTGCTCTTAGTGTGGTTTCAGGGTTTTTATCCAACTCGGGGCGACATGACGTTTCATCCTCATCGCCTGTGGTACCTATTGGCGACTTTTGCGGTCACGTTACCTTTAGCGGTAGGCTGGTCGACCACGCCGCACCGGAGTCATGGATATTTATCCATCGGCATTGGCCAACCCACGCGCCTCGGCGACGGATCTTCAGGCAGTGCTAAGACAGGATTTTCTAGCGGGGTCAACCATATTGGGCATTCGCTGATCCCGAGCTATCGCCCAGTCATGCTCATTCACTCCCCCACGCCCCATTACTGGCAAGCCGAAATCTATACCCAGTTTAACGGGAAGGTTTGGACCAACCCCACGAGTGCGGCCCCCTTTACCATCAATCAAAACTACAACATGCCCCTATTTCCTTTGCCATTCTCGGGAAGGGTTTCGACGACGACACAAACCTTCCATGTCACGAGTTCAGGGCGGCCTCTCAACACATTGTTCTATGCCGGGACTCCCACCGCCGTTAAAGCATCGCACCCTATTACGGTGTATCCTTCCCATGAAGAGCTTGTGGGGTCCAACGTGACATCGTATTCGATCACCGCCGTGGTTCCATCTTTCAATTTCAGCAAGATCGCGGCCGCACCCTATCCTACCGGGACCGCCATGCAACAAGATCTTCAAATTCCCAACAATCTATCTCCCAAAGTTAAGGCATTAGCCACAAAGATTACCCAACACACAACCACCCCCTGGCAGGCCGTCAAAGCCATCCAAACATATTTGGATCGGCATTATCGCTATTCATACAAGGTGACTCCGACGCACACGAACGTCGTGAACCACTTCCTATTCAAAAACCGTCAAGGATACTGCGATCAGTTTTCCACAAGCTTCATCATGATGTTGCGTACCCTGGGCATTCCCGCTCGATGGGTTGTAGGATTTGGCCCCGGGACGTTTAGTGCGACGAAGAACGCCTACGTGATCCGCGCTGTTGACGCCCACTCCTGGGCCGAGGTCTATGTGTCTCCTTATGGATGGATTCCGATCGACCCTACCCCAGGCTGGAGCATCCCAGACTTATCCTCCGGTTCAAACGCGAGCTCAACCCAGCCACAAGAACAAACCTCTCTGCCTAAAAACCCGAAAGTGCCGAATTCACCCAAACCTCAGGTGCACTTAAAAGGCCCAAGCCGTACCTCCATCACTGCACACCCCCATAAACACCCTAAGGTGAACGTTCTCACTGCATGGCACATGATATGGGCGGCGCTCATTCTACTCATTTTGCTCCTAATCAGCCTCGGATTCTCGAGGTTCCGTCACCGATCGAGTTCTATTCAGACTTGGGGTTCGATGCAACGATGGCTCTGGATCCATCAGCGGATTTCTCTGAAAACAATAGAAACTCCCCGGCAGTTTGCCGCAATTTGGGTAACGCGGTATGCATCCGATCCTAAAGCGCTCTTCGAGATGATTCGTCTTGCCGAGCGGGCGCTTTACGGTCACCAAGAGTTATCCCCATCTGAGATATTTCGCTGGCAGAGCCTCTGGCAGACGGTGCGAGAAACCCGGCATACCCAGTCACAGTTCACCGCGTGAGGCATGGATGAAGACAGGACACAAAACTGTCGCATCCCGAATCCCGACGCCTGCGTTCAGACGTCAGGACTCTAATCACCAAAAGCCGCCCATATTCTCAAGAGAATTGGACGGCTAATACAAATATGGACGACTCGAAACCTCTATTCTGCACCGGGGGGCAATGCCATCATCATGCGGCCTTCCAGGTAGCGTTCCAGTTTACGTTTTACACGCTGCAACGCATTGTCGATCGATTTAACATGACGTCGCAGGTCCATCGCAATTTCCTGATACGACCGCCCATCTAAATAGGCCATCAATACTTTCCATTCTAAGTCGCTCAGAATTTCCCCCATTTTTTCTTCGATATCACCAAATTCTTCTCGATTAATAATCATTTCTTCCGGATCGGAAACCCGCACCGTGGAAATGACATCCATTAAGGTTCGATCCGAATCTTCCTCGTAGATGGGTTTGTTTAACGAAATATATGAGTTCAACGGGATGTGCTTTTGCCGCGTCGCGGTCTTTATCGCCGTGATGATTTGTCGGGTAATGCAAAGTTCCGCGAATGCCCGAAATGACGCCAATTTATCGCTACGAAAGTCACGAATTGCCTTATAGAGACCAATCATGCCTTCTTGAATGATATCTTCTCGGTCGGCGCCGATCAAAAAGTAGGAGCGAGCTTTAGCTCGAACAAAGTTACGATACTTGTGGATAAGATACTCTAGCGCGTCATTCTGTCCATCACGGGCATCGCCTACGATGTCTTCATCCGCCATTTCATCGTACTGATGAATCGTCTCGTAAGAGGGACCTATGTGCACCCGCATCGCCCTCCTTTGAATGGAATTTCCCTGAGAATATATTCAAAATTCTTACTCTTTAAACGTACTAATCCCCATGCAACGTTACATAATCATGGCTCATTATAGCCAGGCTAGTTTTTCGGCGTCAATCCCCATAACGTCGAAAAAAGCGAAAAATATTAGGTTTGTCAGGGTTTCTTGGGTATTTGGCGTTGCCGAATGACCTCGAAGGCTAATACGGCGGTCGCGGTGGATGCATTGAGTGATGCCACCTGACCCAACATAGGTAACCTCACCAGTCCGTCGCACCGCTCCCGAACCAAGGGGCGAACTCCAGACCCTTCGGATCCAATGACAAATCCCATGGCTCCTCGGCAATTAACGTGATGATACAGCACGGAAGCTTCAGGATCCGCGGCGTAGATGAATAGCCCAAGCTCTTTCAGTCGAGAAACAGCCTGAGCCACATTGATGACCGATGCCACAGAAACATACTCGACGGCTCCCGCGGAAGCCTTAGCCACGGTCGGTGTGAGCCCTGCTGCCCCGCGAGCGGGAATAATGACGGCCGTAGCGGCGACCGCATTGGCCACCCGCAAGATAGCCCCCACATTATGAGGATCTTGAATCCCATCCAAAATGAACACGAGTGGCTCGGCCGACGCCCTTACCAACCCCTCCACGTCTTCCAACGTAAGCAGTGGACGCACCGCAACGAACGCGACAATGCCTTGGTGGGGTAGGCGGCCAGCCACCTCATCGAGGCGCATGCGAGGAATACTGTGAACTGGTACCCCACGAGTACGCGCCAATCCGGTGATTTCCCCGAGACTCCCTTCGGAGGCGCCTTCTTGGATCCATATCCGACTAATCGGGCGTTCTGCCCGTAAAGCTTCCCGGACCGGATGACGCCCCACTAAAACATCGCTCGATATATCCCCATCATCATGGTCCTGCTCTTGATGACGCCCGGATAAAGCCTCCTCCTTGGGCGTCCGCGGGTACCTTGAACCTCCCTGTCTTCGCGGCGCGTTGCGACGCGCCGCCCCCCCACGGCGGTCGTTAGTCATCTTGCACCTCAACTCTCCGTGTGACCATATTCGATCCGTCGGATCGATCTTCTACAACCCAACCGCTTTTTTCCAAGATAACTCTTATCTCATCTCCCAGGAGAAAATTTTTGTCTCGCCGGGCTTGCTCACGCCATGTCAGTAAACGTGTGACCAAGGGGTCCATCTCCATCGAACGGTCCGACTCCACTGGTAATAGCCCTAAGACGTCGTGGGCCTTTTGAAGGTTGATACGCGCCCATCCCAGAGCGGTGCTCGTTTCTCCTTCGTTGACGCCGCGGTAGACGTCATGCACCAGATCAAAGACCTCGGCCAGAGCTCGCGCGGTATTGAAATCATCGTCCAGACACGCCAGGAATCGTTCTTCGAAAGAAGCCAGCCGATTTTCCCATTTTGTTCCCAATTTTCGAGACGGCGACGCGACATTGCGCACTCTCTCCCAGAGCTGCCACACCCGCTCCATACCATGCGTCCAATCCGCCAACGCTTCTTCGGAAAAATCCAGAGGATTCCTGTACTGCACGCTCAAAAGATAGCTACGGAGTGCCATCGCCGGATATCGGTTGAGCAGATCTCCTAAGTTCGTACCGTTGCCTAATGATTTAGACATCTTTACATTACCCTGGGTAATCATGCCGTTGTGCACCCAGCACCCCGCGGGATCTGTGCCGAAATACGATTTCGATTGTGCCAATTCGTTTTCGTGATGAGGAAACATTAAGTCGATCCCACCCCCATGCAGATCGAAACGTTGGCCAAGATAGAGGCTTGACATGGCGGAACATTCAATATGCCAACCAGGCCGACCACGTCCCCACGGGCTAGTAAAATATTCTTCATGGGGGAGCGCCGCTTTCCACAAGGCAAAATCTAGAGGATTCTCCTTGTCGTCCGCGAGTTCAACGCGCACCCCCAAGCGCCCCGCATCGGAGGTCCTACCGGAGAGACGACCGTATTCTGCATATTTGTCTACGCGAAAATAGACATTGCCCAAGGTGGTCGCATACGCTTGGTTCTGGGCTATGAGGGCCTCAATAAAATCAATGATCGACGACAAATTTTCTGTAACACGCGGCGTATAGTCTGGGGGCAGAACCCCCAACTGGTTCATCCACTGAACATATTCGTCTATGTGTAGGGACGCCAGCGAAGATACCGACGTCCCCAGGTCACGTGATCGTGCGACGAGTTTGTCGTCAATATCCGTAAAATTTTGCACATGACGCACCAAATAGCCCCGGCGCATCAAGTGCCGTTTAATAACATCCCACAAGATGGCGGGGCGCGCATGGCCTAAGTGGCTCTCCGCATAAGGCGTTACCCCACACACATAAATCGACACCTCTGGAGGATTGATGGGCTCAAAAACCCGTTTAGTCCGCGTCAGAGAGTCGTAGATCATGATCATCGTCTTGACTGGCTCCTTCTCGATATCCACTTTTTTGCACAGAGACATGTTCCTGGCACACTTTGGTTGGATTCTATGCAAAAAGATGGGTAAGGTCAATCCAAGAGACATGGATGAGGCCGAGAATCTTATGCCATAGCATTTGGAGCCAGGTGGTAAATTGATTCCAGATAGGGCCAGCCGCTACGAGTTGACGTTCCACGCCCGATATCTGTTTGTCAACACTTTGATAGGTGAGAGATAGTGCACCGATCCTCACCATCAGATTGGTGATTTGGGTCACGTCCGTCGCACTCAGGTGGATATGTAACTGGGCGGCCATCTTAAGCACAATGGGTCGGATAGTCGCGGGATTTTGTAAGTGGTGTTTTAAAACCTCTCGCTTCACCAACAACATCAGTTGCGTAGCTTGGGTGGGATTATGGATGGTGTTCCCGAGATGGGCAGTTGTCACCATCTCCTGTGCGGCGGTACGGGTATCCGAAAGAGAAAGATGGGTGCCCGTCGCCTTTTGATACGCTATAAGAATACCCGCTAAGGCCGCCGTGCCCGAGACCCCAAAGGGTGCCGCTGCCACTACTTTGGCGTTCTTTACTCCCGCCGTGACCAACGCATTGGCATACATCGCTCCGGTGACCCAGGTTATGTGATGAGTCGCCACGCGAATGCCATATCCTCGAGACTCAGGCACCACATACGCGCACGAAATCGAGCGCGTTCCAATTTCAGCTGGCGAGGCAATTCCCGATAGCAATTGGTGCTCTTGACGATTATTCACATAAATTACCGGAATATTTTTCCCTATCACGCCAAAGTACGCCAGCATTTGCTGTCGCTGACCTGGCGCAAGATTTTGCCCCAAAGTCACGACACTGGTAGAAGCCGCTGCGCTGCCACCCCATAAAACCAACACCGCAAGCATTCCCGCCCACCCCACGATCACTCGACGCTCCACCAGGCATCCTCCTCCGTGCAGGATAGTATGTCCGTTTCGCATCCAATTGTTGTACAATCCGCGTATAGAATCGCGCGACGCCAGGATCCCGTGGTACAATGAAACCCAAATGGAGGCGATTTTCATGACACCGGACAAGCGAGACGCTTCGCATTCCGTAGTGACCGGCATTATCGCAACATTAGGCCTAGCCATCCTCATGATATCGGTCATCCCGACATTGCTCCATGTGGTCCTCGTCTAACCATGCGTTTGAAAATCGGATGGAGCCTCGCAGTAATACTATCGGTCTCCGGATGCGGTGTATCGGCTAAGCCGGTTCATAATCCCCAACCGATCGCGTATCACCTCACTCGGATAGAAGTGCCCACCGTGCGATGGTTTAGGGTGCCCATGGGAACAGAAGTCCAGTTGAACGAAGGAACTTCTGTGAGTTCTGTGGTAGCAGGCCCGCAGCAACGCATCTATTACGGCACGGGCAACCCATTGGCCGATGCCAATGCGATTGGTTGGATCAATCCCACCACCGGTAACCGCACATGGTCCGCGGTCCCCACCGTATCCCCGCCGTTTCCTTCGGGTTCCGAGCCAAACAATCTTTCCCAGAACCAGTCGGCTTACTGGGCTGAAGTGAGTCTCGTGGTAAGCGGTCAGCATACGGTCTGGTACCGCCACTGGGGTTATGTCGGCGGTTGGACCAAATCGGGAAGATTTGTCCCAGGCGCCTACGGCATTCCCGGTCCTACCGTTACCCAGGGAATCTGGACGGCATCGGCTCATGCGACGTTTAACGGGACCGAAACCTTAAGGGTCATGGATGTGGCGAATAAGGCTATGACACGATATCCGTTGCCGTCCACGGAATCTCCGATTGCGGTCGCCTTTAGCCCCCATCAGCATTGGCTTTGGGTCCTCACCGGGTCGGTACTATGGCAGCTCTCTCGGACTACGGGTCAGTGGAAATCTATTGCGACCCCGTCTTCTGGAGACTTCTTCGTGGCCATGGGGCACGCCTCCTGGGGAGTCTGGGTCGTGGATGCCAATGGCAATATTTTCACGGTCAACCCCACGGGAGGCATGCGACGTATCGCGAGCTTACATCAAAACCCCCTGGCTGCCGTGTCGGCGGGGATCAATGGATTATGGATTGCAAGCCGCCGGCACCTGACGTTGTGGCGCCTTCATGGTGCCACCAAACAATGGGCCTGGCCCACAGCCATCTACCCTTCACCCGCTTCAGGATGGCCCACAACCGGCAGCCACGCTCCTCCTGATTGGCCACCATTACCGCATCTGGCCTCTTCGTCCCTCACTGGGGCGGCCGATATTGGGTACGGCACGTGGGTGGGTCAAGCAACGTTCCGTACCGTAGAAGTTCGCTCCAAAGTTCGTACTACACAGAAAGGATCGGCACAGTAGTGGAAGATAGGCTCATGGATCTCTACTATGAGGTCGCTGCAGAGGGTACAACCCTAGGCGACTTCTTTGATCGAGTTTTAAGAGGAAGCTATGGGCACTGGGATCGGACGACGATGTTACAGGGCCTTGACCGCATCCAGCAAATTGTCTTAAGCAATATCATCACCATGCAAGAGTCCCGCCCCCGATTGGAGCATGACGAAGACAACACCTTAGCCGAAGCGGAACACGCGTTTAATCAGGTTCGCACCAGAATCCTGAATAGCTAGGTCGCGAAGTTCTTGTCCTGTGTGACCGGGCATACCTTCTACCATGTAACCTCGTCGATCGTAGAAGGGAGCGAATCGTGCAGGATGGTGGACCAGCTTCGCCGCTCAACAAGGTTGATGGAAGTTCTCGCAGCCATCGTGTTAGGCTTAGGCTTATGGTGGCTTCATTCTCTAAGTCCCTCCCTCACAGCGGTGCCTGTCGTCTCCCACCCAATCGTGGTACTAGACCCGGGACACGGAGGGCGCGACCCCGGAGCCCTCTCGCGTAGCGGGCTTATGGAAAAGCATGTGAATTTGGCCATTGCCCATGCCGTGGCACGGTTCTTACGTGCAAACGGGGTCACGGTCTACCTCACCCGAATGAAAGATCAAGGTCCGTCCTCATTTCATCAGTACTCGGTGCAACAAGACCTCATAGCGCGAAGTCGCTTCGCGGAGAAGTTTAGCGCCACAGTGTTTGTCACTATCCATAGTAACTGGGAACCATCGCATTCGGCGCGTGGCCCTATCGTGTATTATGATGCCGGATCGCCCAGTTCAGCTCAATTGGCAGCCGAAGTAGCCAAGGCGCTGGTCCCGCTCTTAGGTTACGACCGGCCCACCCGTCCAATCCGCCAACTGGTCCTCCAACAGGTCACCATGCCTGCGATTAACGTAGAAGTCGGATTTTTGAGTCATTCGCACGATGCGGCCTTGCTGGCCACATCCCATTATCAAATCAACCTGGCGTCCGCTATCACTCACGGCATTCTCAGCTACTTAAGATCCCGAGGATGGCTTCACTAATAACACCACAGCGGTAGCCAAGATTCCTTCTCGGCGCCCCATCGCTCCGAGGTGGTCAGTCGTCGTGGCCTTGATGGACACTTGATCCGGCTGAATTCCCAATGTGTCGGCCAATTGCAAGGCCATCGTCGGCACGTGTGGTCGCAACTTTGGAGCTTCAGCCACAACGGTTGCATCGATATTGACAATTCGGTAGCCTCGAGACGCGATCATTGCATAGACCTCTGTCAATAACGTGACGGATCGGGCTCCCGCCACGGTGGGTTGGTCTTGAGAAAAATATGTCCCCAAATCCCCTAACGCCAGAGCGCCTAATAAGGCATCCATGATCGCATGGGTCAACACGTCTCCATCCGTGTCCCCATCCAGGCCGTAGCCATGGGGAATATGCACTCCACCGAGTACCAAGGGACGACCTTCGACTAAAGGATGCACGTCGATGCCTTGTCCCACGCGATTAGATTCCATGTCTCTCTTTCACCTTCCATGTGAACCACGCCAAATCTTCTGGTGTCGTCAATTTACGATTATCGCTGTCCCCAGGAACCCAAGTAACAGGCCGCCCGGCCGCCTCTACCACTTGCCCGTCGTCGGTCGGAATCCCTGCCGACCAGGATTCGTACGCGGACGTTATCCAGTCGCTCCGAAATCCCTGGGGCGTCTGGGCCAGTGCTAGGTGGGACCGTTCCAACGTAGCCGCCACACGAAAATCATTACGGGTAATCTGCTTGACGGTATCTACGACCGGAACCACGGGGATCGCGGATCCCATCCTCTCAGCCGTCTCAGAAACTTCCCGGATCAAGAGCTCCCCCACCAACAACCGGGCCGCATCGTGGATCAGAACCACATCGTCGAGTGCCATCCCTCGCCCAGCCAGAGCAGACAATCCATGTTGCACGGATTCATGCCGGAAAGCCCCCCCATCGACGGTATTCCAAGCAGCATACCCCAGTTTTCGCAATAGCTGGTCGATGGCATCACGGTCTGACTCTCGACACACAACCACGCCGCCATCCCAATCCTCTGCAGCGACAAAATGTAGAAGACTCCATTCCAGGGTCGACTTGCCGGCAATCCGGATCCAGATCTTCGATCCGTGGTCTCCCATGCGTCGGCTTTCACCTGCCGCCACCAAAATCCCCCACCGCTTCATCCAAAACCCCCATCCTACTCGCGCACTGCTTCGAAGATACCCGGATCGGCGACGGTGGTCAACCTAGTGCGGTCTATAATCCGCAGGGGGCCATCGAAAGGTCCCCAGGACCCCCACTGCTTTTGGCCTAGCAAAAAAAGAACCTGGCCAATAAGGCGCCAGGTTCCTCTTCACGCTTGGTGGTTCAAGCCTCGCTAGCTTCAACCCCCGCCAGATGAGCCTTAAGCTTGGCAAATATCATTCGGCCTGCCGCAGTCTGCAACACAGAGGTGACAATCACGGACACCGTTTGCCCAATGAACTTGCGTCCACCATCTACCACGATCATCGTGCCATCGTCTAGATATCCGATGCCTTGTCCCGACTCCTTACCATCTTTGATGACATGGACCGCCATCTCTTCTCCGGGTAAGACAACCGGTTTCACGGCATTGGCCAATTCGTTAATGTTTAGCACGGGCACTCCTTGAAGCTCGGCCACCTTATTCAGGTTGAAATCGTTGGTGACCACTTTGCCATCCATTATCTGCGCCAATTTGAGAAGTTTAGAATCGACTTCTAAGGTCGGGTCGACCTCGCGTTCATAAATTTGAACACTTGTCTTTAACTCTTTTTGGATGTGGTTCAAGATGTCGAGACCGCGTCGACCGCGATTGCGTTTCAACACATCCGCCGAATCCGCGATATGGCGCAGCTCCTCCAACACAAACGCCGGAATCACCAAAGGCCCTTCAAGAAACCCGCTCTGGCAGATATCGGCAATACGCCCATCAATGATCACCGATGTGTCCAAAATTTTTGGCTTAGCGGCATCACTCGTGGGTGGTCGATGCTTACGGGGTAGCCAGTTTTGGGGCCGCATAATGTCTTCCTTTTTCCGCAAGGAGACTTTTAACCCCACATAGCCCGCAGCCACGGTTATTGCAATCCGCAAGATATCCATGTAGAACCCAAATGCCGTGAGTTCTGCGGTTAACAGATACGCGATCAAGAGTCCTAATATCAACCCGACAGCCCCAGATAGCAGGTCCTGGGTTGGAGTGCGCTGCAGTCGATCCTCTCCCCACAGAATAGCTCGGCTCGACCAGTCCATCAGCCACGGCCCAATAATGTACCCCACAAGACCCCCACCTAGCAATCCTAACGCCAACCAGATCTCATTGCGCGTTGTTCCCCAGCTCTGCAGGTATCGCATAGCATCAAGTGTGCGGAGGTTGTGAAATACAATGCCAAGGCCTAATAAGCCGCCAACCACAGTAAGAACCTGTCTCATGATTCTCGTCATTCCTACACCTCCCCAATTTTCTCAGCGACGTGAGGTGCTTCCAAACGTCCCATTATTTAGTGTCCCCGGAGGCGTAGCGAACAATACTTAGGAATTAAGAGTGCTAACACAACATTTTTACGCCTCCTACGTGGATCATATCATACCACCGACTCGACTCGAACAACGCAGGAATTTGCCGACACACTTCGCCTCCCTTGGAACACAGCAACGCGGCTGCTTTAATGGGCACCATGACCACAAAGCGCACTAGAATTAGGCGAACCACCGCCCCAAATTGTCGAGAATCCTCGTTTGACACGCATCTTATCCCCCTCCTACAATAGAACAACAAAGGGGGTCCGGAACGATGATAGGGGATAGTGCCATGCATAAGGAAGCTCTCGTGGATCGATTTCAATCCTTGGTCGACGAGGTCTTAATCCGCCATCACAGTGTGGTGGATGTATTAAGCAAGTTGTCGGAATCGGAAAGTCGCGTGCATCGAGCGGTGGCTAAGTCGGTAACCGGGTGCGGCTGCATCAAGATCGAAGCATCGCGTCAGACTTTTCCTGAAAATTCCTCGTGGGAAGGTATCCACGAACAAGCGCTTTCGCATGTGTCCGGAAATCTTTGCCCTCGTGACCGGCAGACGGTCGAACAGGAGATCGGCCAATTGCTCTTTTACCTCACCGCCTTGGCCAACGTCCTCGACATCAGTCTCTATGATGTATTGGTGGGGAAATATAACGAGGCGAGCACTTTAGGTCGGTTTTACCTAGGTTAATTAAAAGGTTCGACAAACAGCTGATAAATAGCCTTCGCTCTTTGTATGCCTACATCCGGCAATTCGTCCAAGTCCTGCAAAGACGCTTGTGCGATCCGCTGTAAGTTGCCAAATCTCTTAATCACTTCCACAATCACCGCTTCCGGTAGACGAGGCACGGTATGTAAGAGGCGAAATCCCCGTGCTTGCACCATGACTGGAGAACGCCGGTACCCAAAAGCCCTTGCCCATTGATCGGACCCCCACTGAGCCGCCCCGTCTATGTCGACCGGATCTAAAGGAGCGATTCCCTCGTGAGCACGGTAGTCGGCGAAAATCCACTCCCACTCGCGTTGGAGATCTGGATACTCCTCCAACTGCAGGTCTACCAACCGTCCGTCACGTCCCATTTCTACAATATGCCGATGGATTTCGTTCCGAATTTGGATAGCGATAATAGCCCGCCGCAGCACTTCCACCACGTCAGGCCAGGCTGACTCCCCCCGCACTTCACTTTCTGACAGCCGACGCGCAGCACTTCGATAAAGACGATCGTACCGCGATAGCGATGTCAGTGCACCAGTGGCTTTGGTCAAAATAAAGCTTAAATCACGTAACACGTAACGCGTCTCTCCCCAATAAATGCTCACCACACTACGGCGTTGTGAGACGGCAATCACAATGGCATCTCGAGTCCGCGCGATCCGCTCGGCTACTCGATGCCGCATACCGGTTTCCGTGGAAATCGCGGGGATCTTGGGAAGCAACTCAACATTGGCACGTCGGATCCGGGTAATCTCTCGATTCAGGACAATCGCCCCATCCATCTTGGCCAATTCATACACCAACGCATGCCGAAATGGCACATCCAGGGTAACCCCTCCCTCACAATCTTCATCGATCCCGGGCTCGCCTCCAATGACAATAAGCGCACCAGTTCGCGCTTTGATGATATTGTCAATCGCTTCCCGAAGTTCCGTCCCCGGTGAAATCTTTGCCAAAACCTCTAAGATGTGGTCCATAAGAATCCTACCCCCATCGCGATCCACTGACGGCGGATGAGGAGCTCCCGTTAGGGAGCTCCTTCGCCAACCAATCCCAATCGCTCTGCCGCTTGGATTACCCGACTAACCCCCACGACCGCGATTCCCGGATAAATTTCCCTTCCGCTACCCGGTACCATACCGCGCCGAAATCCTAAATTGTGAGCTTCTTTAAGCCGGTCACCAATTCGCGTGACGCGCCTCAATTCTCCGGTGAGACCGACTTCACCTGCGACCACCCATTCGGGGGCTACCGCAACGCTACCAAGGCTGGATAAGGCCGCACATAAAATGCCCAAATCCAATCCGGGATCGTCTAAGGATACGCCGCCAGTCAATTTAAAATACGCGTCCATTTCCGATACGCGGATACCTAGATGACGTTCGATTACCGCGAGCACTATTGCGACTCGATGCGGATCGAGCCCCGATACCACGCGACGCGGGTTGCCATAGGATCGCACCAGCAACGCTTGTACTTCCACCAAAAGCGGCCGGGTACCTTCGATCGCGGCTACCACCGCGGACCCGGAAGCGTCAACAGGGCGTTCCGCCAAAAGACTTCGGGATGGATCTTCTACGGCCACCAGGCCTTCGCCTTCCATTGCGAAAAGACCCAGTTCGTTGGTCGCTCCAAACCGATTCTTAATGCCTCGCAAGGTCCGAAACGGGTGCTGACGATCCCCTTCAAACATTAAAACCACATCCACCAAGTGTTCGACCACCCGTGGACCTGCTAGCGCCTAGTGGACAATGTCTTCATCCTGACCATGGACGGAAGGCCATTCATACCGCTGTCCATCCCGTGTCTGCACGATCTTCACCCAAGGATACCGTGTGGGTTCTTCGAGAACCACTTTTTGTGGGTGTCCCTGATGCCTCCAAAGTCGGGCCAGGGCTTCCAGGTCCTCCAAGGTCCACCACGCCGGTCGGCGACGGTTTTTAGCCAGCATCGTGAGGATATTCAGGGCCTCCTCAACGGCCTCCCATGTCATGCTCCCGGTGATTCCCGAGAAGTGCTCCTGGTGCGCTAAAACGCCCCACTGTGCACGACCCAAGCGAGCGGCACAGGCCATGGAGACCGTGAACTCCCTCGCATTCCACGCCAAAGCCTCTGGCCCTCGGTCAATCGTTACTATTTGTTTAAAAATTTCCCGCCACGGGACGGCGTCAGACACCACGGCACACCACGTCTCTGCGTTGGCTCCAAGACCGGAAACCAATATTACCGGATTCGGTGCAGGAAACAGACGTGCGACTAAGCCTTTTTCCTCCAATTTCCGAGCCAGGTTCCACCATGGCTCGAACTCTCCCCATGGTGCATAGTCGAGTGGTCGATAGTGCTGCCAGCGTCGAAAGGCCTTGTTACCTTGTGCCCATACTGCCAGGAGCTGGGCGTGTTGTCTCTGAGGATCCAAAGCTCTACCGCCTCGTTTCCTGCACATTCGGTTGCCGTGAAGGGCTCTCGCGCTTCCCGCATTCAACCATTCATGCATATAGCCCAGTTCCTTAGCTCGAGTTACCTCAAGCTACGGGCCGCAATGACCCTTCTTTCGTAACGTGTCCGACAAGAAAGATCGGACACGCCTGCTCGGGTTGTCTCTTAGCCACCCGCATTAATCGTGCCGCTACATCCCGAACTTGACCCACACTACCTGGCGCCGATTCTAATTCGGGATTGAACACCGTCTGTAGTGAGTCTACAACCGCCAAACGCCAGACACGTGAGGTCAGGGCGGCAATAATCTGGTGAATATCGCCTTCGGCTAACACGAATAAGTTATCCCCAACGGTCTGGAGTCGAGACGCCCGCAACCGAGTCTGAGCCTGGGACTCTTCGGCGGTGACATAGAGCACCGGACCCTCGCGACTCGCGAACGCAGCGATTTGTAATAGAAGGGTCGACTTCCCAATGCCGGGATCGCCACCGAGCAAGACGAAACTCCCTGGCACCACTCCCCCACCCAGCACACGGTCCACCTCAGGTAAGCCCGATTCGAAGCGGGAAATGGTCTCGGCCTCAATTCGATTGAGCGGTACCGGTAGACTCGGTTTTCCCGACGACGGTGAGGGACTCGGGCTCTTTGAGACCACTTCTTCCTGCATGGTGCTGTAGCCGCCACAGCCAGGGCAACGTCCAAGCCAACGTACGCTGGCGGTGGCACAAACTTGGCACACATAGCGCTTTTGATCGCGGATATCCTTCACTCCCTTATTTAGGTTGCTGGTTCCTCCACACGAGCAAACGTCATTTGACCATCTAAACTATCGACGAGGACCTTGGTTCCTTCGGGAAATCGTCCGGCCAAAATTTCTTCGGCCAGTTGATCTTCGACGAGTCGCTGAATGGCACGCCGTAGGGGCCTCGCCCCGAATACCGGATCAAACCCCTCACGTGCGATAAGTTCTTTGGCTCCCTCGGTCACGTCCAAGTGATAGCCGTTGCGGCCAATCCGGTCCTCCACCTCTTGAAGCATGATGCCGACAATGTGGGCCAACTGGGCTTGTGAGAGTTCGTGGAAGACGATGATATCGTCGACCCGGTTCAAAAACTCCGGGCGAAAAGTCCGTTTCACCTCATCCATTAATCGGTCTTTCATCTCCCGATAGTTGCCGTCTTCACTGTCGCGCCGAAAGCCAATGGTCGCTTGCCGCTTAATCACGTCGGCTCCCACGTTTGATGTCATGATAATCACCGTGTTACGGAAGTCGACCGTTCTACCTTTCGACTCCGTGAGCCTTCCTTCCTCCAACACCTGCAACAAAATGTTAAAGACCTCTGGATGCGCCTTCTCTATCTCATCCAGCAAGACAACGGAATAGGGGTGGCGTCGCACCGCTTCGGTCAATTGCCCGCCTTCCTCATACCCCACATAGCCCGGTGGTGCCCCAACCAGCCGCGAAACGGCATGGCGCTCCATGTACTCCGACATGTCGATGGTCACCATGGCGTCTTCATCACCAAACAAGGATGATGCCAAGGCCTTCGCCAGTTCGGACTTTCCTACCCCGGTCGGTCCTAAAAACAGAAACGAACCAATGGGGCGCCGCGGGTTTTTTAGTCCCGCCCGGGCACGACGAATCGCCCGGCTCACAGCTTGAACCGCCTCGTGTTGTCCCACCACTCGCTGATGTAATTCATCCTCCAGTTTCAAGAGCCGTTCAGACTCCTCTGCGGCGAGCTTTTCCGTGGGAATCCCCGTCCACGAAGAGACAATATGCGCGATATCATCCGGCATCACGTTAATCGCTTCCTTACCTTGCCGGGTATGCCATTCCTGGGTCTGGCGGTCAAGATCTTCACGCAACTTTTGCTCTTCGTCACGCATTTGCGCCGCTTTTTCAAATTCTTGTGACTGCACCGCCGCCTCTTTTTCCTTGCGTAGCTCCTCAAGTTTCCCCGCGAGATCTTTAAGGTCCGGCGGCGCCACATAACTCTTTAAGCGAACCCGTGACGCGGCTTCGTCAATTAAATCGATGGCCTTATCGGGTAGGAACCGATCGGGCACGTACCGATCCGACAATCGCACCGCGGCTTCGATAGACGGATCCGTAATGTTTACCCGGTGGTGTGCCTCATAGCGGTCACGTAGGCCGTGCAGAATTTGAATGGCTTCGTCGGCTGAAGGTTCTTCGACCATAATCGGCTGAAACCGCCGTTCTAGCGCAGGATCTCGCTCGATATATTTTCTGTATTCATCTAAGGTCGTTGCCCCAATGGCTTGAAGTTCACCACGGGCCAAGGCGGGTTTCAAAATGTTCGCCGCGTCAATAGCTCCTTCGGCCGCCCCTGCCCCGACGATGGTGTGCATCTCATCGATAAATAAAATAACATTTTTTGCCTCGCGAATTTCGTTCATAGCACGCTTCAAGCGGTCCTCAAATTCACCTCGATACTTGGATCCGGCAAGCATGGCACCCAAATCCAACGCCACCACACGCCGATCTTTCAATGTCTCAGGCACCTTGTTGTCGACAATTCGCTCAGCTAACCCTTCGACCACGGCAGTCTTGCCAACACCCGGTTCACCAATTAATACGGGGTTATTCTTGGTTCTTCGACTAAGAATCTGGATCACCCGTTCCGCCTCTTTGTCCCGTCCAATCACTGGATCTAACTTATTATCGCGGGCCATCTGAGTCAGATCGCGACCATAAAGGTCCAAGGTTGGGGTGTTCACTGGACTCGGGGATTCTACGCCGGCACCTGGGGTTCCCGCCTGATTCCCGTTGCTATGGACTAACTGATGTCTTACTTTACTGAGATCGGCTCCCGCCGCCAACAGCACTTGAGCCGCCACGCCTTCCCCTTCACGGATGAGCCCTAGTAGGAGATGCTCCGGACCAATATAATTTTGGTTTAACGTTCGCGCTTCTTGCCCGGCCAGCTCCAACACCACTTTTTTGGCGCGGGGCGTAAAAGTAACCTCATCGTTTGGCCCAATCGCTGGGCCTCGGCCCGTAGCCTTTAAGACTTCGGCTCGCACCGTGTCCAAGTCCAACCCAATCGATTGTAAAACTTTAGCAGGTAGGGAATTGCTTTCCCGGATTAATCCCAGCAACAAGTGCTCCGTCCCGACAAAATTGTGACCCATGCGCCGCGCCTCATCCTGCGCGTGAATGACTACACGCCGTGCCTTTTCTGTAAACTGTCCAAACATCTTTGCATCCCCCTCGCATGGCAAACGCCGATTACGTCCCGGTTTCTCACACCGATTCCCTCATCTGTCATCATTTTCTTTATTGTTCCCCTAACAAGTGGCGCAAGTTGTCCGCTCGTAATTCATCCCGCTCGGCCGCGTTCAGCTCCCGCCCCGCACTCATTTGGAGAAACCCCGGTCGGGTGGCCACCGTGAGTTGTGCGTAGGTGGCCGAGTGAGACGTTTCTATGAGACCCAGATCCGCCCCAATTTTGACCTCAGACAGGAGGCGGAGCGCTTCTTCCGACGACATAATTCGCGCATGGGTTAGAATCCCCCAGGCGCGGCCCACGCGATCCGCCATCGCCGTCCCCGCGTTTTGCAATAAATGTTGCCGTGCGTGGCGCTCGCGCCCCACAATTTGTTGCGTAACAATAGTCAAGTTATGAATAAATTCCTCCTCACTGAGGCCCAAGGAGACTTGGTTAGAAACCTGAAAGATATTGCCCAGAGCTTCTGAACCTTCCCCATAGAGGCCTCGGACCACCATCCCCAGTTGCGCCAACGTTGTAAAAACTTGGGGTGCTTGGTGGGTGAGCACCAGAGCGGGCAGATGCATCATCACCGACGCTCGCATAGCGGTTCCAATATTGGTAGGACAGGCTGCAATATACCCTGACCGCGGATCAAATGCGTAATCGACGTGTTGTTCGAGGGCATCATCCATGCGGTTCGCCACATCCCAGCATTCGGCCAATTGCAGTCCCGGCAAAACCACCTGGATCCGTAAATGGTCCTCCTCATTAACCATGACGCTCACGCTCTCCCGATCATCGATCGCGACCGCTTCAAATCGCACCGGTTCTTGAACGAGCATCGGACTGACGAGATGTTTTTCCACCAGGACCTGACGTTCAATCGGTGTAAGATTCGCCAACCGTAAGAATTTTAGATGCCATCCGGCTTCTACCCGATGGACGGCTTCTTCCACCCGTGCCAACATGGTCTGCGCTTGGCTCTCATCCATGCGATGAGGAAAAGGGGTGGCCAACAAGTTACGCGCCAAACGCACCCGACACGACAACACGATGTCCGCATCTGGCCCGGCGCCATCCATCCATTGACTATATTTGATGGTCATCGCGGTCCTCCCCATGCGACGCTAGGCTCGTCTCAATGCGTCGAATTTCGTCGCGAATTTCCGCCGCTCGTTCAAAATCCTCCTGCTCAATCGCCTGTTTCATGTGGCCTTTTAGGGTTATTAGGGTCTGCTGTTGAATGAGCTGGCGCCCTCCCCGAGCAGGTACTTTGCCGTGATGCTCGACACTTCCATGGAGCCGTCTCACCAAGGGTTCTAACTCGGTTGCAAAGGTTTGGTAGCAGCGGTCGCACCCTAAGCGGCCGGATTCCCCAAATCTTTGATACGTATAGCCGCAGAAGGGACAACGTTTAGTGGAGGTCTCCGTACGCGCGGGATCCATGGATACCTGGCCTATTAAGCCCCCGAGTACGTGTTGCACGGTAAATTGAGGGCCTAACATAAAGTGATAAGCCCCTTCTTCCGTGGCACAGGCCTCACAAAGATAGCGGTCGGTTTTCTCCCCATTCATCACCTTGCTAAAGTGTACCGACGCAGGTCTCTGGTTGCATCGTTGGCACAATAGATTCTTGGTATTGTCGCCCATGTCCTCAGGCATATTAATAGGCTCCTTTGGGTTTCAATATGGCCGTCACCATCGCCTTGAGCAGACGGGCGCGTACGGCGTCGCGATACGGTAGTTCCAGTTTCAGAGTCTCCCGATCGAGAGCTGAATTCATCAAGGACGCCTCGCGATCGGTAATCAAATGGGCTTGAAAGAGGCGCATCACGATGTCCATGGCCCGAACTTGGTCAATCTGATCCACCTGGGTGATGATTTCTAGGAGCTCGACGGGTACCGCGTTTAGTTGGTGGATACGAATACCGCCACCCCCGCCGCGTCTACCTTCCACCAAGTACCCACGATCCGGAGTGAATCGAGTCATCAGTACATAGGTAACCTGGGAAGGAACGCAATCGAAGCGAAGGGCCACTTCAGCTCTTTGCAGATCGACGGTGCCATTTCCGGATTGATCTAACAACCTTCGGATATACGTTTCAATCTCATCAATAATTCGTGCCACAGTTCACCTTCTCCTGACTTTGACTGTTCTTGCTTTTATTGTACCATACTCACGATACACATGTGATGGACCTACAAACTTTCCAAAAGGAGATTCTTTTTTCTTTTCTTAAGAATGGTTTGATGGCCTCATTGTATCTCGCTAGACAAGAGGTTATACGGATTTCATTATGGCAAGAATGGGACAAAAAAGCCCCCTCCAACGGAGGGGGGCAGTACAAAAGAGCTGTCGGCACGGCCTGCGTCTCCCGGCTCCCGACGGAGCCAGTAGCGGCAGCGTACCGGAGGGGGACGACCGTGTTCG
>JAJYPK010000121.1 GCA_021795465.1 Bacillota bacterium
TAGTCGGCGCCGGACTTAGCCCTCTACGCATGCGAAACCCTCGCCGGAATGCACGCAGAAATTATCGACGGCTGCTTTGAAGATTAGCAACCTCAGGCCGGACCCTATTTCGTCTTGGTATTCGCTGGAACCTCTTGGTACTGGATTAATCCCGACCGTCGCTGAATCAAGGCATGGGAACTCCTAAGGTCCGGCGGGCATAGTGCCTTTTGGACGGCGAGTCACGTATTACCTAACGATGCAGATCCATTTTTTCGCGACATCCAAGAGGTTTATGACCGACTGGATAGGACAAACTCCCAGATTCCGAGGGAGTCTCAACCTGGACAATTACCGGATACGGGAGCAAACCACCCGCAAGCGGACTCTTCGAGATGGTGGACACGCGTCACTACGCCTGCACTTTTTCCGGTCACATTCTCATGGACCACAGACCGGCTTTGTGGGTTAATCATATTCTTGGCAAGCCGGCCCGTGACAAACCCTACAATGCCGAAGGCATTACCATCATACGAGACCTACAGTGCGGGATGGACGCCCATAACGTGCCAGCGTCCATCCCGCACCATGGATGTAATGCCTGGCTGATCATCTCGGGGTGGAGAGCTTTTCGAGTATTTTCCCAATTCCTATCAGCACCCCACCTTGCCACAGTGGTCCGAGGACAAAGGTCATGGTAATCCCTGCACTAAAAACGCTTCGGTTTGCCGAGGCGATGAGGCTTTGGATGCCATAAATCTCCCCGACCACGATGACCACAATCCCTAAAATGAACAGTGCTCGTCCGGTTCTCATGGTTTTCTCCTACCTTAGTTTTTTTGTATGGATCCTATTTCGTCTCCCATTCCTCATTCGTAAACATGATGTCGAATTCCATTTTACACCAACCTGGAGGATAAGCCTGCCTTTTGGATGGCCGCGACTTCAGGTTCCCCATGAGAAATCACGGGAGCGCGCGACTAAATCCGATCCGGCGCAACCCGTGATCCATCCTACACACCTTTTCCTTACCCTGAGGAACACCGATCCGATTAAGGAATTAAGTCTCCTCTTGCCCGCCTCGCGTCTCTTTTTGTGGCTGAGGCTCTAAGAGCAGCATCGAGAGCGGTGGCAAGGTAAGTTGTATCGAATACGGGAAACCCTCATAGGGTTCCATGAGCGCCGTCACCGCCCCGAGGTTTCCTTGCCCGCTTCCTCCATATATGCTGGCATCGCTGTTGAGCCGTTCGTTCCACTGTCCACGCTGAGGTACACCCAACCGATACCCATCGCGTGCGATGGCCGTCCAATTAAATACGGCTAAGATTGGCGATCCGGTGCGACTCAAGCGCAAAAACGCGAGAATCGACCACATTTCATCATCGTGTTTTACCCAACGAAATCCTTCGGGACGACAATCCCCTTCGTACAGGGCCGGCGTCCCTCGATATAATCGGTTGCAATCTGCCACCCAGTCTAAAATCCCGCGGTGAAGCGGCTGGTCGAGAAGATGCCAGTCCAGCGACTGATCGTGATTCCATTCGCGTTCTTGTCCAAATTCTTGGCCCATAAACAAAAGCTTTTTGCCTGGGGTTGCCATCTGGTAGCCCAACAGGAGCCGCAGAGTAGCTGCCTTGTCCCATGGAGTTCCGGGCATCCTTCCCCATAACGAGCCCTTTCCGTGCACCACCTCATCATGTGAGAGGGGAAGCACGAAGTTTTCCGAAAAGGCATAGGCCGGGCGAAAGGTAAGGTCCCGATGGTGATACCGCCGATACAGGGGATCACGGCCCACATACTCGAGTGTATCATGCATCCACCCCATGTCCCATTTGTAGCCAAAACCCAGGCCGTGGTTATCGACGGGATGCGATACCCCGGGCCATGCGGTCGACTCTTCCGCCACCATCGTGATGCCCTCGACTTCGCGATAGACGGAACGATTGAGATCTTCCATCCACCGAATGGCTTCGAGATTTTCGCGACCGCCTTCGTGATTCGCAATCCACTGGCCGGGTTGCCGGGAATAGTCCAAGTACAGCATCGAGGCCACGGCATCCACCCGAAGACCATCGGCATGATAGTGCCGGAGCCAAAAATATGCGTTGCTGCTCAGAAAACTCTTCACTTCATGGCGACCGTAGTTAAAGATGAAGGTATCCCAATCTGGGTGAAACCCCTTGCGTGGGTCGGCGTGCTCATAGAGATGGGTCCCATCGAAAAACCCGAGTCCGTTGGCATCGGTCGGGAAATGCGACGGCACCCAATCCAAGATCACCCCGATCCCCGCCTGATGAAGTTGGTCGATGAGGTTCATGAAATCCTGGGGCGTACCATAGCGACTGGTGGGAGCAAAATAACCCGTAACCTGATACCCCCAAGATCCATAAAAGGGATGCTCCATCACGGGAAGAAATTCCACATGGGTAAAGCCTAATCGCTGGACATGCTGGATCAGCCACGGGGCTAAATCCCGATACGAGAGAAACTGGTGGGCGTCGCCACGCCGCCAAGAGCCCAAGTGCACCTCGTAAATACTCATCGGCTGGTTGAACTCTACCGATCGCTGGCGACGTGCCATCCATTCGTGATCGCCCCACTGATACGCTAAATCCCACACCATGGATGCACTGCCCGGTGCCGTCTCGTGAAAGAAACCCACCGGATCGGCCTTTTGGACGCGATAGCCATTCCACTGCGATTCGATGTCGAATCGATATCGCTGGCCATGCCCGACACCGGCTATATGAATCTGCCAGACGCCGGTGCCAGCGGGATCCGGGTCTAAGCGATGGACCCCTGACTGCCAACCGTTAAAGTCCCCAATCACCGACACCGAAGAGGCGTTCGGTGCCCACACCGCAAACCGCGTGCTGTCACCGTCCACCCCTTTATTGAGGTGCGCGCCTAAAAACTCAAAGAGCCGAAGGTCTTTACCTTGTCCAAATTCGTGTCCTATCTCCTGCCGATACATACTGTCACCTCCCCTGATTCATGAACGTGTCGTCCCAAGACCCCGTCCACGAGTCCGGTGCCTTAATCAGCGACAATATGCCCTCGAGCGGAATGCCCACCCAAGTCGGCCGCTGATTAAGTTCGTAAAACAATTCGTAGAGCGCCTTATCGAGGACATGAGCACGCAGGAGCCGACGACAATCGATCGGATCGCCCGGCAATAAACGGATGGGCTCAATCTGCCGTTGATACGCATACCACAAGGCTTGGACGGACTCCAGATACCACCACCAGAGCCACTTTTGTGGCACATATCCCTCTTCACTTTGGGTACGGGCGAACACGGAGATCGCATAATGGAGGGACCGGATGAGTCCGGCCACATCCCGTAGCGGGGAGCGTTTGACTCGTCGCTCGGTCATGGTGCGGGTAGGCTCTCCTTCGAAATCGATGAACACGAAATCGTCTCCCGCCACTAAGACTTGACCTAAATGCAAATCCCCGTGACATCGAATTTTCTGCCCCCATTGACGCCCTTCCAAGATGCTATGCAATTCCTCCAAGATCGCGGGCTCAAGCTCCAACACCTCTTCCCCCCGTGCCCGATCGGAACCCGATAACGTACTAAGGTTCCGGCTTAGCAATTTCAGCGAACGCAAGGCTTGCATGCGCATGGTTTGGTAGAGCGAACGCCTGTCGAGATCACTGAAGGACTCGGTGCTAAAGGAAGGCTGCTCCTTCCCACCCTGAGCCAAAATCCCGTGCAATTCCCCAAGGCGGGATCCTAGGCGCCCCATCTGGGGCCACAATCCCCCAGGTGCGGATAAGCGTTCCGTCAGTTGTTGCCTGATGGCATCGGCTAACGATGCCTCATCCCACTGCCCGGTCCCCTTCATCTCGTTCAACTGCTTTTGCACGTATCCCCAGGCATCTCCGTCATTCGCCACAAATTCTTGCAATAGCGTACACACCATCGGATCTTGCGACTTCGAGCGATATGCGATGGACCCCACCGTCTTGGGGGAATGGGGCCAGTGCTTTTCCGTAAGATAGCGGCCGATTTCCCAATCCGGATGGATACCAGGTTCTAGGCGGCGAAAGATTTTTAACATCCATTGGTCATCTAATCGGGCCGACGTATTGCTCTGGTCGGCGGCCATCATCGATGCCGACGTAATTGGCGATATCAAAGTCCGTTCCGCTTGAATCGCTTGGACGCGCAAGCGTCCTGCTCCGGGCCTTTTTGCGGTGACGATAAAGTTTCCTAAGCGTCGGGCCATTTCGGCATGACCTAGGGCATCATAGAGGACGCCGAGAGAATTCCCTTCGGAATCTTGGACATGGGCGATCGCCACCCCCGCCTGCAACACCTCTTCTGGCAGCATCGCTTCATCTTGCAAGAAGCCTGCGCCGATGATGTACCAGTCAACGCCGCCATCTCGAAAGGCCACCTGGGTGATCAGAACGTACAGGGTACCTCCGTCGCCGGGAAGCGGCATGACGTCGATTATTCTAATAAACTTGAGCGGACGCGCCTTGCCTCCAAACCATCGAGATCGTTGATAATAGCTGGGCAAGACCGCTTCGAGGGAAGCTTTGCCCTCTGACACCACCAAATCGGACCAGCGGGTCGATGCCAGGGTCAATTCGGGTACGCGGTGGATATCCGAGAGTCGTTCGTGAGACGGCTGCATTTCCAGAGAAAAATAATAAAAGCCGTGGGGTCCCAGGGAAAAGGTATAGGGCGCATCCGTAATCACCGGGAATTCCACGTGTCCAAAGAGCTCCGTCGGAACAAAATGGGCAAATGTGCTTAAATCCAGTGTCACAGACTGCACGTACCGTGACAAGTTGGCCAAGACCAGCACCCGCTCGTCGTGGTAATGACGAAAGAAGGCGAGCACGGCACCATTGTCCGGGCGCAAGAACTCCAAGTCCCCGCGTCCAAAGGCCTCGGTCCGACGCCGTAATTCCACCAGGCGTCGAGTCCAGTTCCAGAGGGAGTAGGGATTGGCCCGTTGGGCCTCCACGTTGATCGCCTCATAGTGGTACTCGGGATCGACCACGACGGGCAAGCAAAGACGTTGCGGGTTGGCCTTAGAAAACCCGGCGTTGCGATCGGCACTCCATTGGAACGGCGTCCTCACGCCGTCCCGATCCCCGAGATAGATGTTGTCACCCATTCCAATTTCATTACCGTAGTAGAGAACAGGCGTCCCCGGTAGCGCAAACAATAAGGCATGCAGGAGTTCAATTCGGCGGCGATGATTCCCGAGTAATGGTGCGAGCCGCCGGCGAATACCGACATTGATGCGCGCCTGGGGATCGGTGGCATATACCCGGTACATGTAGTCGCGTTCCTCATCCGTTACCATCTCTAAAGTCAATTCATCGTGATTACGCAAGAACGTGGCCCATTGGCAGGACTCGGGGATGGGCGGCGTTTGGTCTAAAATATCCACAATCGGAAACTGATCTTCCATATACAGTGCCATAAAGAGGCGCGGCATTAAAGGGAAATGAAAGGCCATGTGGCACTCATCCCCCTGGCCAAAATAGCTCACCGCATCTTCCGGCCATTGATTGGCCTCGGCCAGCAGCATACGGCCCGTATAGCGGCTATCCACATGCCGCCTCAATTCTCGGAGGTATGCGTGCGTTTCCGGCAAGTTTTCCGACGAGGTTCCTTCTCGTTCATAGAGATAGGGAACCGCATCCAACCGAAGGCCATCGACACCCATATCCAGCCAAAAGTCCACCACTTTTAAGATTTCTTTCTGCACCCTTGGGTTATCGTAATTTAAGTCGGGTTGCGAGGAATAAAAGCGATGCCAATAGTAGGCATTGGCCTCGGCATCCCAGGTCCAATTCGACCGCTCGTAGTCGGGGAAAATCAGGCGGGCTTCAGGATACTTATCTGGCGTGTCGCTCCACACATAGTAATCGCGATGCACGCTGCCGGGTTTTGCTTTACGGGCTCTTTGGAACCACGGATGTTGATCCGAGGTGTGGTTTAAGGCCAACTCAATGATGACACGGATGTTGCGTGCGTGAGCTTGATCTAAGAACCCCTGAAAATCCTTCAGGCTGCCGTAGATAGGGTTCACATCCACATAGTTGGAGATGTCATAGCCATCGTCGCGAAGCGGCGAAGGAAAAAACGGCAACAGCCACACCGCCGTAATGCCCAAATCCCGGAGATAATCCAGTTTTTCCGCTAACCCTTTAAAATCTCCCACGCCATCCCCATTGCTATCGTAAAAGGTGCGCACATGTAATTCGTAAATGACCGCATCCTTATACCATAACGGGTTCGGATCAACCATCGTATAGGCCCGTTTGGTGGTCATAATCTGCCTCCCTCGAAACGCTATTGAAAAAACTTCACCTCAGATCTTTCGTTTCACATGAAAGAGATGCGCGGGTAGCCGCGCCGGATCGAGTTCCACATAGTTCCGGGACCCATGCCAGACATAACTCGACCCGGACAGGGCGTCAGAGACGATAAAGTCTTCGTCCGGGGCCAGTCCCCAGTCCTGTACCGGAAGGGTAAGAAACCCCGATTGCCGATAACGAAGATCCATATTTACCACCATCAGCACCACATCCGTCGCACCCGGAGTGACTTTGCTATATACCAGCAACTGATCATTGTCCACCGGGTGAAACTGAATGGTCCGATTGCTCCAGAGCGCAGGGTGCTCGCGTCGAAATTGATTGACGCGGGTAATCCATGGCGATAAGCTATCCGGACGATCCCAATCCCAGTGGGCGATGCGGTATTTTTCCGAGTCGTCATACTCCTCTTTCTGGTTTGGGGAAGGGGTTTTTACCATCAATTCAAATAGCGGCCCATAAATCCCATAACTGGCACTTAAGGTGGCCGCAAGCGCGAGGCGGGCTATGAATGCCGCCCTTCCCCCTACTTGCAAGGATTCCGGCAAAATGTCGGGGGTATTGGGCCAAAAGCTCGGACGGAAATAGTCCACCTCGGGCGAAGCGACGAGCTCTTCAACATAGTGGCGCAACTCCCTGGCCGAATTGCGCCACGTAAAATAGGTATACGACTGGGAAAATCCCACTTTGGCCAAGTGCTGCATGACGGCGGGTCGCGTGAAGGCCTCGGCGAGAAATACGACGTCGGGATGCGCCATTTTCACCTTCTGAAGTAACCATTCCCAGAAATAGAGCGACTTGGTATGGGGATTATCCACACGGAAATAGCGCACCCCGTGCGCGATCCAAAATTCCACGACACCATAAAGAGCTTCCCAGAGACTCGGCCAGGCTTCCGATTCAAAATTAAAGGGCACAATATCTTCATACTTTTTCGGGGGATTTTCGGCAAACTGAATGCTGCCATCGGCTCGAATCCGAAACCACTCGGGATGCTCCTCTACCCAAGGGTGATCCGGCGAGCATTGAAAGGCTAGATCCAAGGCGATGAAAAGACCCCGGTCACGAGCCTCGCGGACCAACGCATCAAAATCTTCAAAAGTACCCAGAGCGGGATGAATGGCCATATGGCCGCCCGCCTTACCGCCGATGGCCCATGGGCTACCGGGATCATGGGGTGCGGCTTGGCGCGCATTACGCCGCCCCTTACGAAAACTCTCCCCAATCGGATGAATGGGCGGCAAGTAGACGACAGAAAATCCTAGGTCCGCAACATACGGTAGTCGGGCACGGACATCCGCAAAAGTTCCATGGATGCCGGGAACCACACCGGCGGATCGCGGAAAGAATTCGTACCAAGTGGTGAACTGAGCGTCCAGCGGGTCCACCCACACAGGAAATCCTGGCTGCCCGTCGGGCACTTCGGTGGGGGCATGAGGGATGACCACCACGTCTTTCATTAACGCATCCAACTGCTCTAAAGCTAAAGCGACCTCATTGGGTTCGGCAAAGCGGTCGGTCCATTCGCGTAGCGATCGGGAGAGCTTTTGAGACGGCACCTTTTGTGCCATCTCCAATACCTCTCTGATCCCCTCCATCCACACGACGCCGGCAAGCTTCATTTCGGCCATTAAAAACGAATCGACATGGGCACGCCAGGTGCGATAGGGGTCGACCCACCCCCGAATCCGATAGGAAAATTGCCCCGTGGCCATCACGTCAAAACGTGCCCGCCACCGATCATTGCCTAAGGGGATCATGGGCACTTGCTGCCACGGCTCTTCCTGGTACCGCCACTCTAAGACCGCACTAATCCGGTCATGGCCATCGGCAAAGATGCTGGCTTCGACTTCGAGTGACTCACCCACCACGCGTTTGACGGGATAGCGACCTCCGTCAATCACCGGATACACCCGGCTGATGACCACACGGTGCGGTTCCCTAGATCTTAGCGCTTGCAAAATTCCTCCTTCCTTATCGGAATGGGCCCCACTGATGTCGTCCCTAAGAGGTTTTGCCCAACCGAATCCAAGGGCCCATCAATTCTGGCCCCATCTCCAGCCGATAGCCGTTGTCACAGCGATGGCCTAAAATCTTGTACTCATGATTACCCGTGATCATATCCCGAATTTTCACGTATGGGAAGACCACGAGCCAAATTGATCCGAATTGATCCGAAACGGGCCGTCAAAAGGACCGGTAACCATGCTGCGAAACTCCTAGCCGTAACCACCCGGACGCTCACCAACGCAATGGTTCACAGCAATTCTCACTTCAAAGATTTAAAGAGTTTCCTTAAATCTTATTGACATCGGTACATAACAACAGTTAACATCTATATGAAACGACCGTTACAGAGAGAGTGATTCCATGGAACAGTCTACCTGGCTTCTGCTGTCTTATAAGGTACCCCCGGAGCCATCCAGTAAGCGGGTGGCTATTTGGCGGAAAATAAGGGGCCTGGGGGCGGTGTACCTTCAAAATGGTGTCTGTGTGTTACCGAACACCGATGACTATCAACGGCAGTTGAAGATCATTCAAAACGATATCCTTGGCATCGGTGGCGAAGCCGCACTGTTGGACACGGCACCTTTCGACAAGCAGGATGCCGAGACGATTGTTGCCCATTTCAACGCGGCGCGTAATGCCGAATATGAAGAATTCTTAGAGAAATGCCGGTCCTATGTAGCGGAAATCGAGGACGAAATTACGGTGGAACATTTTACCTACGCGGAACTCCAAGAGAATGACGAGGATTTGAAAAAGTTGCGGCACTGGCTGGATAAAATTACGACGGTCGACTTTCATGGGGCGTCCCTGCGGACCCAAGCCGAGCAGGAATTCATGGTCTGCGAGCAACTGTTGGAAACCTTTACCCAGCACGTGTTTGACGCCGAAATCCGTCCAGACAGTCCTCGGGCATGACGCATCGGCGGAAGTAGCAAATCGCAAGCAATAAGGGGGGGTCATTGGTGAATTGGTATGTGCTGACGGCGACCCTATTAGCGTCGTCCGTCGAATTTGTTGAAGCCCTGACCATCGTGCTAGCCGTAGGCACCGTCGAAGGCTGGCGACCTGCCCTGCGCGGCACGGTGTTCGCCGTGCTATCGTTGACGGTATTGACGGCGGTCTTGGGCATCGGGGTCTTACAATACGTGCCGATTAATGTGTTGCGGGGTCTCATTGGGGTGTTGCTTTTGTTATTCGGTGTCAAGTGGCTTCAGAAAGCCATTCTACGTTTTGCCGGCAAGAAAGCCTTGCATGATGAAGCCGAAGCCTATCAAAAACAAATCGGAAAGTTACAAGCGACCAAGGGCAATCGGTTTGCGGCGCAAGCCACGGCGTTCAACGGTGTCTTTCTTGAAGGCCTCGAAGTCGTCGTTATCGTACTGACCATGGGTGGCGCCGCCGCGGCCTATCCCAGTGCCATCATCGGATCCGCTATCGGCTTGGTGCTGGTTCTGGCGGCTGGTCTCATGCTCCGAGCCCCCCTGGCGAAGGTGCCTGAAAACGTCATGAAGTTTGTGGTGGGAACGATGTTGACCAGTTTTGGCAGCTTCTGGGCAGGGGAATCGTTGGGGGTCGCGTGGCCGGGTCAAGATTTAAGCATTGTGTTCCTCATCGCGGGATACCTGGCGGTCAGCGGCTTGATTGTAACTTCTCTCAAGAATCGTCCGTCGAACCAGAAGGAGGCGGCTTCATGAAGTGGCTCCAACAGGTGTACGATTTGTTTGTGGGCGATCCTAAATTGGCGATATTGTCGTTGGCGGCGTTGGTCATCGCCCTCGTCGTGGCGCAGGCCGGGGCCAAA
>JAJYPK010000122.1 GCA_021795465.1 Bacillota bacterium
TAGCTATCGACATCTGCGACTACCTCGTACCCCACCGTGCGATAAATTCGGTTGGATGTCGGGTTGTTTAAATCGGTGAAAAGATATACCTCGCGATAACCCCAATCCAAAAGGGTTTGACTCACAGCACGCACCAGTTCCGTGGCATAGCCGCGTCTTCGATAAAGGGGTGGCGTATAGACCGGCCCCACCCGAATCCCCTTGATCGTAGGGTTGCCATATCCGACCAGACAACGGGCGGTCCCGTTTGATTCGAGGACAAAGAATCCGCCAGCATGCGGGTCCAGGTTGAGTTTGGCAGTACTACGCTCTGCATTTCGTAACGCGCCTTGCGATTGTAGCGGAGTGGCTTCGTGAATAAACTCCTGAACCCATTCTATTATCCAGTCGCGATCGTGGGAACGTGCCAGGCGAATGGCTCCCAGTGATTGCGCATCGATCAACACTTTGGTTAACCGATGGATTCTTTCGTTCATCTCTAAAAACACCGTGTCTCCTGTTCTTTTCTGCCATGCCTCGGCAAAGCGTTGGCTCAAATAGCGAGGTCCGATCACCCCTGGAATCCTTGCGGAACCTTGCTGTACGTCCTGGATCAAAATATCCACCGCGTCCGGATGATTGGTTTCGGATAAAATGAGGTTATGCTGTTCCGTACGTAGTGCCGTCATCACGATTTTTTGACCGGGGTCGCGGATTATCCCCGCATAAGCAAGGTCAATTCGAGATTCCGGATGCGTGGTAAAATGCTCCGCCAATCCTAAGGGAAGACTGTGGACGGGTTCATTCATCATAAGAAAATGGCGCATTTCAGACCATCCAGGGTCCATCGGTCTCACATAATCAAGGGTATATCGGTTCACGGCAAACCTCCCAGTCCCAATTTCTCCCGCTTATCGAGTCGATGGGTGTTGGCAAATTCACCCATAGGTTATAGCCAGACTCACCCCATCCGAGTGATTGGCGCATAAACGCCTAGGACTTAACTTAGGGATTACGGGAGGTACTCTCAGTCTACCTGCCGAATACCTCAGGGGCAAGGATTCTAGACATGGATGTTAAAACAGCTTGGGAGCTCTTAGCCACGACGATTCAGAATATTACGGACGCGGCTTGGGTCCAGATTACGCAATACGAGGCATCCCGCCATGAAGTGATGGTCGTCGGGACCTCCCCATTTGAGATACCTGCCTTGAACCAGCTTCGGATGCTAACCGATACTCTGAGGTCTCCACTTAACCCGTTTTATCGGAGCCATCATCCCGGTGTTAATTTTCAAACTCGCCAAGTCTATCTTGAAGGGTTCGTGGTCCGCACCACCATCGAGCGTTACCTGCATGGCATCTTGGATTCCGAACTTTTAGCAACCATGGGTCAAGTGGACTCACTCCGTTCCGTAGTAGCCATACCCATCAAAGATTCCAACGGAGAGATCAAAGGCGCGCTCGTCGCCTATGGTGGCCCCGGCACCCTTTATTCGCAGTTAGAACGATTGGAGTCCTTGGTTGCATTGTGTCGGGAGTTGCTCGACCATCCGGGTCCAAAACCGACCCTGGATTCTATCCAAAAAGCCGCGCGGAGTGGGTATACTCGTTGCGCGGAACGTCGCGCCCAACAAGCAGATATGCTCGACACTGTAATCCAGAGTCGGTTATCGGCAGCCACTTGGCGGCTCAACGAACTTCTCAACGACCACGAGTTGGCACCGAGCATTCGTGGACCCATTCGTGAATCCCGTGATATCCTCAGTAACCTCGCTTCGGATGACCTCTACAAATTTAGCCAAACTCTTTACCCGTCCCTTTTGCGCATCGGACTTCTCCCCGGAATAAGCGCTCTTATTAATGAGAGTCCCGCCTCGAGCCGCATCGAGTTATCGGCGGATGATGAAGTAAAGATGTGGGACCACCCGCTTCACAATCGTATTCTGTGGGGGGTTCGTTTAGCTGCTTGGAACCTAGTGGGTCTTCAACTCCGAGCCTTGATCGCCACTAACTGTCCCGACAAAATTCGCGTCCATGTTGCCATTGGTCACGGATGCCTCTGGCTTCAGATCCAAGGGGATCCTAACTGTCCTGTCATCCCGGCACCCCACCGCGAAGACGCTGACCAATATGTGCTTGTGTTGCGCGGCACCACCTACTGGTCGGACCACGATACCTCTTTGATGGCCATCTTGCCGCTCACATCCCAGACAATCATCGCTCCCGCCCTGGGATCTCACCAGAGTCCCGGAACTCAGCCCAATTAGAATCTCAAACCATGATATATTCCTCGGACCTTTCGTTCCATTCCAGAATCGCACGCCAGAAAACGATACGCAGTTCTACAATACGCCGTCGTTCGACCCGAACGGTGGTCTTTTTTAGAATGTTGTGGTTGACTCTGACGAACGATTCATGGACGAACGGCCGAGATATGGAAGGATATGCCATCCGCGTTGCAGAATCATCCAGCCTGCGAGCGATTTTTTCAGCATGCCGATCCGCTCGACGGCGTGGACCTTTCTTCCACCATGTCAAACGAGGAGAAGATACAGGAATGAACCGCGATTTTATGGAATTTAATCATTTTGTAGAAAATGTTCGCCGGGAAACCGGTTGGGACGTGGTGCAGTATACGCAGTACGACCGGTCCCGGCGTCTCGTGTCGGAGTGTGCTGTTGCTGTCGGTCCAAGATATCGCGGGCCCGCGCTAAGGTCGTCGTCAACCGCAGACGGTGCCGTCCTTACGCATTTACAGTGGTCGATCGACGCGCATCCAACTTGGTATGAGGTCTATTGTGAGGGACGGAGATTCCAGACATCGGTAAGCACCTACATGGCGGATTACTCCTCTGGGTCGGACCGGGATTCCTCCATCCATGGGGAGTGCAATTATGTATGCCTGACACCCGTGGTCGTTGACGGTGTGGTGCGCGGAGCCATCACAGCGTACGCCCCAAGTCCCTTCTCAGTTGGGGACGAAGAGAGTCTCATGCGTTATGCGCGAGAAGCTCAGGCCTTAGAGCGCGTGGCTGACCTAGAAGCTCGCACCGGGGCCCAGGCTGCCGCCCTAAAGGCGATGTTATCGGACATTACGCGACTGCAAGATCAAACGGCAGAGGCTATCGCTGAGCACCTGCACGGGAAGGTTCAAAGCTACCTACTCGTGGCGTGGCACCAACTCCAACAGTGCCAAGAACTGCTCTATGATAGTCCTCAACAAGTGCGCGAACTCCTAGCCATAACCATGGATATTTTGGACACCGTACGCGATAAGCAGATCCGACAACTAAGCCATTCGCTTCATCCTTCCCTGATCCGGATCGCACTCATTCCCACGATTAAACAGTTACTCCGTAGATTTTCCCAGTTGCTCGACGTCCGCCTAACCATTGCACCCGAACTTACTCTTTGGGATTCTGCGGTTAGGGGTCCACTGACGTTAAAAGTTCGTCTTGTACTCTATCGGATTCTTGAAGAGAGTCTAAACAACATGGTACGGCACTCTTCTGCGACTGTGGTCGAAGTCTCCCTTAGTCTATCCCTGGCGTCCAGGATCGAGTTGGTCGTAACCGACAACGGCAGGACCTGGGATGTGGATCCCTCCACACCGCATCTCGGCCTGCTGACCATGCTGACGCGGATTGAGGAGGTTAGAGGAGAACTGCACTTCCCTAACGGACAATCACAAAACAGGATGGTTTGTACCATACCAGTCTTTGATGAACGGTCGCTTTCAAATTCCGGTTGAGTGGTACATAACGCGCTGTAAGAGGCCTGGTCAGTCCATCGGCTACCGCATCCGGGGGTTCGCGGATGGCCACATGCCCCTATAGCCGACGAATGTCGACTCTACACGCCAGGACAGCGAGTCTATTGAGAACCGTGCCACCACCGCCCATGGCACATCGACGTGATCTAAATTTTACGACTATGTCTAGACCCCGCTAGGTACAAGCAGTTACAGATTTTCCTTCAGTTCCGGGTCTTGCGTCGCCAGGACGTAGGGAAAGCAACAATTCCCAAGTCGCGCGCAGATAAGTAACGGTTCACGATTTATAGGAGAATGACGTAAAACCGACCCATTCCGATTCGTTATGATACCGAATTAACCACTTTATTCCACGTACGAGAATTTCCTCGAATTTTCGCGATCGGGAGGTGTCATTGCGCGGGAATCGGGTAAATAATTCCTCCCGCGTAAATTCCACCCATGACTTATACCTTATTGTCGAGTAGTGTAGCCTGGACTCCTTCAACGCCGAATCGTTTTCCAATGAAAACGTACGGGGGAATAAAAAGCGTAACTGCTTTTGGTGAATCGCATCTATGCGTAGGGCACCTCCAGCCCGAACCCATCAACTAACCTCGAAGGCAATAATGGAAGGAAGGGAGCCTTTTACACTTAATGTCAATTCGACCTTCAACCCTGTTGGCTACAGCCGCATTAGGCGTATTCGTTGCCGCCTCGGCTAGTCAACCTACTCCAACCCATCCCGCGGCGGTAAAAGCTGCTTCGGTGGGAACCGGTGCAAACTTTTTGTCGAATGCCGGCACCTATACGGTACAATCTGGTAATACGCTAGGAGGCATTGCGGCACGGTTTCATACCACGGTCGCGGCGCTCGCATCAATCAATCACCTGTCTAACCCCAACCTCATTCGGGTGGGCGAAGTGATAACCCTCGCTGCAGAGGCTTCAAGACAGAGCGCGACGAGTCAAGCCAGCCCTAGCTTTGGTAGTAGTTATGGCAGTTACACGGTGCAGTCCGGTAACACGCTAAGTGCCATTGCAGCGAGATTTCACACCACAGTAGGCGCCTTGGCGGCGCTTAATCATTTAACCAACCCCAATGCTTTGCAGATAGGACAAGTGTTGCAGGTGACCGCGGCAAACAGCCCGGCGCCCTCGTCGGCACCCGCTACGAGCAAGACATCTTCTTCCTACACGGTACAACCCGGTAACACGTTGGGGCAAATTGCTTCCCAATTCGGGATGTCGTGGCAAACCCTGGCAGCCGCCAACCATCTAAGTAACCCTAATGTCCTGCAAGTGGGTGAAGTGTTGTCAATTCCGTCGAGCGGAAGCGCGTCAGCATCGGCCACCGTGTCGAGTGCGCCTGCAAGCTTCGGACAAGCTATCCGTCAGACTGCACTATCGTATCTTGGTATTCCGTATGTCTGGGGAGGCACTTCCCCAGCTGGCTTCGATTGCTCTGGTCTGGTTCAGTATGTGTTTGGCCGAAACGGCGTCGGTATTCCAAGAACCAGTTACGCACAATATGCGGCGTCAATTAAGATTGCCAAGTCCCAACTGCAACCTGGTGATCTCGTGTTCTTTAGTGCAAATGGGCCCGGCGCATCTCACGTGGGCATTTACATCGGTTCGTATCCTGCCCTAGGTTACAGCCAAGCTTTCGTGGAATCACCAGCACCAGGTCAACACGTGATGGTTTCGAATCTTAACAGTGGGTTTTATAGTCGCACCTATTATGGCGCAGGATACTTCAAACCCTAAGGTTCAAAACCTGGACTCTCGAAGACGTTGAAAAACAACAAAAGCGCTAACCTCACACCTTACGGTGACTCGAGGTTAGCGCTTTTCTGTCAGATGCAACCGAATCGCTCGGCACAAATCCTGTGGGTTTTGATCGGGGTCGACCTCAACGACAATTTTGGTGTAACGGTCGTGAATCAGGACAAATGTGAGGCATCGACGGGGATTTTTAAAGTCATAGAAGATAATCCCTTCATCACTCACGAACGTACCGGCCACTTTGATTCCCGGTAGATTGGTGCCGATTCGCATCCCGCGATACCAGGCCGCTGGCACCGGATCGGTGTGAATGTTTTGGATATGTTCATATTTAATGCGCAGCGAACCCGATAGCGCCAAGACTTTATCGGGCCAACTCAATTCAATGAACACAGCGTCTGCCTCATCTTTTACCCGAGCCATCACTTTTCACCTTAATCGAATGCGAAATATGGGTGTACTGCCTGGGAGAAGTCTTCAAACCCTCGATATACCACGGTATGCATTCCAAGTTCCTGTGGTGCCGGCATGTTGCGTTCCCGATCGTCAACAAATAGACAGGCAGACGGAAGTGATGGTGTATAAGTCATGGCCAGACGATAGATCTCGGGATCGGGCTTAGCTAACCCGACACGTGCCGAATTAATCACGTGATCAAACAAGTCTTCTAGTCTCAATGTTACGAGTCGTTCTTCTAGTGTTGTATCCGCGTTACTGAGAGCGATAATCAAAGGCTTGTGGTGTGCCTTCACCTTCCGCACCCACTCTACCATGGGATCAATCACCACCCATTCCAGTTCTGCACGTAATTCAGCCAGTAGGCGTCGTTCGAGGCCCAACTGCACCGCCATCTTGGTTACATAGTCGTCATAGGTAATCTGGCCCGTTTTACAAGCGTGCCAAGGCCCTTCTTCCCCATAAAATAACTCCTCGGCTCCACTGGCTACGCCGTGTTCAGTTTCCAACCGGTCCCAAAATCTCTTGTCTGGATCCAATATAACGCCACCGATGTCCAGGAATAACGTCTCAATCTTCACGGATGACCTCCTAAGTTTATTTCTACCCATGGAATAGTCATCTCATCAGGGCTTTGCCCACCATGACTCCATTTCAACGACTTTTCGTGATTCAATTGCCAGTACCAACCGGAAGGTGGCATCAATACGTGAGACCCCAATCGGGATACAAAGTGAGGGTCATGACTTGAGCCGAAATAACCCTGCTTCCACAGTTCCCTGACGGCCATTACCTGAATCGGAACCGGGGCCCATTGCAGAAGAAAGTTCTCCATGGCCGACACATTATCCAAGTCAATGGCGATGGCCGGTCCGACCATAGTAGGCAATTCAGGTAAGGCGTGCCAGTGGGTGCGGAAATCATTATAAGATAGGGCCCCATCCAATGGAATATGCCCATGGTCGGCGGTTATCCACAGCCAAGCTCCAGGCCGTGGCGTCGCTAATAGCTCGGTCAAGCACAGGTCTAGCCATTTCATCTCCGCAGTCCATTCCATTCCGTAGGCGCCTTTTTGGTGATTGATAGAGTCGGGTCCCGACCAGTACACGTAAATAATTCCGGTTGTCTGTTGAGCTAAAGCTTGGTTCACCACAACGGGAAGTCCCGACGCCACCACAAAAGTATCAATTTGACCGGCGTCTTGGTGTAGTAGCGTAGTCAACGCACCATGCCGCAATCGGCTCTCAATTACCACCCGGTAGGGAATGTTGGATTGCGCGGACAATAGGGCAGCTCCTGGGCTTTCGAGTTTCAAGGAATCCGGAAGCGGTCCTCGGATCACATCAACGGATTCGCCTTCAACGTGAACCACTTGCCCTACAATCCCATGTTGGTCGGGAAACTTTCCGGTCATTAGGCTTGACAGGGCAACGGGAGTCATCGACGGAAACACCGTCATCATCGGTTCAAGATGACCCTGACGGGTTTTCAAGATGCGACCTAGCGTTGGCATGAGGCCTCGCGCTAAGGCTTCCTGTACCTGATGGTAGCCGAAGCCATCAATTAACCATACGATAATCTGTTGCGTCGTGTCTTGGGTAGCCCAAGTAGGAAGATCATGTTCGGGTGCCAGTGTCCCTCCCAACAAGTGTAAGGCATTGGGCATAATATCAACCAGTGATGGCTGGTGACCGTCAAGCCACTTGGGATTCATTGGTGCGATGCTGATATCTCCACGTCCTTCCGGATCATATCTTTTGCAGTGCTGCAATCTGTGTTCTCTACTCGATGCCTATCGGCCCGAGACATCTCCCTACACCACAATAACCTGATTGACGGACCGCGGCAATAATCTGGCTCCGCAATCCCGTTGAGGTGAATGGATACCGTCTCAGTTGGTGAACTCCGCATTGCTAATACCCCACTAATAATAGACAGCTAGTCCAGGAGTTTGCCACAATATGCAGGAACCAACTACCCAGGAAGGAACTTGGGAACTTTACGAGTGGGAGTCAACGCATGGACGCGAATCAATCCCTGAACCCAGCACTAGTGTCTGAGTGGTTCGAGCATGAACCGAAGTTTTCTGTAGCATTTCAATCCCTGATTTCTCTATCTAGCGGTCAAATTGTAGGGTATGAGGTGCTAACCCGTCCCTTCACTCTAGCAGGACACCTATTGCCGGTGGAAGAATTCTTCGAAGTCGCCACTTCGTTAGGGTATGCGGTCGATCTGGACCGCCTGATAGTGGGCCGCGCCATGGGACTGGCTCGGGACCTGGAACTCTCCGTACCCATCTTTATCAACGTGCACCCCGATTCCTTGAGAGACTCGTTTGTCCAACAATACCTATTTCCACGCGTGGATGGCCGTATCGTGGTGGAAATCACGGAGCGCGGCAACTGGAGTGGCGAAGCGATGCAACCCTATGTCCATGATTATCAAAATCTCGGAGGGGCCATCGCCTTAGATGATTTTGGGGCCGGGTACTCTGGGCTGCAAAAACTGGTCATGGTACATCCAAATTATGTCAAGATAGATCGCGGCCTCATCGATGGTTGTGACCTATCTGCCGTCAAACGCAATTTGATTGCTTCTGTGGAGCACATTGCCAAATTTCTAGGCTTCGCGCTCATTGCCGAAGGGATTGAAACCTACGATGAGATGGTCACGTGTATGAGTCTCGGGGTAGACATTGGCCAGGGTTTTTATTTTTCTCGGCCCACCACCTGGGAAGCTCGAGCTTTGCCGGACCCCACCTTGGTCGAGGATGTCGCCGCTATCCGGACTCAAGCGGTGTTAGCGGAAGGAGCAGGCCCCAATATCGATCCATTTCGATCCCAATTTGCTTCCCTAATGGAGCATTTAGGGACGCGGTTAGTGACCCCGATAGAGCAACTCAACTTAATTCTCACGGCTCTCTATAAGATTCTGAAGCCATATTCTCTCACTCTATACATGGCTAAAGCTAGGGGGTTTACCCCAATAGCCTCCCGAGGACATAATCTACGACAAGAGATCCCCATTGAGATGCCGTCGACCCTCCGACAGTGCTTTTACGAGGCCAAGCCGCAAGTAATCCAGCACTTTTCAAAGATCCCGGCCATTTTAGGAGAGGGTTGGGGCCAATCGTTCCCCATTCCAGAATCTCTGGCCACCATGCCCATTGGTCGCCCTGTGTGGGGAATCTTGGTCGCCGACTATCTGAATTCCTCCCATTGGACCGATTCTAGGCTCCAGGTATTCCAAGGACTTTCCGAATTAATGGGACTACTCGTCAATGCGGATTCCTTGGGATCCTAGAATTTTCACGGTGGAGAGTCCATACGTCTCTGTTCTCGCCAAGTGCCGTGCCGAACGTGTCCCTTATGGTTACTTTTGCCTGGACGACCTATTGTTCTGATGGAGTTATCCAAATCTGTTGCCACCTTCGTGGTTCATCGCGACACGGCTGCTTAGGGTCTAAAGGCTCGGTCGTCCATGCAAGCGAGTCGCTGAGCAGGTCCGCCGTCAGGCAGACACGGCCGAGAAGCGGTCCAAGTGGATGACCGACATTTGGGGTGCATTTTTGGTGACGTCCAACATCCACGGAAACGCGTCACGCTTGATCGCGTTCAATGGAGGCCGCAGGGCGGCTGGGCACCGTGGGATCGGCTTTCCACGCGACATACTGCCGTTGGACATTTGCTTAACGCCCAGTTAAAAGAACAGCGCGCCGTTCTCGCCGCCTTGCGAAAACTGGTTTCCTGCAGGTTGTGGGGATCGGGATTTTATGGCTCAAAATCATGACAGCACCTCCTCCACCGCTTGTTTCACGTCATCCAACAATTTTTGGTTCTTCCGCGAACGGATCCCATCGAGCCAGGCGGACAAGACCGTGAGGATTACGAGGACATCTTGGGTCAGTTCTTCCGCGCCAAAACGCAACAAACGGTCTTTGTGGGTCACGACAAGCCGACCGATACAGGCGGGCCTGTCTTGGTGGAATAGTGGCCCAAAGAAGGACGGCGACTGCCGTCCTTTCGTCGGTTGGTTTAAGGGTGGCCTGCCGCCAAGCCCCTCGCGGTCCTTGGCGCTGCATCGTCTGCT
>JAJYPK010000123.1 GCA_021795465.1 Bacillota bacterium
GGCACCCGTTATGGAGTGATAGTTCGATAGAAATGAGGTCCGCATGACGATCCGCGCGATCATTGTGGACGATAACCAGGACGTGCGTGAACTTTTAACATTTTTAGTCCTAGAGGCTGGTGCCGAGGTGGTGGACGCCGTGGCCGATGGTCTGACCGCATTAGCGGTCCTGACAACCGGACCTGTGGACCTCGTTGTCACCGACTACCAGATGCCAGGAATGGACGGGATTGCGCTGGCCCGGCACGTCCTGCAACAGTATCCAGAGACTACGGTCGTGTTGGTGACTGGATTGATCACCCCCGATCGGAAACAGGCAGCATTGGATGTGGGGATCCGGCACGTCCTCATGAAACCCGTGCGTTTGGAAACCATGGCACGGTTGGTTACGAATTTGTTTCCATGAATCTAGTAGTTGGAGTGAGCAATGGTACCTGGGATGAGTGGGGTCGAGCCGTACCATAACAATGAACCCAGCGTCCTCCGGATGGATGGCGCTGGGCTCGTGGAATCATCTTACGTCGCTTGTGGGGGGAACAAGGGACTGGGGGGACAGGCCACCACGGGTCCGACCGAAGGACACACCGGCGGTGCGCAAAAGCCGTAGGTAGGAATCAGAAGCTGGACCGTCGCCGTTGTCTGCAGCAACAGGCAGAGGGTGATGGTGCAACTGATGTTACCATTGGGTAAATTCACACAGGTACAGGCCCCCGACAAGATGGCACACGACGGCGTCGTGCCACTGGGATTGTACAGCGTCACGGTTTGGGTGGTCGTGGCGGTTTCGGGAAGAGTGACCCCGGACGCACACGTCACGCTGTAGTTCGCGGTGATGACAAACGTGATATTGTTGTAATCGGTCGTACCGCTCGGGGTGATCGCCCCGACGGTACAGGTCGAGGTGGCGAGATTGATCGCGCAGGAAGCTACCGTACATCCGACCGCAGGAGCCAAAAATGTCTCGGTGGTCGTAATGGTCTGGGTGCACGAATCGTAGACCTTATCGACGACGATGCAATCGATTTCGGTTGGCGCGGGACAGCCCGTACTGGGGCAAGGACCCGGAGTTACCGTCGCCATGATTTATCCGTCCTTTCTGTTAACCGATGGGTGTTCTCGGAGATCCCGAGTATTCGATGGTACAATATGGGTTTCGTGGGATAATGTGCATTCACTCCTGCGAAATGGATAAGTAAAAGTTAATGACCCCACGGTTAAAGCATCATGCATGACCCATAAGTTGCCAGAAGATGTAAGATGTCCCACGTTGGGCGGGTCGACCATTCACGGTGGGTGGGCCCCGTACCGCGATTATGCCACGCCCCATCCTGACCGCGCGTGTGGTCGGCGCCAACGCGGTCGCACCCGCCATACGCCACCGGTACGATCAATCCATCCAGGAGGGTTTGGCCTTAACCCTGACTGTCTCCCCCAGCCCGGGCGCCGACCGACCGAACAACAAGTCCAGCACTGTAAATGAAGCAACTCTTGAGGTTGACACACGTGGTTATTTTTGATAAAAAAGAGTGAACGCTCACTTTTGTAGGAGGAGAACCCTGTGCCCAAGGTCACCGAAACCCATAAGATGTTGCGACGGCAGGCCATCCTGACCGCAGCGGAGGAGGTTTTCTTGGGCAAGGGCTATCAGTTGGCGACGGTCGATGATATTGCCGTGCGAAGTGGATTGAGTGTTGGTGCGCTCTACCGATACTTTGGCAGCAAAAGCGAGATCCTGCTGACGCTCATGCAAGAGCGTTTGGGGCGAACGCCCGAGCTCCTCGAGCGCTTGACCAGCGATGCAGGCGGTCCTTGGGAGCAAATCAGCCGATGTGTCGATATTTTCGTGTTGGCGTTGCGCGTGCGGCACCCGAGTACGGGTCGTCTACTTCTGGTTGCGTGGGGGGAAGCCTTGCAGGATCGGATCGTACGCGACGGGCTGATGCTCCGGTTCCAGGGAGTCGTAGACTATCTGCGTGATGTCGTCGAGCGCGGCATCCAATCCGGGGAGTTCCGGGCCGAGGCGGACGCCAAGGTGTTGGCGTCGTTGCTTATGTGCCTAGCGGATGGCGTCACGCTCTATTGGGCTGCAAATACCCCCGAGCTGGAGTTGCACCCGATACGGGCCACAGTCATGGCCATGGTCCGATCATACCTTAGTCCCCAAGAATCTTGAGAGGAGAATTCCTGTGACTCGTCGTATCGTGGTGACGGGCCTTGGCCTCGTCACGCCGTTGGGCAACGATTGGAAGACCAATTGGCGCGCCGTTCAAGCCGGGCAATCTGGTATCGGACCCATTACGCGGTTCGATGCCTCGAAGATAGCCGTCCAGGTCGCCGGTGAAGTCCGCGGCTTTGACCCCCACACCATCCTAGAATCGAAGGAAGTCCGCCATTATGACCGATTTATTCATCTGGCCGTGGCCGCCACCGCCGAAGCGTTGACGGATGCGGGGATGATCCCCATTGATCCCAGTGAGGCCGACCGCACCGGCGTGATTTACGGGAGCGGTATGGGAGGGCTGGCAACAATATTAGAGGCTCAGGCCACGCTTCAAAATCGAGGGCCTCGGCGAGTGTCCCCGTTTCTGTCACCCGGGTCCGCAATCAATATGGCGGCTGGTATTATCTCCATTCGGTGGGGACTCAAAGGGCCGAATTACGGCACGGTGTCGGCGTGCTCCACGTCCGCCCATGCCATTGCCGACGGATATTACGCTATTCAACGTGCAGATGCCGACGTGATGGTGGTCGGTGGTAGCGAAGCAGTGATAGCAGAAGTGGCGGTGGCCTCCTTTAATAATGCCGGGGCTTTGTCACGCCAGTCCGCGCCGATCGCGTCACGGCCTTTCGATGCGAATCGGGATGGATTCGTGATTGCAGAAGGTGGGGCTACACTCATCCTTGAGGAACTCAGGCATGCCCAAGCCCGTGGGGCGCACATCTATGCCGAGTTGGTTGGGATCGGCATGACCGGCGACGCGTACCACATCACCGCCACCGATCCATCAGGCAACGGGGCGGCTCGTGCCATGACTCGGGCTCTGCAGGTGGCGGGCATTGCCCCACAAGCCGTTCAGTATGTGAACGCGCATGCCACGTCGACGAAACTCGGCGACGCCAGCGAGACCGCCGCCATCAAGTCGGTGTTTGGTCCGCATGCGTATCGCCTTGCCGTCAGCGCAACCAAATCCATGACCGGACATCTCTTAGGCGCGGCGGGGGCTACTGAGGCCGCTTATACGGCTCTCGCTCTCTATGATCAAATGATGCCCCCCACGATGAATATTGAGGTGGCTGATCCGGACTGCGATTTAGACTACGTACCCAATGCGGCGCGGCGTGCGATGATTGACGTGGCACTGTCTAATAGTAATGGGTTTGGGGGTGCCAACATCGCAATCGCCATGGCTCGCTATCGATGAGAGAAGTTTAGGCTGCTTACTGCCAATCGATGATGACCTCTAAGTTTGGCGGGAGAACGTCCCCAAAGCCCTGCGCCAGGGGATGCAAGTCCAGGGGCCAATGGAATGACTCGACCCATCGTAAAACCGATTGCAGCGCATGAAATCGACTCAAACGGGTCATGACGAAGACATTAGCGGCGCACCATCAATATTGGAACGCGTGGTTAGGGCATCGTCAGACGTTATTTTCCGAATCACCGTAACCGGATTTCCCCGTCGCCACCACGGAGCCAAAGGAGCGACGGGGCATCATCAGGAGGGCCCAGTTGGGGCTCAAGGCACCGCCGGTAGGACACCGAGGTAGGTTTCATATATCCTTCTTTTGTCGGGATCTGGAGCGGGGAGCCTGGGAAACGCGTCCACACTCTCTGGGGCGGAAGCGAGCCCCGAGTAGACGAGTCCTGTGACGAGCTTTACAGCGAGCGCTGGCAGGTCTACGGGTCCTGTGAGGGCCGGAGGGAACCCAAAAGAGATTATCATCGGTTTTTCTAACCAGGGTATGCGATAGTATTGAGGTGTCGGCGGACCGGTCAGAACGGTAGGTTGTAGAGCGTGACCCGGTAGCGCCAGTACGTGGTGGTGATGGTAGACCATCCCTTGCGAGGGGGATTATCGTGCGATCTTTATGCACCCCTATTCATGGGTAGAGATAGCGTAGGGTGGATCACAAAAGCCGATCCCGGTTCATCGCATGGTCGGAAACGACCGAACTGCAAGCCCCTTATTTCGTATGCACTGCTAAGGGAGCCAAACTATCTGTACGCAAATGCCACGCGGCCCAAGCTCCCAATAAGAGACAGACTCCGGCGGCGTCAATCGCGATCGAAGTTCCTTGCCATTGGGCAATAGTCCCGATCGCCCACGCACCGAAGGCCCCAATGGTATTGCCAAAACCTAGCGTTAATCCCGAGGCCATTCCCAACTGGGAAGGAAACAGCCCCTGACCATAAACGAGCATGACGGCACCGGCACCGTTGATCGTAAAACCCCAAAGTGCGACGGTTAACCAAAATATCCAGCCTGTACCAAAAGTTGCCGAACCGCCCCCGATCGCTGCGACAGCCGCACCGATTAAGGAGACCATGAGGATGGGGCGGATGCCCCAGGTGTCTGAGAGCGTACCGCCCAAAAGGTTTCCAACCATCCCTGTGGCATAAACCAATGCCAATACTGCACCCGTTACGGTGGGGGCTCCCCCTCTCTCGTGCCACACGAGGGGCAACAGCATCAATAGGCTGGAAGAACCCAGGCTCCGCAAGATAATTAGAAGCCAAAATGCTTGACCGCGTCGCCAGGTGTCACGCCATGGGAACGGCTTGGATGCCGCGGGCCGGCTTTTTGGACGCGGAATGCGACGAGCATCCCTATATAACGATCCGGCAGCCAACAACCCAGGAATCGCGAGTACCGCGATACCTGAGGGTCCTAGACGATGCCACATCCCCACGACAACGAGAGGGGCAAGAATGTGGCCTACCATTCCACTTACCATCCATCCACTCATATGACGCCCTTTATGGGTGGATGCGCGTTGACTAACGAGGGAGGCCATATGAGGGTGAAATGCCGCGTTTCCCAGACCGCCCAGCATCAATGCCAGCGCAAATAGTGCATACGAGGGCGCCCAGGCTAATCCTAGCGCCATCCCTAAGCTGCCAACGATGAGGCCGCCCACCACAAACCACGGTCCTCCCACGCGGTCTGCCCAGATGCCCAAAACCGGCTGTAGAGCTTGTGTGGTGAGTGCCAGCAATCCAGCTAGGAGTCCAGCCCGCCCCGCGCCAAAATGCCATCGGATCATGAGAATGGGCAACAGGGGGAGATATAACGTTGGATATCCGTCGTTAATCGCATGAGACAGAGACCAAATGATGCTAGAAGCGCGAGACGACTTCACGTTCCCACCTTTACTTGCTGAGAGTCGTTGGGCGTCGCCACAGGGCTTGGACGTAACCATTGCTGGAGGAAGAGATAGAGAGGGAGGTCATAGCTGAGACTGCAACGACGGGCACTGAGACGAATGGCCATAGGCTGTGAGAACCTTCTTTCTATTTGCTGTCAAGCGTAGTATACGGTGATGCGTTGCGGGATCAAAAAAGTTTTCATTATATAGTTCATGGTACCGTGAGGCCTGAACGGCGACAAGGGCGCGAACGACCCGTCAGTTTCGGACTACTTGGTCCATTTTGGACACCAGTCTCTCGCCCGGAAACGATTGCGGGAGCCCATCTCAGTAAAGACCGGGTGACGCGAACGGTTCACATGGCTTCCGGACTTTCATCGGTAGCCATGTGGACAAACTAATGATCCATGACGTGTCAACGACATCGCGAGGAAGCGATGAGAGACTGGGGAGGTAAGTATAATCAAACCGGTGAAGTTAGAGTGCCCAAGCATGTGCCAGCCCTATTCTTTCTGGTCGCTATACTGGGGCGGATGCGAATGATGGAACAGCCGAGCGACTTCGATGCGTCGTGCGCATCCCATCTTTAGGAGCACGTGGCTGACATAATCTTTAACGGTGAGTTCCGACAGTCCCAAGGCATGCCCAATTTGGGCATTCGTCTGCCCCCGGCTCAACCCCGTGAGGACGGCTTTTTCTCGGGGTGTCAAAGTCTCGAATCGGCGTAAGAAATCACTGGGCTCGGGTGCGGATGTCGGTGGATGTGGCGCAGGACAGACCCATTGGTCTTGCATGACCTGGCGAATTCCGGTGATCACGGCGTGCCCACGGGCTTCTTTTAAGAGATATCCGCGGGCCCCCGCGTCTGCTACGTCGTGCGCCATGTTTGGCCGCTCGAACGAGGTCAAGATGATGATGCGTAGAGTGGGATCCTGTTGCAAGAGGCGGCGGCAGACGACGAATCCGTCCAGGTCGGGGAGACGGAAATCCAACACCACCACATCGGCGGCATGGGGGACGGCGGCGAGGGCTTCCCGACCTGTGGCGCAAGCGACCACCACCGATAAGTCTGGCTGCAGATCGATGAGGCTTTTGAGTCCCACCCGCACCACTTCGTGATCATCGATCACGGCGACACGGATCACGGTTTGGTTTGTCATGGATGTATCCATCGCGGACGCCACACTCCTTTGTGATGCCGTGACAACGGTTTAATGGGGATTACCGGCCTGCACCAGCCACATACGGTGCTGATGAGTCTGCATCGCGGGTGCCACAGTCCAGTCTTTTCCCCCCATCGGGCGATCAGGGCGGTCCCGCGCCTAGCTACGAAGCATCAGCGGGGGGCGGCAATCCCCAAAGGTCCTTAGGAGACGGCCGCTTATCCCGCGGGTTGTCGGGGCTACTTGCTTACGATGCCCGGTGTATCGTCCCGACACGCTCCGACGATCGATAGAATGTTTTCCATACGAGACGATGAATCCCGAGGTGCCGTGGCAAGCGATTCCATCCGGGAATCCATGGCGTGACAGCCAAGAACAGCCAGAACAAAAATCCAATGCTGAGCGCGAGGGCATCGGCCGCCGCAGCGTTGGCGACGAAAGGCCATTGATAAATCCACGTGGGAATGGTCATCCACCAAGCACCAGGGTAACCATTGACCGCAGGATGGATAATTCCCCAGTTTTCGCCTTTCATACTCTGGGTCCCCGGGTCGTTATGCAAGGGGTCTCCTTGGAGGAATAGCAGATAATTTTGGTTGTCGAAGCGCGTCGTCACGGCGCTGTTGCGGACTAAAGCACCGGATAGGAGGCCGCTTTGGCCCAACGTTAGGAAGCCATGCATCAAGGATGGCAGAGGCCCATAATGGCCGGCCGGTGTGATAACGGTGCCTTGGACGACGTGCCCGTGAGTTAAGGCGGTGGTATACGCCGCTTCCCAGCGTTGTTGCACCGCCGGCGGTGCTGCGTCAAAGGTCGCGATCGCGCTCTTAACCGTGGGATTCATCGCTGCAGTCATTGCCAGCGGGTGAAGAACAAAATCCGTGGCGGTATTGACGGGGTACAAAATCCCCACGCCAGTTTGGAGTCCGCTCTGTACACTGCCCGTGCCATGGTTGTACGGGGGTCCGTAGTTGGCGATCCTGCCTTGACCATCGAGGGCTCGGAGGCTCACTTGTTCAAAGGACAAGGGGTGGGCGTTGGCATACGTTTGGATGGTCAGCGGCGGCTTTTCGGGAACGCCGAACAACAACGACGCCAACAGGACCAAACCGATGACGATGCCCAGAGTCGCGAACAGATGCTTTAAAAAATCTTCGGGCACCATGCGATATTGTTTGACGATATCCGTGGTCGGTTTCATTGGTCAGACACTCCTTTCGTGGATTGCGATGCGGCGGTCGGATAGGGAGGCACCACACTCTTCAGCCGGACGAGCGTAATGTGCAGTGCGATGACGGCGCCTAACACCAGGGGCATGACAACGACATGCATGCCAAACATTTGGCTTGCATTGGTTAAATTCACCCATCCGAGCCCCATAGCATTGATGCCATCTTTGCCCTGGACGGCGTTCCATTGGGAATATAAGTCACCATTAATGAGAAAGCCGGTGAAGGCGGTGGGGATCGCGACCAGGAAGGCGATAGCACCGAGGAGCCAGGTTTTCCCGCGTCCTCCACGCCAAGCTCCGGTAAAAAAGACACGCCACAGATGGAGCATCATAAAGAAAAAGAAGGCTTGCACGGCCCAGAAATGCGTCGCGGCCGTGAACCGCATCAAACCGTTGGTCGCCCACGTCTCCGGTCCGTTCATGGCGAGAACGATGCCCGAGAGAATTAACACTACAAAACTCGAAGCGGTGAGCGATCCCAACATATACATAAAGCCTTGCGCATACTCAGGCATCTCCGTGGGTAACCACGTCTCGGCCGAGAGGATCGTGCCGAGTCGTTTCTTGGCCGTAAGGGTCCAGTTAGTCATATCCTTTCCTCCTTATGGAGTGGGTCCCGATCTGTCAATCAGGTGGATGCGCGGTCTGAACGGGTGCGCCTTTAGGGGCGATGGCCAGAGGGCCAGAAGAGCGGAACGAAGAAGGTCAAGACAAACAAGCCTTCGACGATGAAATTGCCTGATCCGGGTGACATGGGGACACCCCCTTTCCCTTTCATTTCCACTATAATCCGCACGGGATTTGCCAACACCGCCGTATGGGACCGATCAGGCGGGTCGGTCAGACCAACCATGGGATCGCAGGGGAGGAATTGCCTGGGTTGTCAGGGGGTGGCTCCCATCGAAGAGAGCCAGAGGAGCGTGCGCTCGATGGAAGCGACTCAAACTTTGTTAGGGATTAGCCATAAATTGCAAATAATATTCTATGTATTCGTACAGATATGATACGATAGGATAAAATTGTGGCATAGCTCACAAGAAGACGGAGGAGGGTGTCATGCTCATGCTTCCTGAAACGACCACGCTGTGCCCCCAATGCCGCGGAGACGTGCTAGAATATCGCGTACTTCAAGCCACCGGCGATTACTATGGGTTTTGCCGGAATTTTCCCGACTGTACCTTTGTGACACCACTGCTAGAGACTCCGCCATGAGTGCCCTCTGTCACAGCTCGGTTTACGGCTTCGATAGCTACTACGCAGGGGTAAGAGTTTTCGGGGGAAGTCAGAGTTAATAAGAGCCCTAAGTCTTGATGTTCGGTAGAGGACTGTCTATAATCCTGACGAAGTCCGGTCCTTCTGCTCTGGATCAGGAACGTAGGGGCAATAAGGGTCGCTTTCTAAATAGTCACCGGTGACTGTATAAGCCCGCGTCCGCGATCCGGCGCAGATCGTGTTAAACTCGCAGTATCCACATTTTCCCTTAAATCCGTGAGGATTACGCAGTCCCAAAAACACCGGACTTTCGCGGTAAATTTGTGCCAAGGGTGTGGTGCGCACATTGCCTGCCGAGACCGGAAGGAAGCCACTCGGATAGACTTCACCCGTATGGGTGATAAACAGAAATCCCTGACCGTCCCACACGGGCATCTGCCGCGTACGCATCTTCATGGTGGGGTCGACTCGGCGTTGTTGCTCTCGGATCCGGTAGTATTGAGGAGCCTCCGTCGTCTTAATCTCGAACGGCACGCCCTGCTGGAGGGAGACCAGCCAGTGGAGTACTGCTTCCTGCTCAGAGGCGGTCAGCAGATCCTGGATCCGGGCGCGGCCGGTGGGTACCAGAAAAAAGACGCTCCATCGGAAAATCTGCAACTGACGCATTAACTGCGCGATGCGAGGAAGATCATCGACGTTGTGCCGACTCACGGTGGTGTTAATTTGCAGAGGAATGTCGAGTTGCCGTAAAAACGTAATTTTTTCCATCGTGAGCACGAACACGCCGGTAATGCCCCGAAACCGATCGTGAATCGCTGGGCACGATCCATCGATACTAAAGGCCAGGTTATAGACGGGCGCAATCCCTTTGCCCGTGCCTGTCGGACGATCTCCACGAGGTCATCGCGTTCCATCGGGTCGCCTCCTGTCAGCACAAAGAGAGGATATTGCATGTGGGTTAGGGGGTCGATGATGAACTGGGTGACCTCGTCGAAA
>JAJYPK010000014.1 GCA_021795465.1 Bacillota bacterium
CCCATTCAACGTAAAAGGAACCACAAAAGGTTCCTACGCCGATCCTCATTGTCGCATTGTACCATGAAGATCAGGGCACATTCAACCGCAGTCTATCCCTGGCTACCACCCTTTCCCGTGTCTGAAAACATTATCGAACCCAGATCCCATCCGTGCCCTGTCCCCTCGACTTTCGACAGGTCCGTATCCTCAGCAATTTCCATGAATTTTTCCACGACACTAGGATCAAATTGAATCCCTGCCCCGGCTCGAATTTCCTCAATGGCGGATTGGTGCGGCATTGCCCGCCGATATGGTCGATCTGACGTCATCGCATCATAGGCATCAACCACTGTAATGAGGCGTGTTTCGATCGGGATCTCCATCCCACGCAAGCTATCCGGATACCCAGTCCCGTCCCAACGTTCGTGGTGATGAAGAACTCCACTCGCCGCACAGCCCTGCATTTGAACGGATGTCAACATCGCACTTCCGACAATGGGGTGTCGTTGCATAATCAATAATTCATCCATGTTAAGACGCCCTGGCTTGTTCAAAATATTATCAGGCGTGCCCATTTTCCCAATATCATGCAACATCCCGGCAAAACGCACGTCTTCCACCTGATCCTCCGGCATTTTCATGTGATGAGCCAAAAGCATTCCGTAGTGACCCACCCGCATGCTGTGCCCATACGTGTAAGGATCCTTGGCGTCGAGGCCTGCCAAAATGGCGCGGATTGTGTTGAAATAAGCCATGCGTAGAGCCTTGGTCAAGGTCATGGTCCAGCGCACTGCAGCCAACGGGACAAAAAAGGCTAACTCACCCCATACCCCTAACGTTTGGTACAAGCCCGCCATTAAAAAGGCGATAGGTATCATGAGAAGGAAGCTCGGAATCAAAGCCTTGTAGTTAACGCGAAATATTTCTGCAATCTTCCGTTGTTTGCGTAACGACAACGCCACGAGCACAAACCCAATGTTAAGTAGAAATCCTACTGCAATGACCGTCAATAAAGGAATGAGATTTAATACTAAACTACGGCCAGTTACATTACCTCCCATCGCTTCAAATAAAGATCCGACAACCCATCCGATAATAGCAAATTGTGCATGATTAAAAACCGTTGATGGCCACTGGATTTCCCCATTCAATTCACGACGCGTCCAAGTGGCCACCAATCCAATTACTGCGCCAATGAACGGGCCAAATATCACTGCCGCTAAGATAAGAATCGGTAGGTCTACAGCAAGTTCACCATGACCCCTAACCAGCCTAACGCTACCATATGCTCCAATAGTCGTTCCGATAGCCATAAGACCCATGGCTGGGCTAAGAAGACCATGAAAGGCCCCGTATCCGTATATTAGCAACAAAGTGGCCGTCCCAACCACCAGTGCTATATACCATTTCATCATTTTAGGGTACATAATTGCTCCTCCTTACCTTGAACAACAATTATCGACCAACCGTACTAGCTAGTCTAAACGGAAGCCAGCACCAACAGTTAAAACATCCACTAACCCAGAAACAAGGTTACGTACAAACCCCTTCATGTTCGGCTATTACTCCTATCGTAATGGCCCTGTGGCCCCCACCGCTTTGGGCAATACCACATCATTTCCGCTTCGGGTCAAATTCAGTTGGTCGAATCTTTCTAAAGTTTGCGACCGGTATAGACCAGAAATCGTCGATTAACGGCATCCAACGTGGCCCTGATTACCGAATCCTCCAACGTATCCCGTACCACTGCACTACCGGACAGAATCTCCTCGCCTGCTTCAGCCACTGTCACCAAAAAAACTTCCGTCCCGCCGCTAAGAATCATGTTCACGCCGTTAAACCGAAGTTGCCCTAAATCCGCCAGTGCCTGATTCACGGAACCGATGGTCGCCATGGACATCGCTGCTGGGATTGTAGGTCCCAGTGCCGTGCCCTGATAGACCAGATCGCTTCGCCTTAGTCGGCATGTAGCGCTAATACCCTCCGCTACATGGCCTACCGAAAATCCTGCAATCGTCAGTCGTGTGGCCGAAAAGGATGAATCGTCGTCCTCATGGACTTGTACCACCGTTACCCAGTCTGGATCCGCATTTGCCCATCCGAAACTGCGTACTAACGCCGTGATTTCGCGCACAATGTGCCGTGGTGCCCGCTCACTGTTCGCCAGCACATGAATCTTTGGATTCTCCTCATCGTCCGTTAGGACTTGTGCCCCTTGTACATCAGGGATACGGAGGATAACGTTTTCTAGATCACGCCAAGATGTCGACATAGGTCCTCCTACGGGCCATTACTGTATTAGTTTCGACGAGTTTCCTCAGAATCCTCTTTTCTTGGGTCAAAGAATGGAAAAATCCCCTTCATCTGGGAAGGGGATTTTTCATTGACCATTAACGAGGTTCCAAAAGGCCGTACGCGCCGTCTTTGCGCCGATATAGCACGTTGATAATATCGGTTTCTCCGTTGGTGAAGACGAAAAAATCATGTCCTAATAGATCCATTTGCATCAATGCTTCATCAAGAAGCATTGGTTTAGCAGGAAAAGTTTTTCGTCGGACCACAGTGGCGACGTCGTTTAGGACCGGTTCTCGAGGTTCTTCATGCAACGGGTGGCGACGTTTTAAGCGGGTCTTAAATTTGGCATACTGCTTTTCAAGCTTATCCACGACAAGGTCAACGGAGGCATACATATCGGGAGTGGCCTCTTCACCACGTAGTAGCATCCCCTCAATAGGGAGCGTCACTTCTACAATCTGACGTTCCTTCTCTACACTGAGGACTGCATGAGCTGTAACGGGATTGGGGTCAAACAATTTAGCCATCTTGCCTAATTTTTTGGAAACATGCTCTTTGAGAGCATCCGTGACCTCAAAATTCTTGCCGCGTACGATGACTTCCACAAGTATTCGCCCCTTTTCGGCTTTGTCCCAATCCTTGGTGCCTAGACTGGTGAATCAATTATATCATCTGATTCCACGCAAACAACAATGGGACCGGATCCCCGGCCCCACCGCACTGTCGAAATTTACACTTTATAGGCGGACAACGTTCGCGGCTTGCGGGCCACGGTCACCCTCTACAACATCAAATTCGACACGCTCGCCTTCGTTGAGCGTACGGAAACCTTCGCCATTAATGGCACTGTAATGTACAAACACATCGCCGCCGTCTTCACGCTCTAAAAAGCCGTAGCCTTTCTCAGCGCTGAACCATTTAACACGTCCGGTCATAACTTGAATATGTCCCCTTTCTTGCGCCATCCCAACTTCGAGGATGACCGTGGTCACTATAGCACCACCTGCCAAAAAAGTCAAACAATACTCAACATAAATCTGGATTTTTTAGGAAACTGCCACAGATTAACAGTGATTCTCACCTGGGGATAATGGGGATAACTCTGTTGATAACAGTCATTTCAACAGTTTGTGGATGGGGATAATTGGTGGCTCATCGAGAATTTAATAGACCGGGTCTTTGGCGATTGTCAAGATTTTAGTGGAACGATGACGCTCTGATTTATTCTGATACATTCGTTGGTCAGCCGCGCTGAGTAAGGCTTCCACCGTTTCTCCGTCTTGAGGATAGAGCGCCCAGCCAATGCTGACTCCTAAAAATATTTCGACATGATCGAACGCATAGCTCCCAATAATCTCCTGGATCCGGTTCAATACGACTTGTACACCACGTGCGTTCACATCGGTCAAGAGCAACACAAATTCATCACCACCGTAGCGCGCCAAAATATCGTGTTCACGAATCTCCCGACGGACCACGGAGACAAATTGACGTAGCACCTCATCCCCCCGTAGATGTCCATAGCGGTCATTTACCAATTTAAATCGGTCCATGTCTAGAAACGCGACCGCAAACGGTCGGCGTTGGGTTTGTTGTATTCCCAGTTCTTTTTCGAGTTCAGTACGAAAATGTCGATAGTTAAAGAGATCCGGAATGAGGGGGTCTGCGATCGCCAGTCTGGTAGCCTCATGCCCTAATTCGATCTTGCGTAGAGCAATAGCCGCTTGTCCAGCAATAATCATGCCCAACTGCAAGTCAAAACCGTCGAAGACATGGGCTCGCACGTTGCCTACGACCATCACGCCCATGAGACGGCCATCCGTGACCATCGGCAGCATTAACGCCGATCGCACGGGATAGGGGTCGACGGCCGGTGCCAGTCGACTCGGAAGACGAAAGCTATCCAAAACCAGCTCAGGAGACTGACTTTCCATCACCCAACCCGCGATACCCTCCTCGGCCCGCAGTGAGTCTGCATACGGCATTCTTTCTGGGTCAGGATAAAACACCCATTCCCGGACTAATTGGTTGGGATCATCCTGTCGTCCGTAAACCACCAGCATCGACACCTCCATGATCTCCCGAAACGATCGCTCAATCAGCCCATACAACGTGGATCGATCGAGGGCTTTTGCAATCCCCATACTAAGATTGGCGACTCCCATGGTGTTCTTGTGAGCACGTCGGGTCTGATAGACGGCACCCAACAGCCAAGTCACAAATAAAAAGGGAAAAATGGCGAGTAGCGCTCCCGGGCCCTGATAGGCACGTTGTAATAGCACAAAAATTGTAATTAAAGGCGCCGAGATAATCCAGGCTATGCCATCGAGACCTAGGCCTGGAACAATGTCTACCAAGGCCGCGCGGCCTTCCATGATGTAGTAGTAGGCATTGACCATCAGATGGTTCAAAACCACGGACACGACCACAAATAAGACAATCGCCATCCAAAGGTCCACCCGGACTAGTCGAAAGGCCAGTGCGCCTGCAAATAGCGTCAGAATAAATTGCGCCATATTAAACAGGGACAAGAGTCCACGAGGATTCTTGAGGGAACTAAGAAAGACTCCCCCTAAAAGCGCGAACGAGGCGGCGGGGAGTCCTGCCGTAAGGAAGACCGAAAAATAGCCCGCATTCGACAGCGAGATACTGCCCCGGCCCATTTTAATCGGCCACGTATCCGAAACAGCGACCATCACGATACCTAGTAGGATCGTGAGATAGTGATGTTGAGGCCACACACCCACATGCAGTCCGAGCCAACTAATGATGGCCATGCCAATAATGGACCACAAGAACCCGTCCGCTGCCTTCTGTCGTAGCGTCATGCCCATGCCCCTATTTGTTACCCATTTTTGTATATATTCGGTATGGGTGGCGAATTTCCTCCTAATAGGTTCATTCCATCCAGATCCCTTCTTCGAGGTGTTGACTCGCGTCGGAGAAGGCGCCGTTTAGTTTTTCCCGTAAATTCCCCCATGACTACTGATGGGGATGGATCATCGCGCGGTCTTTTACGGCTTCCGTCTTATTCGTCACTTCCCAGGGGAATAGCACATCGGTACGTCCGAAATGCCCATACGCCGCCGTGGGCAAATAGATGGGGCGTTGCAAATCGAGTTCGCGGATGATCGCCAATGGCCGCAAGTCAAAAACTTCTCGTACAATAGCCCCCAAGAGATCGTCGCCAATGACGCCCGTGCCAAAACTATTCACCATCACCGAAATCGGTTGAGCCATGCCTATGGCATAGGCAATCTGAATCTCGACGCGGTCTGCCAATTGAGCCGCAACCAGGTTTTTGGCAACCCACCGAGCGGCATAGGACGCCGAGCGATCCACCTTGGTCGGATCTTTGCCAGAAAACGCTCCCCCTCCATGGCGTGCGTATCCCCCGTAGGTATCGACAATAATCTTACGACCGGTGAGCCCCGAATCGCCATGGGGGCCTCCCACCACAAAGCGACCGGTAGGATTGGTCAGAATCCGGGTCTCTTTGGTGAGCCATCCGCCGGGCTCCATAACCGGCCTAATAACCTCATCATATAAGGCCTCTCGCAAAGTAGCTTGGGAAACTTCTTGATTGTGTTGGGCCGAAATGAGCACGGTATCCACGGCTGACGGCCGGCCATTCTGATAGCGTACAGTGACTTGGGTTTTTCCATCGGGCCAAAGAAAAGGCACCCGGTCCTGCTTACGCACCTCGGCCAACCGATAGGAGAGCCGATGGGCCAACGCAATCGGAAGGGGCATCAGTTCCGGTGTTTCGTTACACGCATAGCCAAAGACCATCCCCTGATCCCCCGCACCGATGCTCCCCATGTCTTCTTCCGAGTTGGTACCCTCGGCTTCGAAGGCATGGTCAACCCCTTGAGCGATGTCCGGCGATTGTTCATCGATTGAGGTGAGCACGGACACGGTATCCGCATCAAAACCCATCTTCGCCCGCGTGTATCCGATGTCACGAATTGTGTCACGCACCACGCGGGGAATGTCCACGTAGCAGGACGTGGAGATCTCGCCCACTACGAGAGCCATTCCGGTGGTGACGACCGTTTCCGCGGCAACACGGGCTAAACTATCCTCCGCTAAAATGTGGTCTAAAATGGCGTCCGAAATCTGGTCCGCTACCTTATCCGGGTGACCTTCGGTCACCGACTCCGATGTAAACAAAAATTCCAGAGACACTGTAAGCCCTCCCCATCACCACAAAAAATCCCCTTCTCAGCGCGAGAGAAGAGGTATCACCTTACTCTCTCATCCTTCCCCCAAAGCTTGGGGGTCGGGTGTGGCACCGTGGCTTACGCCGGTTGCCGGGCTTCATCGGGCCTGTCCCTCCGCCGCTCTTGATAAGAGCATTACCATATTGTTGTTGAAATTATAAAAGGGTCCTGTCGGAATGTCAATTAAGCATCGTGTTCAGAAAAGATGGTGTAAAGGGCGGGCAAGAGAATGCGGCTTCTCGCCGGGGGCGTCAATGCACCCCCGGCCCGATCCCGAACGACCGTGTGGTCCCCTGTCAGATCAGATTTTGTGTGCGGAATTTTTGGCGGGTTGCTTCACCACCGCGAAGATGCCTTTCAGCTTTATTAAGCTCGAGGACTTTTTTCACTTCATCTGCGAGGTGGGCGTTTACTTTCGGTAACCGTTCGGTGACATCCTTGTGTACCGTACTCTTTGATACGCCAAAGACTTTGGCTGTATCGCGAACCGTGGCGCCACTTTTCAAAATGTAATTCCCAATATCCATTACACGTTGCCAGATATGGTCCTTCACACCTCCGGCCCCTTTCTCCCCCCGATACTTGGTAGAGTATATGGCCGGGTTAAAAAATAATGCCAGAGCATTTACTCTTGCTCTGGCATAAGATCCCGATGTGATGAGATGTCATGAAGAAGGATGCAAGTAGGTTTCGGGATCAGTTGCCACGGTTCCTCGATACACCTGAAAATCCACGTGCGATCCGGTCTGATGGCTATAAATGTCATTGCCTCCGACCGTGCCTAGAACCATGCCTTGTGATAAGCGCTGCCCGGCTTTCACGGAGGCTTTTCCTAAGTGTCCATAGACCGTGGTATAGGTGTCCCCATCCGATACCGTAACGGTCATCCCCATTGCAGGATTGTCCGATACCTTCGTGACGGTTCCCGCCCAAGCCGCTCGCACCGGAGTTCCCGCCTTGGCAGCAATAGTGATACCGGGATTGAAGTACCATTCGTTAAGAGCTCCCGAGTATTGCCATCCATAAGCATTTTGCACCGGCGCATTGACTGGCAACATAAGAGGCACCGCGGTAGCCTGCGGTGTCGAAACCGAGGTTCGGCCGGAGGTTCGGGGATGTCCCCCTACACGAGTCAAGGGCGACACCACCGACCGCCCCACTGGGTGGTGCAGTGCCAAGGCCGTAATCCCCCCAGCTACCACGACCGCTCCTCCCCCAATCAGCCCAAACAAGGTGAGACGACGATTTGCCATGCGTAATTCCCGCTTCCTGTCGTAGTTTGAGGTGCCATCAGCATCCTCTTACTACCAGTCTGCCCATTTTATCCCAATCTATCCGGATCCCTAATACGTCACCGTAATTAATGGCGAACCCATATCAATTTGTTCTTGATGCCAGTAGGTATTGTAGTTAAGGGCTACCTGGATATTGACGGGGTGGCCTTGAAGATTTTCCGCGGATGGAATCAGTCGACTATCACCCGCCACTGACACATATTGTGGTGTAGCTATCCCATTCACGCGCAAGGCGCCAATAGCACTAAACGAGGCATTGATGACCGATTCGGCCTTGGCCGTCGTCAAAGGCCCCTTCATTGCGCCTTCTAGAGTCACATCCATATGCGGGACTCCTTGCCGACCCAACGTGGCCCGCACCATCTGGGTACTTTCCCGGAGACCAGAAAACCCCTGGTTGCCGGTTCGATCGACGACGAGAAAGGTACTCCCATTTTGCAATCGTTCCACGATGACGTCGGTATAGAATTTGGCAACGGTTTGACCAATAGCAATCTTTTGATAGGTGGGACCGTTAGTGGATACCATAGGGCCCTTTACATGCATACGCTGCGCGAGCGTAGTGGCCAAGCTTTGAAGGGATGGGGCCTGCCCGGACGACGGGGAGAGTTCGACCCATCCGTTAAGACTAAATCCTTTAGGGGTTGCCATTGTGGCATGGAATGCCGTTAATAGCGGAGAGACAATGCTCCCTCGCAACCAGGCTCCGACCCATAAAATGCCGGCTAGTGACGCGCCCCATAAAACAGTTTTCATCGCAAATGGCCTCCCGTGGCTCATGATCTACCAAATTGTTCCACGGAAAGAGCCTTTTCATACATGAAAAAGCCCCCGCAGCGCTTTCGCTACGAGGGGCGATGGTTGTAAGCCTATTTGGTCGCGGCAGTTACGGGAGACGAACCGGCTAGTTTCAACCGATTTTCGGCTCGGGCGAGAGCCCGCTGCGCCCGCTTTAGGTCAATGTTGGGACCCCCAGTAGCGAGCATTTCCACGGCGCGCTGTCGAGCCCGTTCGGCGCGTGCCACGTCAATCTCACTGGCCCATTCGGCCGCATCAGCCAAGATAATCGTGGTGTCTCCGACTTCGAGAAAGCCACCACCGAGATTTAGGTACTCCGTCTTGCCGTCCGCCCCGTAGATGGTCATCACATAGGGCACCAGTGGTGTGATGATGTGCACGTGGTGCGCCAAAATCCCGATTTCCCCTTCAGTGGACCGCACACTAATCATGGTCACCGCTTTGTCACATAGAGTTCGTTCGGGGGTGACCACTTTCAACTGATAGCTTGTCGCCATGTCATTTCCCCCTAACTACAGGGTCTTGGCCTTCTCGACGGCTTCGTCAATGGTGCCGACCATGTAAAACGCCAATTCTGGTAAGTCATCGTGCTTACCTTCTAGGATTTCTTTAAACCCCCGTACCGTTTCACTAATAGGCACATATTTTCCTGGTAGACCCGTGAACTGTTCGGCAACAAACATCGGTTGCGACAAGAATCGCTCGATTTTTCGAGCGCGTGCTACCGTCATCTTGTCATCGTCACTCAGTTCATCCATCCCCAAGATGGCGATAATATCCTGCAATTCTTTATAGCGCTGTAACACTTGTTGCACGCCACGCGCCACTTCATAATGCTCCTCGCCCACAATGTGGGGTTCCAAGATTCGCGATGTCGAGGCCAATGGATCCACCGCAGGGTAAATCCCTTTCTCCATAATCCGTCGTTCAAGGTTGGTGGTGGCATCCAAATGCGCAAATGTAGTAGCTGGCGCTGGGTCAGTGTAGTCATCGGCAGGGACGTAAACCGCTTGAATTGAGGTAATCGATCCCTTTTTAGTCGACGTAATGCGTTCTTGGAGTTCACCCACGTCCGTGGCTAAAACCGGCTGGTATCCCACCGCCGAGGGCATTCGGCCTAAGAGCGCGGACACTTCAGACCCAGCCTGAATAAAGCGGAAAATGTTGTCGATGAAAAACAGCACATCCCGTCCCTCTTGGTCCCGGAAGTATTCAGCCATGGTCAGTCCCGACAAGGCCACCCGCATCCGAACGCCCGGCGGCTCATTCATTTGGCCATAGACCAACGCGGTCTTGTCAATAACTCCCGACTCGTTCATCTCCAAGTAGAGGTCGTTGCCTTCACGCGTTCGTTCCCCGACCCCAGCAAATACCGAGAATCCCCCGTGTTCTTTGGCGATGTTGTTAATGAGTTCCATGATGAGCACCGTCTTGCCTACACCAGCTCCACCGAAGAGGCCTACTTTGCCCCCCTTGGGATAGGGTGCAATCAGGTCCACGACCTTAATTCCCGTTTCAAAAAGTTCGGTCACCACGGCCAGTTCGGTAAATTCAGGGGCTTCGCGGTGAATGGGTAGCTGTTCCCCTGCTGCGACGTCTCCCTTATCGTCGATTGGTTGACCCAGCACGTTGAACATCCGACCCAACGTCACATTGCCGACCGGCACCCGAATCGGATGGCCTTCATCAATCACCCGCATGCCCCGCACCATGCCATCGGTAGAGGCCATGGCGATGCAACTCACCCGGTTATCCCCCACATGATGCATGGCTTCGAGCGCCACCTCCAAGGCCTTCGACGACACACTCGTGCTCGGTCCATCCCCTGCTGCCTGGCGATCATCCGATACCACACGCAACGCGTTATATATTGCGGGCAGACGTCCCTGGGGGAACTCGACTTCTACTACTGGGCCTAGTACTTCAACCACACGTCCTTCAACTGCCACAATCCATCCTCCTATTCCAGCGCCTCGGCGCCGCCGACCAACTCAGCAATTTCCCGAGTAATGGCTGCTTGGCGCAGACGATTTCGCATTAAAATCATGCGGCGAATCAGGTCTTCCGCATTCTTGCTGGCCGAATCCATCGCCGTCATCCGTGCCCCTTGCTCACTGGCTTTGGATTCCAACAGGGCACCAAAAATCAGCACTTCCACATAACGCGGCATGAGGTCTTCTAAGACCGCGGATGGATCTGGCTCAAACACATATGCTTCATTATCGCGCCGTGAGTCATCGCCCGCTATCGCTGCCTCTGCCGGCAGAACTCGAATCGTCTTCGGATGTTGGGACATAGCGTTGACGTATTCGGTGTAGGTCAGATACACCTCATCGACCTCTTTAGCGAGATATCGAGCAATGATCACATCCGCAATCGCCCGAGCTTGTCGATAAGTGGGTTCATCGCCGACCCCTAAGAATTCGTCCATAATGTCGTATCCCCGGCGTCGAAAGAAGTCGCGTCCTTTGCGTCCTACGGCAAATACCGTCTTCCCTTTGACATTGATTTGACTCAATTGGGCAACGGCTTGCCGTAATACGTTGGTGTTGTGTGGACCTGCCAATCCGCGTGCCGACGTCACCACAATCATGGCACTTCGTTGGGGCACGCGCTTCTCTAACAGTGCATGTCCGCGGTTCGCCCGCGCCGCAGCCCGTGACGTGATGGCTCGAATTTCTCGAAAATAGTCACGAGATTGTCGAGCCCGTTCCTCAGCGCGTCGCAACTTAGCCGCCGCCACCATTTTCATCGCTCGGGTGATTTGTTGGGTATTTTGGACGCTTTTTATGCGGCGCCCAAGTTCCTGTAGTCCTCCCGCCATTTAAAACACCGCCGTTTGCTTGAATTCTCCAATCGCCGCTTCGAGGTCCCGCGTCAGATCATCGGACAGCGCTTTTTCGGTACGAATCGCTTCCAAAATGGATTGACGCTGCTCTTGCAAAAATCGCAAGAAGCCGCTTTCAAAGGCTCGCACGGATTCCACCGGCACATCGTCAACATGGCCCTTGACCACGGCGTAGATGACAGCCACTTGCTCTTCGACTTTAAGCGGCTGATACTGAGCCTGCTTGAGCAACTCCACTGTACGCACTCCACGAGCCAATCGCGCTTGGGTCGACTTATCCAAATCCGATCCGAACTGCGAGAAGGCGGCCAATTCCCGATATTGTGCCAAATCCAAACGCATGGTCCCAGCCACCTGGCGCATCGCCTTAATTTGCGCAGAGCCTCCGACCCGGGAAACCGATAGACCGACGTTCACGGCGGGCCGAATTCCCGAAAAGAAGAGATCGCTCTCGAGGAAAATCTGACCGTCGGTAATGGAAATCACATTAGTGGGAATGTAAGCCGAGACATCTCCTGCCAACGTTTCAATGATCGGCAGCGCCGTAAGGCTACCTCCGCCATTTTCCGGGTTAAGATTGGCCGCCCTCTCTAGGAGTCGACTGTGCAGGTAAAACACGTCTCCCGGATACGCCTCGCGCCCCGGTGGGCGCCGGAGTAACAACGACATCGCCCGATAGGCCACAGCGTGCTTGGAGAGGTCGTCATAAATGACTAAGACGTCCTTGCCGTTATCCCGGAAATATTCCCCCATGGCACAACCTGCGTACGGGGCAAGATATTGCAACGGGGCCGGTTCTGATGCCGCCGCCGATACCACGATCGTGTATTCCATGGCTCCCCGCTCTTCGAGCTGGCGCACAATACCCGCAATCGTGGATTCTTTTTGCCCAATCCCCACATATACGCAGATGACGTCTTGACCCTTCTGGTTCAAAATGGTATCAATCGCCACCGCGGTCTTTCCGGTTTGACGGTCCCCAATAATTAACTCACGCTGTCCGCGGCCGATGGGAATCATGGCGTCAATCGCCTTAATTCCGGTCTGCAATGGCCTTTTGACCGGTTGTCGCGCAACAATTCCCGGGGCCGGATATTCCACTGGTCGTCGTACCGACGTATCCATGGCACCTTTCCCGTCAATCGGTTGCCCTAAGGCACTGACCACGCGTCCAATCAGCGCTTCGCCCGCCGGTACTTCCACCACGCGTCCGGTCCGGCGCACACGATCCCCTTCCTTGATGCCCACGTCCGCGCCTAAGATGACGCATCCCACGTTGTCTTCTTCAAGGTTTAGCGCCATCCCAAATACGCCGTTATCAAATTCCAGCATCTCTCCCGACATACAGGCGGCAAGACCATAGATCCGAGCAATACCGTCCCCGACGGTGAGTACCACTCCCGCCTCAGACAGTTCCGTGGCAACGTGGTATTTTTCAATCTCTTCTTTGAGAATCGCACTAATCTCTTCTGGCTTAATGCTCAACGACGTAACCTCCCCCGCTACCGTTCCGTAACCGCTGCCCTAGCACGGATATCTTCCGCGCCAAACTTCCGTCCAAGACTCGGTCCCCCATGCGAACCACCAAACCCCCAATGAGTTCTGGCGCCACGGTCACCGAGAGATCGACCGTTTTGCCGGTGGCCCGAGACAGAACCTGGGATAATTCCTCGTGGTCCCTCTCCGTCAAGGCCATCGCCGTTCGGACATCTGCCCGAATACGCCCTTGATGCTTGTCCCACAACACGCGATATTCGCTAGCAATGGATTCCAATGATGTCTCGCGGCCCTTTGAAACGACCACCCACATGAAGTGCATTACAAGATCACTGATCCGGTCTTGAAATAACCGTCCCAACAGCTCGGCTTTGGCCTGAGAAGACACCTGCGGATGCCAGAGAAAACTCTTGAGACCGGGATGGTGAAGCACCACCTCAGTAATCTGTCCGAGCTCATCGTGCACCTGGCCCTTGACCTCATCTGTACCCGCCAATTCAAACAAGGCGCGGGCGTACGGGCGCGCCACCCGTTCTCCCATCATCATTGGAGATTCCCTGCATCGCGCAATAGCTCTTGGACATAATGATGCTGATCGGCATCGGAAAGATTGCGCTCTAAGAGTTTACCGGTAGCCATCATCACCAGGTCGGCCACTTGGCTGCGAATTTCGGTAAGAGCTGCGTCTCGCTCATGGATAATTTCGTCCAGCGCGGCCTTTTGTCGATAACTGGCCTCGCGTTGAGCATCCTCAATAATTTTTTTAGCTTGGTCTTCGGCTTCGCGGCGTGCTGCCGCAATGAGATTTTTCGAGTCATCGCGCGCTGATCGCATCAGCGCTTCTTGTTCGTCGTGTAGTTGCTGAGCCTGCCCGCGCAATGTTTCCGCATCATGAATTTGCTTGGCGATGTTTTCCTTACGCTTCTGCATCGAAGCGATGAGAGGCTTATAAACAAAGATGCGGAGCAGAAACAGCAGGATGAACCACTGCACGATTGCCGCAATCATGTTCAGTGCGGTTAAGGACGTGGTGGACACTTTAAAACTCCCTTCTGCAATCTCCGTATACGATCCGTGGGGCTATCTACCCGATCTTGGTGAATACAAACAACACGAAGGTAATAACTGGCCATGCCTCAACCAATGCCACCCCGACTAGCGCCCAAGTCAACAACCGCCCTAGTGCTTCCGGTTGCCGCGCTACCCCCTCTACCATCCGTCCCATCACGAGACCGTTTCCAATACCGGCACCAATAGCGCCACCGGCTGCGGCCAAGGCACCAATCAAAAGCATCCAAACGTGAGTTGTCACTCTCAATTCCTCCTCATTCTGCTGTGGTACGATTTCCGTTATCCCTACCTACTACGTAAATCAGCAACACTAGTGATCTTTGTTAGCCTGAATGCTCATGTACGCCACCATCAAGATGGTAAAAATCAGGGCCTGAATCAAAGAAATCACTAAGCTAAACACAAGCCATAGGGTACCGACAAAAATTGTCACTAGAACCCCTGCAATGCCGTGGGGTGCATTGGTCGTCATGCGCAAGACTAATTCTCCGGCCAAGATGTTACCAAACAACCGAAATGCAAGACTCACCGGCATGACCAATTGCTCCAAGGCATTCACGATGAATCCGAAAACCGGAATCGGTTTCCAGAACCATCCAACGAGGAATCCCCCAATACCTTTGTACTTAATACCTGCCCATTGAATCAGCAAAAAGATCCAAATCGCAAGCCCCGCCGGAATACTCAAGAAGGCCGTCGGGGAATGTATCCACCGCGTGCCTATCCCTGGCAACGGCAAGAGACCCATCACATTCGACACCACAAGCAACAAAAACAGCGTAAGCGCCATCAATGTCAGATTAGGAGCCAACGCCGGTGGAGCCATTTGACCGACCAAATCGTCGAAGGTCTCCAGCGCAGTTTCCATCAGATTCTGCGCTCCACCGGGCACTGCCGTGCTCACCTTCCGTACCGCCAACAGACCAAATCCCAAAACCACCGCCATGGCGATCAATCCCCAAATAAATGGAGGCCATTCGAATCCGGTCAAGGAAAAATTCATCCATTCACCCCCTTGCCCCTATGCTGGATGAAAGCCCATATCCCGTACATTGCATGTGGTATGAAAAGCGCTACCACAGTCCACCGAAGATTGACATAGGTGTACCGATGTAGCACATAAAAATACACCGCCAACACCAACAATCGGGAGAACAAACGCAAGTTAACACTCGTCACCGCGGCCCGCTGATTAAGCCGCGCCCAAAGCGGGAGTCGCAACCCTAGACCGACCAAATCAATGACCCCAGGAATAATTCCTAGGGACAGTCCCCAAACCACATTCGATCCCGTCACTAATCCCGCGACCGCGAGTAGTGCCGCAAGCCCTAGAGAAACTGCAGCAGACTTTCGCCAAAGGTTTGTGAAATCGTTCACTTTAACAAAACCCGCGAGAGACGATAGAGCCCATAAAATCCAACTCCGATCCCCACTACTACTCCGATTAAGGTCAACCATGGAGTCGTATGCAACAGTCTATCAAGCCACTGGCCGAGAAGAAAGCCCAAAACGACCGACACGACCAACTGGAAGCCGAGGGTTGTCGCAATCGCTAGACTGCGCGCAACCGTGCGTCCTTTGGAACCAGACGTGCCCGTGTCGCTCACCCTTTCTCCCGTCTACTTTTGGAAGTGTACCCAACAACCGACAAGAATATCAACATATTGCCAGTTTGTGCGATGTTCCAACGAGCCGGAACATCGGTAGCGAAGGCAATTGAGCCAAAATCCCTGCACTTCCTCTACCACTATACGGGCGTCGTTCACGGAATTAGTCAGGTTATGCTACCGTGCGGGAGATTAGCATCAATGAAGAATCAACATTCTCCACGCTAAACTAGTATAGAAAATCGGAGCATTGCACGTCAATAGCTCATTGGATAAGCAGAGGATAAGAGCCCCGCTCTGGAGGCCCTTTTAATGAGGCTCCACTCGTGGTACCGTCACAACGTACCGAATTGGCGATCACCGGCATCTCCTAATCCCGGGATAATATACCCCCGTGGATCGAGCCCGGTGTCCAATTGCGCAGTAAATACCGGGACATCTTCATGGCGCGTCGACACGAAGTGCACCCCTTCTGGAGCTGCAATGACACTGACCAAACGAATGTCACGGGCCCCTTCGTGCTTCAAATAATCTAACGCATCAACGGCGGAACCTCCCGTGGCCAACATCGGATCCAGCAGTAAAAAGGGGTGATCATCGCGGTGACTTGGAAAATTACTATAATAGCGCACCGGTTTCAAGGTCTCATGATCGCGGTACATACCCAAATGGGACACGATCGCACCAGGAATCACATCTCGAAATCCCTCCACCATTCCAAGCCCTGCCCGGAGCACCGGAACCAAAATGGGCTCTTTCGTGAGGCGATAGCCCACCGATTCACTAAGGGGAGTCGTCACATCGTGACGCTCAATGGGAAGTTCATCCAGAACCGGATAAGCCAAGAGTCGTGACACTGCCGTAAGCGTGTTACGAAACTGATCGACACTAGTACCCTTGTCTCTAAGGGTCGCAATATGCACTTTGACTAACGGGTGTTCAACGACGATGAGCATGGCACCGATAGCTCCTTATTATTTTTATTTGACCCGTGTGCGGGTCGCTATGATTTCCTTTGGAACATTTTTCGCCTTTCCATACTGAGCGCGGTGCCCCCCAATCAACGGAGGGCGGCACCGCGCAGCGGTGACTACAGCTCCACCGATTTGTCTAATACTAAGACGGACGGGTACCGCCACCGGCTCTAAATGCATACCAATCAGGGTTTGTCCGACATCAAGGCCCGCTTCGGCACGAACGCTCGCGACCACGACCGGATCCTGGTATTGCTCCATGGCAGCCGCGGCAAGGCTCCCTCCCGCCTCCGGTACGGGCCAGACATCGACTAAGTCCCAGTGGTACTGTTCTTGCACCCGACGTTCCACCACCAGCGCACGATTGATATGTTCACAGCCTTGGATCGCTAAAGATACCGTGTCGGGCAACGCTTCGAGCACGGCGGTTACCAAGCGCCGTGCTAGCGGAAGATTGTGGGCACTACCAATGGGCTCCCCGACGACTTCACTCATGGACCCTCCTAAGACCAAGACACCTAGTGGCAGACGACTCTCGATACGACAAAGCTCATGGACCAGCTGTGCCAGGTCTTGCTCCCAGATCCTGTACTCAGAGTCCATGCGTGTTTTGTTCCAGCTCCTGGATCATCTCGAGTCGACGCACATGCCGACCGCCATCAAATTCGGTATCCAACCATACTTGCAGAATTTCTTGAGCCAAAGCGGGCGCCACAAATCGAGCCCCCATAGTCAAAATATTGGCATCGTTATGTTGTCGCGATAATCGCGCAGAAACCACATCATGCGCTAAAGCGGCCCGAATGCCGTCCACCTTGTTAGCCACCATGCACATCCCTTGACCACTCCCACAGATGAGCAAACCCCGTTCCACAGCACCGTGCGCGACCGAGGAAGCAACTTTCTCCGCATAGTCTGGATAATCGACAGATTCTGGACCGAATGTGCCAAAGTCTTCTACGTCCCACCCGCGTTCCATCAGATACCGTACCAGTGGTTCTTTTAGAGGCCAACCGGCGTGATCTGCTCCTACTGCGATACGCATTGTCACTCATCTCCTTCATGTGCCACTGGACGTGCGCTCGGCACGTTCTTCGCTACACGACGTATGAGATCGTATAGTGTTGATGCCAGCTTATCATAAACTTTACTATCCCAGCCGATGGGGTCGCCAATATCGCCAAACTCACCGACCCACTCCGTCAAGAGGTGGACCTTTTTAGCCCAGTGTGGTCGTCTCTCGAGGATAACGTCTCGCTGTGCGCCTGTCATGCACACCACCCAGTCCGGCTCTTCTGTCACTTCATCAAGATCTCGCGATTGATGGTGGCTGAGGTCGGCACCATATCGCGCCACGGCCTCTTGCGCGAAATTCGCGGCAGGTTGTCCCGACCACGCTCGAGTCCCGGCTGAAGTGGCCTGCGGTGCCTGGTACATGTGATTCCATAGGGCTTCGGCCATCGCACTTCGACAGGTATTCCCGGTACAAACAAAAAGAATGTACTGCGTATCTTCTTTCACGAGATCCTCCCGTCATCGGGGTCGCCCGAAGCTTTCCCTAGGCGATTGGCAATCGCTTCACCCAAAGGGGTCTTCGGAACCCAACTGACAATAATGGTACGAGGCTTCCTGCGATCCAGGAGCCGTAGCCCATAGAATAGCCGATGAGCCACTTCTTGGTCAGTGTCCCCTAAATTATAAAACAATGACGGCCTTATCGCGTCACCAATAGCATGAGATGCCAGCAGTGCATAAGATGCCTGATTATCCAAGCTGGACCACTTTTTATCGATTTCATCCACCGATTCTGTCTTCCACCACCATACGGGCACCGAAGGCGCGTAGTGGCGATATTTCATACCCGGAGCCCTGACGGGCGCGTCCGCCGATGCCCGAATCACCGTCCCTAAGTAGGATTCCAATTGTTCCAACGCGATAGCCCCGGGCCGCAATAACACCGGAGGCGTCACCGTCACGTCAAGCACCGTGGACTCGAGCCCCCATTGGGTAGGGCCGTCGTCCAGAATTAACGGAATGCGCCCGTTAAGGTCTTCAAAAACGTCACGAGCCTGGGTCGGGCTCGGCCGGCCCGATAGATTAGCACTAGGCGCGGCAATGGGACAACGACAGGCCGCGATCAACGCCTGCGCCACTGGATGGCTCGGGGCACGCACAGCCACCGTCTCCAGTCCGCCGCGAACGACCGATGGCACGTGGGCATCGGCCGGCAAAACCAGGGTCAAAGGCCCTGGCCAATATGCCAGTAGCAGTTGGCGAACCGGTTCGGACACTTTACCGGCCACCACCCTGCTAAGTCCATTTAGACCCGAGACATGCACAATGAGAGGATTGTCAGCCGGACGACCTTTGGCTTGGAAAATTTTTTGGCATGCATTGGCATCCCAAGCATTGGCCCCCAGTCCATATACCGTTTCGGTCGGGAACGCCACTACCTCTCCAGCACGAATCAAACGCGCGGCTTCCAAGACATCGTCTGGTGAACTCATTACGGTCTTCATCGCATGCTCCTCTAGGCTAAAATCGTCACCCCAACATCGCCTCTCATGATACTACCTGGGTCGCAGGAGACCTGTGAAAGAATCCATCCCGCCTTGAAGTTTAAAGACGCGGGAATAGCCCTGCTCTTCCAACACTTCGGCCGCATATTCACTAGCACCCCGGCCATACTGGCAAAACACCACCAGTTTGGCATTGGCATCCCATTGCCACTCTTTATCTTCCAGGTCGGTGACCGGAACATGCACGGATCCCGGTATTGCCCCGATTTGAGCCAACCTCACATCGATAAGGATCAGATTTTCACCGGAGTCTTTCCAGTTCAGAACGTCTTGGATGGTTACATATTCTGCCATTCTAATCCTCCCGCTTCGCCCAAATTACGCGTTCAATCCCTCCATAGTCTTGGACCGTCTGGCATCCCTGAAACCCCTGGCCCTGAAGATGACTCATGGTCCATGGCGCTTGACCCTGACCAACCTCCAAAAAGATATGGCCTCCTCGCACCAATTTGCGTTGCGCCGCGTCGATTAAGGCGGCAATCAATTCGGTTCCGATGGGCCCTCCATAAAGCGCCATGGCGGGTTCGAAGGACAACTCGGGAGCCAATTGGTCGCGGTCCTTGGTGGACACATACGGTAAGTTTGCCACCACTACATCCAGCGGATTCTCAATCGAGTCCAGAAGACTCCCCTGCAGCCATGTAACGGGCAGACCGAGCCTTTTCCCATTTTCAGCAGCGATCCTAAGCGCCTTTACACTGGGATCGATTCCGAAGATGCGAGTCTCAGGATTTTTGATACGGTCTCGTAAAGCCAGTGCAATGGCGCCGCTACCGGTTCCGACATCCACCACACGATCAATTTTCGAGGGCAGGTGGTCAAGTACGGTTTCCACCAGGATCTCCGTCTCCGGTCGTGGGATAAGCACTGCCGCGCTCACCCGCAACGAAAGTCCCATAAATTCTTTGGAGCCCACAATATAGTGGAAGGGTTCACGTCGTACCCGACGCCCTAGCACTTGATCATAGACTACGATTATACTCTTTGGCGTCTCTTCTGGGTGTAATACCCAATCCGCATAGGATCGACCACTGGCATACTCCCACAACAAGCGTGCTTCGCGTGCGGCATTCTCAATCCCGGCTTGAGATAATTTCTCCATACCGGCTCGGATATGGTCTTGCCATGTCATTCAGCGTCCCTAGCTGCCAGTTGGAGTTCCTGATGCTGGGATTGCAGCGCGGCAATAATTTCTTCAATATCCCCATCCATCACGCTATCTAGTCGATAGAGCGTCAATCCGATACGATGGTCCGTGAGTCGACCCTGCGGAAAATTGTAGGTGCGGATACGTTCGGACCGGTCGCCCGTCCCTACCTGAGACCGACGTTCATCCGCGACTTCACGCGCTTGAGTGGCGTCCACGAGATCTTTCAATCGGGCGCGCAACACCTTCATCGCCTTATCCCGGTTTTTCAACTGGGACTTCTCATCTTGACACGACACCACGATTCCCGTCGGGATATGCGTGATACGCACAGCCGATTCGGTCTTGTTTACGTGTTGACCGCCAGCACCTCCCGAACGCATCGTCTCGATCCGCAAGTCATCAGAATTAATGACGACGTCTACTTCTTCGGCTTCCGGCATGACCGCGACGGTGACCGTCGACGTGTGAATCCGGCCCCCGGCTTCCGTCAAAGGAATCCGCTGAACCCGATGCACACCACTTTCAAACTTCAAACGGGAATAGGCACCTGTCCCTTCCACCATGAAGATGATTTCTTTGACACCACCAATGTCGGTGTCGCTTAAAGAAAGCACCTCAACGCGCCAACCTTGGCGCTCTGCGTAACGGGAATACAGTCGAAACAGCTCAGAGGCAAATAGGGCTGCCTCGCCTCCACCGGCTCCGGCACGGATTTCCATGATGACATTTTTCCGATCATTGGGGTCTTTCGGCGACAAAAGATCCTGGAGCTCCACTTCTGCTTCCACGAGTTCGGCACGATGAGATTCCAACTCTGTTTCAGCCCAGTGCCGGGCCTCGACATCGTCGTCCCGTACCATCTCCTTTAAGGTTTCAATCTCCTGAGATAAGGTTTTGTAGCGGGCATACCCCATGACTAATAACTCCCATTCAGACATCTCCTGGGAATAACGTCGCAGGCGCTCAGGATCCTGACCGATGGCGGGATCCGACAACGCTTCTTGCAGTTCCTCATAATGCCGTTCCGCGGACTCCAGCCGCGAGCGCATCATGTCATCCATCTTTATCACGCACCTTTGTTCGTCGGCAATTAAAAACAGAGCCCCAAGGGCCCTGTTTGTGGGAGGCACTACTTCATGCCGTATCGCTTCCTAAATCGTTCCACACGACCCCCACTGTCAATAATACGCTGTTGTCCCGTGTACAACGGGTGACATTTGCCGCAAATTTCTATCCGCACATTGCTCTTGGTCGAACCCACGTTATAAACGGCACCACAGGAACAAGTGACCGTAGTCCGTGCATATTTCGGATGAATATCAGCCTTCATTACATCACCTTCTTCCAACCGGACACTATAAAACATCGTGCTCTAGTATAACAAACTCCTAGATGAAGAGCAATCCATACGTGATGACGGGAATTCGCTGCGTCGTTACGGCTCGGATCGGTATGACGACTTGCGACCAAAAAAGAAGAAGTGGCGCCGGATGAGACGCCACCTGGGTACAACGTGTTGCGGTTCTTCAGACTCTCACGGTTCGCAACCCAAAAGTCTGCAAATCCAAGCCTCCTAGTTTACCCGACCGGGTCGGTTTTTCATGCTTCTAGTGTTTTGTGGTATCCAATGCCCTATTCTTTGTTAAGGTTCCGTCTTTCTTATGATGGCCTTCATCTCGGCATCGCCAGAAGCGCCAACCTTTAGCGGGGCTCATCGGGTTCTGGCGGCAACCGGTAATATACCTCCCCCGTTTCATCAAGAAACTCCAGTCGCGGTACATCCTGGGAGTCCACCACCATGCGTAATCGCGTGTTCCCTTTGGAATCCATGAGTTGCACCCCAAGGTCCCCGTCGGCACTCTTTCCAATGGTAGCTCGGTGATGGCTCCAACGATCGGAGTTCTTAAACAGAGCCTCTTTCCGCGAACGCTCTTCCCCAGCTGGCATGGAGGTGATGGTTGACCACTCTTCCATCCATTGCGCAAGGGGCAGATCGGGACGATCCCATAGCGTCAAGCCATATTGGTTACGCCCATCAATATCTTGACCATAGGTCAGGCCAATCACCTGATCCTGGTGATATTGATCGAATAGAAGCGCCGCCTCCCCGTTGCCAAACACCAGACCGCCACATTCCTCACCGTCGCTATTGTAAAAAAGCATGCCAGCCGCATCGCTACCGATCTGACGTTTATGGACTTTATCTCCGAGCACGATATCGGGAAAATTTTCCGCATTAAAGAGGGTCATACGTAGCGTTCCATTGCGGTCGATGATATTAAGGCGTTCCACATCGAGGTGCCGTATGCGTGACGTATTTTTCTCATCCCCATCCATCAGATCTTCCCCCGTTTCGGTTCACTCACTGATTCACACCGCCACGTTAATTATCCGACAAAATAGGCAGTTCGAGAATAGCTACCGTCCCTCCAGATTCCAGATTCTCTAGATGAATCGTGCCATGATGCTGTGCCATTACTTCCTGAACAATGGCGAGCCCAAGCCCATTAGAATCGCTTCGCGCCTGATCTCCGGTCACAAACCGTTCTAGCACATGGGGTAAAATTTCCGGAGGAATCCCCGGCCCTTGATCGCGAATAAACACGCGCACCCGATCGGGGTGAACTTCCGTACGAATGCGAATGGGGGCGCCCGGCGGAGACCATTTCATGGCATTGTCCAAGACATTCATCAGTGCTTCGACCAGATGGTCAAGAACCCCTGCCACCATGACATCGTCTTGGCGTTCCCAATAAATTTGATGTCCAGTCTTTTGGATCAAAGGTTCCATACGGTCGAGTGTCGTGCCAATCCACTTGTCCACCGAAAGCGAAGCCAGCGGGCCAATTCCGGTTTGAATGCGCGTCGTCGCCAATAAGCGGTCCACCAAGCGCTTAATACGCATCGTTTCCAAGTATGCGATTTCTACAGCCCGATCCATCTCAGGACCTTCGACGACATGATCCCGAATGGCTTCTAAAAATCCCCGAATAGAGGTAAGGGGGGTGCGAAGATCGTGCGCGACATGGCTCAATAAGGCTTCTCGAATTTCCGACTCACGCGTAAGTTGGTGAACCTGGAGGTCAATGCGGTCCGCCAACTGGTTGAACTCGTGAGCAAGTTCTTTCACTTCTTGGGGTCCTTCAGGCACCGCGCGTACCACCGCGACTCCGCCCTCCATTTGTGCGACGGTTTTGCGTAGCGATTCCAAAGGCTTGGATAGGCGACGACTTATCCCGTAGGCGAGCATACCCACCAGCCCGATGGCTACCAACTCCGCGAGTAACAATAACAGGGTCAGCGAATTAGCTGTGGCATTCGAGATGCTCAACGGGGACTCCAAAAACACCCCCCCGTAGACTTGGCCAGGACCAGTTACGGGCACTCCCACGACAGCCTCAGGGCCAGCTTTAGGCGATCGTGAGATACTTCTCACGATCTGTCCCTTGACTAACACGGTATAGAGTTGACTGCGGGACCAAGGTGCCGCGGGTACTTTTTCGCTTCCGGTCTCAAAGAGGATTGTCCCAACATTATTGAGCACATACACTCGGTCCTTTAAGGTCCGCTGTAGCACTTGAATCAAATAGGTAGCCTCCGGCCCATAGAGACTCCCCGAATAGTACCCTTGCATAACCCGAGAAATCTCGGTCCCGCGGAGCACCAAGCCCTGGACCTGACTGCGCACCAAATATTGACGAAATGCGACCCCAGAAATACCTAGGGCCAACCCCAAAACCACACTGGCCACCAACACGTGACTGAACACCAGACGGGTCGAGAGGCGACCCCACCAGGTCTTTAAAGGACCGCGCATGACTAACCGCCCACTCGCGCTTCTGGCTTAAATCGGTACCCCTGACCCCACACCGTCTCCAAATAGGCATAGGGTGAAGACGAATGGACCAGCTTATGGCGGAGTCGGGTAATGTGCACATCAACAGTGCGTGCATCCCCATCAAAATCAAATCCCCAGACTCGGTCCAGTAGTTGTTCGCGGCTAAACACCTGCTGCGGATGTTTAGCCAGAAACCATAGTAAATCGAATTCTCTCGGGGTAAGGCTCAAAGTATCCTGGCCGCATACACAAAGACGTCGGCTGTAGTCCAGCATGAGGCCCGGAAATCGCATGGTCTCAACATCTTCTGGGGGTAGTATGGCTGACGCGCGACGCATTACGGCTCGGACTCGGGCCACCAATTCACGCGGACTAAATGGCTTAATGAGATAGTCATCGGCCCCTGCCTCTAGACCGGTGATTCGGTCTTCCTCTTCGCCCACCGCCGTGAGCATGACCACCGGCAACCAGACATCACGCCCGCGGACCGTCGTTAGCACTTCCCAACCGTCCACGACCGGCAGCATGATGTCTAAGACGACTAAGTCAATAGCGTGATGCTCCAGAATTTCTAAGGCCTGGTCACCCGATCCCGCCTCCATCACACCGTAGCCCGCTCGTTCGAGATACATGCGGCACAACTCACGAATATGCGGCTCATCATCGACGACCAGGAGAGTCGCTGCCGCTGTCACCTAGTTAGATCCCCCCTGACTCGCTAAAAAGAGTTTGAAAAACTCTGGATTGCTACGGGTCCGCTTCAAGTTATGCAAGAGGAGTTCCGTTGCTTCAGGAGTGTTGAGGTTATGCACCGCTTTACGAACCAACCACACCACTTCTAACTCTTCGGCCGACATCAATAGGTCTTCGCGTCGGGTTCCCGATCGCTTGATATCCACCGCCGGAAACGTACGACGTTCTGCGAGCTTACGGTCTAGATGGAGTTCCATATTGCCGGTACCTTTAAATTCTTCGTAGATCACGTCATCCATGCGAGAACCCGTGTCGATTAATGCCGTAGCCAAAATCGTCAGGCTCCCACCCTCTTCAACTTTCCGTGCAGCCCCAAAAAATCTCTTGGGTTTATGCAAAGCGGCAGGATCCATCCCCCCCGACAATGTGCGTCCCGACGCCGGGATGGTGAGGTTATAAGCCCTTGCAAGACGTGTAATGGAATCGAGTAAGATCACGACATCTTTGCCCATCTCTACCAGCCGCTTGGCCCGTTCCAGCACCATTTCTGCGACGCGTATATGGTCTTCGGGGGGTTCATCAAAAGTCGAGCTCGCCACCTCACCCCGAACCGATCGTTGCATATCGGTCACTTCTTCCGGGCGTTCGTCAATTAAAAGCACCATCAGATGGGCTTCGGGATCGTTTTGAGAAATGGCATTGGCCAACTTTTTTAGCAGAACTGTCTTCCCCGCCTTAGGCGGTGCAACCACCAATCCCCGTTGCCCACGACCAATTGGGGCGATGATATCGACGAGTCGGGTCGCCAACTCATCGCGACCGGTTTCCAAATGAAATCGGGAATTTGGGAAAATCGGGGTCAGTCCGTCAAAATCTGGGCGCTCGGCGGATTGTTCGGGACTTAGCCCGTTGACAGCCTCCACCCGCAACAGCGCAAAATAGCGCTCACCTTCTTTAGGAGGTCGGGCCTGACCGGATACCTGGTCGCCCGATCGCAAGTCAAATCGCCGAATTTGAGACGCAGAGACGTAGACATCTTCGCGCGACCGTTGAAAGTCCGTCGGACGCAAGAAGCCATAGTCGCCAATCACATCGAGCAAACCTTGGGCGAAGATAAATCCATCTTGGTGCGTACGTGCTCGGAGAATTTCCCAGATAAGTTCCGCTTTGCGGTAAGAACGGAAATTTTCGATATTCAGGGTTCGAGCCAGTTTATAGAGGTCCAACAACGTCATGGCGTCTAATTGTGCCATGGTCAGTTGTGGTTCGCGATTACTCTTCGGTGGAAGGTCGCGACGGTTCGTACTGGGTGTCGGTGCCCCATTGGTACTAGGTCGGCCATTGCGATACGGTTGGGAGGCCGGTTGCGGCCCGGGAGGTCCTGGTCGACGTGGTGCCTGATTCGGTGTTGGTCTTGGGGATGTTCGGTCACGATGCGCAGGAGGAGCCGTACGCGTATCGGCCAGCCGAGCCGGCAATGCCGAACTCTCCGTTTTTTGCGGAGTTTTTACTGGGTATGGCATCGGCGATGCCACATCAACCTCAAGCGGAGGGGGTTCTTTGGGCCCTGTGGTGACCTCCCGATTGGGCGTCGGTTCATGGTTAATCGCCACGCTGGGCTCGGGGTTGGTGGTCTCTTTGGGACTCTCGACCGCTTCGGCTGGGTTGGCCTCCTGCGAGGTCTTTTTTGATGACGCACGCGTTTTCCGGGGGGTCTTCCCTGATTTTGGTTCCGCCACCTTCTGCTCTGCGTCTTTAGCGGGCTGCTCGCTAGGTTCGACGACCTCCGTCACCAAAGACTTGGCGCTGGCAGTTTTACGAGGTTTGCGGTTAGACTTCGGTGTCGGTGCCGATGTTGCCTCTTTGGGTGGCAACACCTCAGGCGTCGTGGTAGCGTCCTCTTTTTTGCGAGATGGCTTCCTTTTACGTGTTTTTGGTTCTGTAACAATCATGCCTTCTGGGTTTTCTTCACCGGCCATGAATCAAGAATGCCTCCTATCTATCTAGACACGCTTTCCGTTGGTTTTCTTCAAATCGTTGTGGTGATCCGCGGTGACATACCGCACCGTTCCGGTTAACGACCGCATCACCACGGAATGCGTTGTCGAATACAATGACCCATACCGCACGCCTTTTAGGAGATCCCCATCGGTAATTCCGGTGGCTACATATATCACATCGTCGCCTTCTACCAAATCGTCGAGGCTCAGCACACGGGTCGGTTCGGTAATGCCCATGCTCCGCATCCGTTCTGTTTGCTGTTCGTTTTCAGGTTTCAGGCGAGCCTTCATTTCCCCACCCAAGCACTTCACCGCAGCCGCTGCAATAACTCCTTCGGGTGCTCCCCCCAGGCCAATCAGCATATCCACGCCAGAATCCGAAACACAGGCGGCTACCGCAGGCGATACATCCCCATCCGTGATGAGTTTAATACGAGCTCCGGCATCACGGATTTGTTCTATCAGGGCGCGGTGCCGATCACGATCCAGCACCACCACTGTCAAGTCTGTAACGTCCTTGTTAGATGACCGCGCAAGACGTTTTAAGTTCTCGGCTACAGGAGCGTCGAGGTCGATACAACCGAGCCCGGCGGGACCCGTCACAATCTTTTCCATGTACATATCTGGTGCATGCAACAGGCGACCCCGTGGTGCTACAGCCATCACCGCAATGGCGCCCGGTGAACCTTTAGCGACTAAATTGGTCCCTTCCAAAGGATCGACGGCAATATCCACGGGGTCACCCGTACCCGCGCCGATATGCTCACCGATATACAACATTGGAGCCTCATCCAGCTCCCCTTCTCCAATGACCACGGTTCCTTGAATGTTGACGGTGTCCAGCATGGATCGCATGGCGTCAACCGCCAACTGGTCCGCACCATTTTTATCCCCTCGACCCATGAGACGGCCTGCGGCAAGCGCTGCAGCCTCAGTGACTCGAACAAATTCCAGCGCTAATTCGCGCTCCATAGACGGTCCTCCCATATAGCTCGTACGGCGGCTTTCTTATCGAGGTGTATGACACGAACTGGTACGGGCAAACGCTCCACGCCGTGCCGCGAATCGGGGCGCCAAAGTTTCCCAACGCCAATCTCCCGGATTGCTCCGGCCTTGGTGGCCGAGTATTTTCCAAACTCTCGAACCCGAACATATTGTCGCCAGGCTCGTGGTTTCTGCGGAAAATTGGCTCGCTTTGGCTTTTTTTTGAATCCTTGAGAGGTGTGTCGATAGTGTGTCCAACTTTTATAGTACCTAGTCAACTACATAAATTTTGATCGCGCATGCATAGTAGCACATCTTCCGCAAAATAACAAGAATTATCCCGTCGTCCCATCCACGGGTCTTGTCGGCATCTCGGATTGAGTTGCCAACGTTTTTTCGATACTCCCAATCCATAGTTGGAGTTCCTTGAGTTTGAACGGTTTGGTCCATCGATGAACTCTAGGAGGCCAAGTGGACATTGACGACAAATCCCCCGACATCACCGCCACTTGGCATCGAGGAGCGGCGATCATAAATTCCGCGAGCACATGTTGCGTGGATTCACCGGGAAGATTCCAATCAATGAGGAGCAACTCCGGGCTCGAACCGTTCAGATCAAATAACGCCTTGGTAAGCATTTTTCCAGAGGTATAGGTTATCACTTGATGATCCGCACTTAAAACCTCATCGAGGATCTCTAAGAGACTCTCATTATCGTCTACCACCCAGATCTGCATGCGCACCTCCTCCTTCCCCTACATTCCCCACATTGGCCAAAAAATCCTGCTACATCGTTACGATTTTGTAACAAATTCAGGCTAGACTACAACCACTATGATTAAAGGAGGCAGCTCTGATGCACCCGTTCACCAAAACTTTAAGCAGTGCGATACTCGGCTTCGCCGTGGGAGCTGGCGCGGTAGGAGGAGGCATTTTCGCCTATCATGATATTGTTCCACCGACGCAAAACCAAGGTAGCCAGGCGAGTGGGCCTTACGCCAAGGTGGCCACCTACACTCCGCCGACGATAGCCATCGGGCCTAGCACGGTCTCTAATGTGGTCAAGAGAGATGGCGGCGCGGTGGTAAAAATTGTAGCGACGGTACCGGCATCTAGTTCGTCTTCGTCGTCCCCGTATTTTAATCCCTTTTATGGTTCAATTTTCGGTAACAATGCGCCCCAAACCAGTGCCCAGACCGATATTGGATCCGGATTCTTCTTTAACAGCAAAGGCTACCTGATTACCAACGACCACGTCATCCACGGCGCAAATAATATTCAAGTGTACGTTCCGGGATACTCTAAGCCATTTCGCGCCACCCGGGTTGGAACCGACTATGCCACCGACCTGGCGGTGCTGAAGATTAATCCCCCCAAGCCCGTACCCTCCTTGGTACTTGGCAACTCGAATAGCACTCCGGTCGGTGCCTGGGATATTGCGATTGGAAACCCCTATAACCTCAGTCATACGGTCACCGTGGGGGTGGTGAGCGCCAAGGGACGTCCGTTGACCATTGGCAGCCGAAACTACAAAAACTTGTTGCAAACTTCGGCCGCCATCAATCCTGGCAATAGCGGCGGTCCGCTCTTGAACCTGGCGGGTCAAGTAATCGGCATTAACACCGCCGTCTCCACCCAAGGTCAAGGCATTGGATTTGCCATTCCTACCTCGACGGTAGAAAAGATCTTGCCGCAACTAATGAAAAACGGGCATGTCACCCGTCCCTGGATGGGCGTCTTTATCGCGACGGATTCCCAAGCCATGGCGCAACACTTTGGTCTAAAAACCTCGACCGGCGTTGTCATCGCCTATGTAGAGCCGCAGAGTCCGGCCGCCAAGGCGGGTCTGGCCACGGGAGACGTCATTACGGCCGTGAACGGCACCGCCGTATCTCGTGCGAGCAATCTCAAATCCATGATCGATAAACTCACCGTAGGCACTAACGTCCACGTTACCGTCAATGACCAAGGCCATACCATAACCAAGACCGTTACCTTGGGCCAAGAACCCAACGGCCCGATTACGGTCCCATCGAATGCTGGTCTTGGGGGATAGAGAGCGCGGCTTCGTGCCTAAAATTGTTCGTTCCAAGAGAGCCGCTACAGCGGCTCTCTTCATGATTTAAGGCCGAACTGGTTTTTCCATCTCATAACGCGTCACCTGATACCCATGCCGTTCATAAAGGCGGACCGCATTCAGATTGGATGCGGTCACATAGAGCCGCGCTACACTGAGTCCTTGTTGTTCTACAAAATCATGAGCCTTTTCCAATAAGAGTTTAGCCAGTCCTTGATGGCGGTAGGGTTCACATAAATAGACTTGGTCAATCGATCCGAAGGTTCCTTGCAGATCCATCCGAATCGCCACCCAAATAAAGCCCACGAATTGGGTGTCGTCCTCCAAAATAAAGATCCCGTTCTCGAATGGCCGACGACCTGCCGAGCGCAGGCGCTGAGCCTGGTCCGCCAAAAATGCCGGGGTACATACGAAGCGTGGAAAGTTCAATTGGTATAAATCACATTGAGTACCCAATATCAACCGATAATCATGTTGAGGGCGATAGGCGCGCACGTGCACTCTACTAACTCCTTCATTCGGAATCTAACGTTTTATTCTTCAGTCTGCCTATGTATGCGGCGCACGTCAACATGGAAAATAATTGAGGACACGCCGAGTACCGGCGTGTCCTCAAGACCTCTCGAATTGCTATGACTTGGTGATGTCGCGCCGAACCGTCCGCGTCCCAAGAACCCAATACAATAGGGCTGCCACCACAAAACTGACGTAATATGACAAGTCCCCAATCTGAGGGAATTGGTAGGCTATCGGTCCCGTGTACAGAGTCTGGTCGAAGAACGGAATCGATACAATAATAGCCGCCAACCATGCAAAGAGCCCGGGCCGGATTACGCGGCGGGGGTCGTAAAATAGGTCGGTGGTGTATCGCCCCCGATGGACAACCAGAAAGTCGATGAGGACCACAGCCACCCATGGCGACAGCCAGTAGCCCAAAAGAAACAAAAAGTTCTCGAAGTCGGCATAATACGCTTGATGGGAATACAGTGCCAGAAAACCTCCCACAATTCCCACCAAAATTGCGGCCACCCATCGCTTGATCGGGATATTGACGACCAAAGCCGATAGCGATCCTGAATAGATATTGAGGACATTGGCCGTCACGGTTCCGATAATGACAGCTAGGAGTGTAACACTGACCAACCAATGGGGTTGAATGCCTGCAAGAAGGCTCATCGGGTTCGCTGACACCGCAGCCTTGGGAAACGCAATCGCCAGGGCCACCCCGACCAATTCGAGCCAAAGACATGCAATAAAATTCGAGCTGGCCGCATTCCAAAAAACCTTTTTGGATGGGGTCTTATGACTTAAATAGCGCGTGTAATCGGACGAAAACACCGTCCATCCCAGCAAATAAGAGAGTGCCAGCCCTGCTGCTTCAACCATAGCCCCCGACATACTTGGGTAAATCTTGGCGTTAAAAGCCAGATGATAATTGACGTGCGCGAAAGCGAAGAACGACACCCCGATAAACACTAACGTAAGAATTAGGGCCATAAATTTCTCGACGGCATGGATCATATTGTAGCCGTACACCGCGACCGCTACTTGAATGATCACCATGACCACCAACGCCACCACAAAACTGCTTCCGAATAAGGTTTCAAACGCAAAAGATCCGAGGACCGTATTGACGGCAAACCACATCACGCCGGCAATCATGTTCAAAAAACCCGGAATGAAGTTCCCCACGAATCCAAACGCCGCGCGAGAATGTACCATCTGAGGCACCCCAAGCCGCGGTCCGAACGTCGAAAGCAGCCCTAAAAGAGTGACACCAATCAGATTGCCAATTAAAAGCCCGATCGCGGCATCTGTGAAATTCAAACCAAAAAAAGCCACCGCAGCGACACCCGTCGTTAATGTCGCCAGTTCCACATTAGCCCCAAACCATAATGTAAAGACCGATGATACCTTCCCATGACGCTCGTCTTCGCCAATGTGCTCAATGCCTTTAGGCTCGATGCGGATGACTTCATCCCCATATTGCATGGATTCTTGGTGTTCCGTGGCCGCCACTCTGCGCCACCTCCGTGTTCATTTATTGTCCGAACAATTGCAAGTTAAATATAGTACATTGTTCGGGATCTAGTCAATTTCTATTTGACACGATTCGAAGCGAACTAATGGGATGGAAGTTCCCGCGATAAAAAGGTATTATTAGGAAAAGTTCTTATTGCAAAGTGAGGAAAAGCCTACATGCGGTTAAACCCAAGTATCTTTCGAGAGTATGATTTGCGCGGGTTGGTGGATCAAGACATCCAACCTGAAGGCGTCGAACAACTGGGTAAAGCCTTTGGCACCTACCTACAGAATTTCGGCTTGACCGAATGCCTACTAGGATGGGATAGCCGGGCCTCGTCGCCCACCTATCGTGATGCGGTGACCCAAGGGTTGCTGGCGACAGGAATCCAAGTCATCGATATCGGTCAAGTGACCACCCCTATCTTTTATTTCGCCCGCGTCCATTACGGTATCGAAGGCGGCATCATGATCACCGCCAGCCACAATCCCGCTGAGTATAACGGATTTAAACTGGCACGGGGCAAATCGACGATCTATGGTGAGGAAATCCAGGACGTTCGCCGTATTTTCGAATCCGGCGAATTTCGCGTTGGAACCGGCGGGATCAAACACCAGGATCCGGTTCCCGTCTATCTTTCTATGTTGGCCGATAAGATTCACCTCGGACCACGATCTTTAAAGGTCGTGGTCGACGCTGGTAATGGGACCCCTGGTCTCTTTACCAAAGACGTCATGGAAGGCTCATTTAAACTGAAAGATCCGACCTACCTCTATTGCACCCCGGACCCCACCTTCCCTCATCATCATCCCGATCCCGTAGTGGCCAAAAACTTAGTCGATCTGATTGCTACGGTAAAACGCGAGGGAGCGGACCTCGGCATCGCCTTTGACGGAGATGGGGACCGGATTGGAGTGGTGGACGAAGAAGGCAACGTGATTTGGGGCGATCGTCTCATGATCCTTTATTGGCGCGAAATTCTCGCGAAACATCCCGGATCTCCAGCCATCATCGAAGTCAAATGCTCACAGACGCTGTACGACGAAGTTCAACGGTTGGGCGCCCGTCCCGAATTCTTTAAGACCGGACATTCCTTGATAAAAGCTCGCATGCGCGAACTCGACGCCGTGTTTACCGGGGAAATGAGTGGGCATATGTTTTTTGCCGACGAATACTACGGCTACGACGACGCGTTTTATGCCGCGGGACGCCTGTTACGGATTTTGTCCCATACGAATCAGCCCCTCTCCGCGCTCTTGGCGGATGTCCCGATGTTGCCGTCAACCCCAGAAGTCCGGATCGACTGTCCCGACGACCAAAAATCCCGTGTGGTGGCCACACTCTTAGCCCACTACCAGGCACGCCAAGACCTCACGGTCATTACCATTGATGGACTACGCGTGATCTTTCCTCATGGTTGGGGACTGATCCGCGCGTCCAACACCCAACCGGCTTTAGTGGCACGCGCGGAAGCCGACTCTCAATCCGCTCTGAGAGCAATTACGGAGGATCTCGCGCAGCAATTATCTCAATTCCCGTTTATTGGTCCCATTGATTGGGACGGAGAATAGAGACGACATAAAAAAGGCTTTTCCTCTCCAGTGGCGAATGTTTTTTGCATAAGCTTGTTCCCCGGGAGGACCTTTATGCGTGGATGGCAACGTGGGTTGGGCATTTTATGGTGGATCGCCCTCGGCTTTTGGGGACTCATCCTGATTCTTGATATCCTAGGGCGTTTTGGTCAGGCCGAGTCCCAACCCTTTGTCTCGCTTTCGATGGGCATTACATGGGTTCTGCTCTTAGGTGTCACGCTCATGTGGATCTATGCGCGATGGCGGTTTAGAATGTGGCTTGCTTTTTGTGCCCTGTTAGGCCTCGATTGGTCCACTCGCGCGACGGTCTTGACCCTGTTAGGGGCAGGGACCATCCTCATTGGAACATCCTACATCCTACGCCATCGAGACCGTGGAGTGCTGTTAGGGCGGCGGTGGGGCTTTTGGCCCACCCGTCTTTCCACGTCGGATCGCTTCTTGCACCTTCACGTAATTGGTCCTACCGGTTCGGGTAAGTCATCGAGCATTTTGCTGCCTTTGCTGACCCAGGATCTGAAAGCAGGTCGCGCGGTGGCCCTCATCGAGCCCAAAGGCGACTTGAGTCTAGCGGCTTACCGGTGCGCTATTCAATCCGGCCATACGGTCATTTTATTCGATCCCGAATCCGAATCCTGTCCTCACTATAATCCTCTGGCGGGTCCACCATCGAGCGCCGCCGAAGGCATTTCTTGGGCCCTTAACCAAATCGCCGAAGCCGGCCATCCGTTTTATGCCGTATCCTCCCGTGTCTTGCTGATGTATACCGTCATGGCGGTTAAAGAAGTCCAAGGCGATTCGGCCAATCTCGAGAGTGTCGTGGGCTTTTTGCGACGGGACGGCGAACGGGATGCGATTCTCTCCCAGGTTACCGATGACCGGGTTCAGCAATATTTTCGCGATCAAATCCGACAACTCAACCCTCGTCAAGCCATGGAACAACGTCAAGGTCTTTTAAATCGCCTCGAACTGCTTTTGATGAACCCCGACATTCGTCGAGTGCTGAGTCCTCCCTACGACTTTGAATGGGATAGTGTCTTAAAAAACCAGGTCAGCGTGTTTTGTCCTTTGGGATTGGCGCGCATGGGAGACTCGGCGCGGGTGCTAGGCACGCTCCTCTGGCACGGCCTCGCAATGGCCAGCTATCGACGGCCTTTGGATGGCCCCCTGCCTCCGTATTTTCTTTACCTCGATGAATTTCATGAATACGTGACCCCGGATCTCGGAGAATTTCTCGCCTTAGCGCGGGGCTACCATCTTGGCCTCATATTGGCACATCAAGATTTCGGTCAGTTGAGTGCCCCACTTCGCGAGGCCATCCTGGCTAACGGACGTCAGCGGGTGGTATTAGGAGGCGTTGCGCCCACGGATTTTGACATTTTTGCAAGCGCCGCGAGCCCGTATCCGATCGATCCCACCTTGAGGTTTTTTCCCCAAGGACGGGCTTGGGTACAGTTGACGCAACACGGCAAGCCCAGACGGCCCTATAGTGTCAATCTTCGCTACGAGCCGTTAGGCGACTCCAAATGACGACGTGGACCCGTGTGCTAAAGGCGACTGGGATGCTGACCCGTACCCAAAGTGACCAAATCGATGCGGGCGCTTGGGTGACAGCACTCAACAGCGGTCAATGGATCCTCTATCGAGAGGCCGTGTGGGATCCCGAACAATTCCAACGAGGCGGACAGATCGCTCATCGGGTTCTGATCACTAGCATTTACCTGGCGCTAAACCAGCAAATGGCTGAGTGGGAACGAGAAGTCACCCGCGGTGAGGTCACTGCGGACGCCCGATTCCAACTTATCAAGAGCCCTTGGCGATACTGGCTCGAGGCCGACACCGGTAAAGAGACCAAGCGTCAGTGGCTAGCGAAACTGGATCGCTACCGGACCACCTTTTGGGATGAGGACGATATCCTATTGGTTGTTGCCGCCGGCCGTGCTACCCGCTTGGGGCGTCTTGCGACGTGGATAGAGGAAGCCGCCTTGCCGCTTGGATGGATTCTCCTCGGTGCTGAGGCATGGGAGTCCCCCAATGATTTGGACCCCAGCGAGTGGGCCCTTCATTCTCCCCGACCTTTGTCCACACCGCCTATCGCGCCGCATCACGTGGAGTACTCCGTGGAAAATCACGGGCCGATTCCTGCCCAAGAAGTTTCTCGGTGGACCCAACAAGGCTATCAACTGAGTTACACCAAAATTGTCGCTGGCGGTGAACTCCGCGTCTTGACTCGTCAGCACTCCCGATTCTTCAAACATGTGCCTCGTAAGCCCACGAAGCGTTAATCCCTAGAATTTTGGTTGCACTCTTCGATCTTGGCCCACATTCCCAACACGTCTCCAAAAAAGCCTAAGACTTGCAGCAGGATTTTTTGAAGCCGGTGTGGAATAATTGCTTCACTTGTCGATTCATGGAGATTTAAGGAGGTTTTGTGGTGGAGATCAAGGGCGACAAACGGGGACTCAGGGTATTAGCTCACGGCTTCTCTGAAGAAACCCCATTGATCGAAGATTTACGACGCACCTTGACGGATCGTTCCGAGTTTTTAGGTGCGGCCGCGTTATTGGTGGAAGTCGATGGACTAGGCCTCAGCACCACCCTATTCCAACAGATAGCCGACGTGTTTACGGAATTCCCCGCCTTAAAGCTTCGTGGGATTCAATCGCCCGATCCAGGTCCGGCCCTCTTAGACCTCGATTCAACACGGCCCACGGTTCCGTTGTCCCCACCGCTGGTCGTTCGACACACAGTGCGCTCAGGCCAACAAGTTCGACATAGCGGTGACCTCGTGATTGTTGGCGACGTCAACCCGGGAGCCACCTTAATCGCGTCCGGTGACATCATGGTTTTCGGCTGGCTACGGGGTACCGTATATGCCGGACAACCCGATCGTCGGGAACGAAGTATCTATGCCGTGCGCTTTCAACCTTCCCAAATCAAGATCGGGGAGGTATTGGCCCTCGGTGATCGCGACGGCCAAAGTCCAGAATGGGCACACGTGGAAAGTGGCGGTATCGTCGTCGAATCCTGGACCGATGTGCATATTCCGGATTCCGTTACCCCCGAGAGTCGGTATCGGCGGAATTCTTCGGGTCTCAGTCATTAGCGGCGATCCACTGGGACAGGGCGTCTCTGGTTGATTGAAAATAAATGTTCCTCCAAGGTAGGTTGGTGGCTGGAAACAACGCCGCTTCCAGGCACTCCGGCCCCCATGATACCTGCTCCCAGTGGACTCGCATTGCATAAACTACCAAAGTGGTGGGATTCCCGCGGTAGCTATACACTCCCACAAATGTCAACGTTTCGCGATCAAAGGGTAATTGGACCTCTTCTTGCATTTCGCGCAAGGCGGCCTCGGGAAGGTCCTCCCCGACTTCACGATAACCTCCAGGGATCACCCAATAGCCGAATCCCGGATGAATGGCTCGACGCACCAGCAATACCTGGTCGTTAACGGTGTAGGGGATCATGGACACGGCGACGCATTCCGTTGGATACGCAATACGACCACACTGCGCACACACCGAACGGATCCTCTGATTTAATGTCTGGTCTTTCAACGCCCCCCCACAATGGGAGCAAAATTGTGTCGTCATCAGCAAAACTCCGTCGAAAATTTTACGAGCTTGTCATCCCGGATGGAGGTATCACTCCCACTGCCCTGTTACAATGGACTGAAGAGAGCCACTGGGGGAGGGACCTTGTCATGGCAAAATACCGTCAAGATAAGATTAAGCGGCAACATCATGTGGTAGAGGGTCTGGAGCCAGGCCTGGAACTCCTCAATAATTTAGACCTGGTGGATGGCATCATCCCCGCCGTCATCCGCCGCAAGAAAGGAGGCACCCTGGGATTTACATTTCAGTACTATACGCCCAGTGGATTGAAGCTGATCGGGCGCTCCGGTGGCGCCGTTCAAGAAGTCTTCGTGATTACCAAGCAACCCCAAGCAGTCCTAGAGGCCCTCTACGACAGGCAACTCATTCCGCGTCCGAAAAATTCGGATCCCCCGTCAGTCCCAAACTAGTCGCCATCAAGAACATCGTCCCTCCAGAGAGGAGTGTTCCCAACCCGATAGCCGTTCTATCCTACGCTCTTCCTATCGGTGGGGATTTGGGTGTTTTTTATAAGCTCGGCGCAGCATCGGACGAAATATCGCGGTGGCCAGAGCCAGACCTAAACTTAACGCACCCGCCGCGAAGAGCGCGGTAAATCCCGTCCGAATTCCTGTGTTCGAATGACCCTTCAAGAAGGCTACCATAGCCTGGTAAACGAGATAACCAGGAACAAACGAAATGATCGCGGGGACCATAAAGAGCGTCACGGGTTGCCGTTTCTTGATGGCGGCAAACTCAGCCAGCACCCCGACAATCAACGATCCCACAAAGTCCGGCAACAACCCGGCACCGGTAACGCTTCCAACCACCGTCGCCCCCATCCAAGCTACCGCCCCAATGGCTCCCGCGATCCATAAATTGATCCCCGCCACCTGATACAGATACCCAAAGGCTACCGTGGTAAGACCCGCCAAGATCGCTGCACGGATCATGGCCAACGGCCCCCAAAAGATAGATACACGTAAAGAGGCAAACTGGCGCCCGCGGCAACCGCACCACCAACCAAAAGGGCTTCCAGCAAGCGCGCTGCAGCCGACAACAGATCGCCAGCGATGCCATCACGTACAGCGGTAGTTAACAAAAGACCGGGAGCCAGGACCATGATGCCCCCGACTAAGATGGCGCCTGGACGAAACACGGGATCTTG
>JAJYPK010000124.1 GCA_021795465.1 Bacillota bacterium
TCCGATCTAGTTGGTTTAACGCCCCAAATCTTGCAACCCGGTGTTGAAATTCGCACCGTGGCGCTTTGGTTTGGGATTTTCTACGGGAAAGATGAATGCCTGCATCCCTCTTTAGTAGCTGTAATTATCCTCCCCAGCCAGAGCCTCCCGAACTGGACGAGGATGTCGGGCTGGTCGAACTACTGGATCCATAGTTCGAACCCGATCCCGATGAACCCGCCGTTAACGAGGGCTTCGCAACCCACCAAGTGCCCAGTAATCCCTGCCCGTTGGCTTGACCCGCCTTGATGTCACCAGAATAGAGGTAGAGCGGATGTCCATTATATTCAACTTGGTGTCCGTGAGAATCCGACACCACACTCAAGGTACCGCTTAATGACGACGATGTTGTGATCTTATTTGAAGATCCCAAAAGGGGATGCCACAATGCACTGCAGGAACCATTACAATGCGACACTCCTGGGGAATCTTTCGTAAAGTAATAAAGCGTGTAACCCTTGGAATCTTGCAGAACATTTTCTGCCTTGCCACGTACCGTCGCTGATCCCACCTGGATCGAACTCGTCACGTTGGTGCCCTTAACTGTCGATGCCGTAGGTGAGGAAGAGGCGGAACTGTTGCCACTGCTTGCGTAGGAATTTGTCTTGCCGGTAGCAGCCGTGGCACCACAGCCGGCCAGGACAACAGTCAAACCTATGCCTCCGATGAGAGCCCAAAGGGTTTTTCGAGAAAGTCGTACCGAATACTCTTGTAACCGATGTGCCATGTAGTTAACCTCCTAATCCGATCGACCTCCATCACCTGTTTGTTGTGGCCAACTCTAGATATACCTAAAACATTGTGACCCTCTACGTGATGAAACGTAAACCAGGGTACTATCGGATCACTCTAGCATCAATTTTTTCTCTATGATGAGGGTTTGCGCCGTACACCAAACGCGAATCCTTGCCCATCGGGATGATGCTAGGGCACGCTGTCGGTCACGGGCCATCAAACTTGGTGGCACTCGAGTGGCCGCTAGTCGAGATAGCATCTACCACTCCGCAAGAATGCCCGACAATTGGGTCACTGACTCCTGCCACCGTGGGTGAATCGTCCGCCATTCCTCCCCCTCAACGGTTCCGTTCCCGGCATGAAGCGTCTGGTGAGGAGTTGAACCAAGCGACATAAGTGGACCTCACAAAATTCCATACATGCCTCGCCATGACAGTGTTTATCTCATCTTGCCATGGTCGCGGGTCGGGGCGTCCGGTCCATCGAACACAATCTTAGAACGACGCCCTTAGGAATCGTCGGGGGGATCCACGACAGTATCCAAGGAAACCTTAAATGTAGCAGCAATCCGATGAGCCATCCGGAGCGGCATGGGAAGGCTCCCGCTCTCGTAGGCAGTCAACACGGTCAGAGGAATCCCCAGTTCTGTTGCCACATCTGCCACAGAAATGCCACAAATGCTCAAAGTCATCCGTAATTTGTTGCTCAGGGTGTCTAATTCTGAGGGGGGTTCCCCGTGTAGATCTGCTTGCAAGGCCTCTACACTTCCCCATTCCCGAAGAATTGCCGCCTTCAGATGGGAGTGTCGGCGAAACACCCGACCTAACGGATATCCGAGGGCAATGTACTCCCGCACAATCTGCCGCATATCTTCCCGGCTCCAACGGGAGTTTGGCCCGAGACCCGACGCTTCCACTCCACTGGCTTTGAGAGCATTTCGCCACGAACCAAAGTGTTTTTGGGCGGCGGCATAGAGGGCCCGATCCTGACGCCGGACAGAAAAATCCCGCAAACTGGCGTGAGCCGCATGTAAACCGCGAATCGCTCCGGTAATTTGGTCGGAATCACGCGGTACCGTATGACGTATCCGATTAGGATCTTCTCCAGCTGCCTCCAAGGCTTGGGACCAGGAACCAAAGTAATACCGAGCCGCGGATACTAACCGGTTATCTAAGCTTCGTATATGATGGGCGTAGAGCGGTACGGCATTTGCGGAATAACAACGTATCTGCGCGATGATCGACTGCTGGTTCCATGAGCCTCGCGGGACGCGGGTCGATGGAGGTCGGACCGAGGCGGGATCCACCCCGGCCGCGGCCAGGGCATTGTTCCAATTTTCAAAGAGCCTCCGACCGGCTGCGATCAGTCGAGAGTCCTCCACCTCTACCGCCTTCGCATTCAGCGGTTGGGACGCCGCCGCCCGATCCTGGATGGCGCGCGTCACTGACTCCCGATCCCATCGTGGTCGTTGGGTCTTACCGCTTCCTGCTATTTTAGGGTCGTTGCCGATAGCCATCCCACTCCCCCCGATGCAGCTCTTACCCCAAGGAACCGAAAGAACGCGGCCATCGGATCACTATCGCTGTCGGTTGTTTATAATGGGGGGAGAAGGGGTGTTGTCGTGAAACAACGAGAGGACCGACGGGCCATCGAAGGAATCCAAGCGCTAAGAGATCACAACCCTGATGGCTTAAAAACCTTATATGACCTCTATGGCCATGCGGTCTATTCCCTGGCCTACTCCCGACTGCACGATGCGGGCCTCGCCGAAGAAGTGACCCAAGACGTGTTCTTTAAATTGTGGAAAGCGGGGCCCAGTTGGGACGCCACCAAAGGAAGCTTTCGGTCTTGGCTGTTTACGATTGCTCGTCATGCCACTTATGATCGCTTGCGGACCCTGCCCGCTGGCGAATGGTTAGGCATAGACGGCATGAATGAGGCGCTCTTGGGCAAAGACGATCCCTCGTTAGACACAATCACTGATCTCGACTACGTGGAATCTCTCATGCGAACCCTGCCCGGAGAGCAACAACACGTCCTAAAAATGATCGTAGTGAAGGGACATTCGGTACGCGAAACGGCCTCACATTTGGGTGTCCCAGAAGGCACCGTCAAAAGTCGCTTACGGTTAGCGCTGAACCGGTTACGCATCGTCGTAAGCCAGGAGGAACACCGTGGAACATTGTGAACTGACCCGATGGCTATCGGGTGACCTGACTGCTATGGAAAAAACCGAATACCAACAGCATCTCGCCCTGTGCCCATCCTGCCAAAATGCCCTCACCGAGCGCTTGACCATGGACGATGCGTTAGTGTTCCTCGAGGCGCCGATAAAGCCTCCCCGATCTACATGGAAAGCCATTAAGAATCGAGTAGATCCGCGAAGGCCGCGAAATCGCCGGGTATCGTATGCTTTTGCGGCACTTTCGTTGGGTGTGATGGTTGGGGCATGGAGCCTCCATCACAAGGCGCCCCCTGCCCCCCCGGTCTTTGCCACGAATCAACTAGAAGCTCGTCTTACCAGCTCGAATCCGGCCATTCACGGGACCGCTGTGCTGAACCTTACCACCCATCACTTGACGGTCCGCATCCAGGGTTTGGCCACCTTGCCGGCGGGGCATCTCTATGAACTATGGACCGTCAAAGGTAACCAAGAAGAAGCCTTAGGCGCCCTCAATTTGAAGAAGACCCATCAGGCAAGTTTCAGTGGGTTAGCTCACGCCGGATCGGGATACGAATTGGTCATCTGTCCGACCCAATCAGGTTGGGCCGCTCGTACCACGCTAGGCCCTGTGGCGGCAAAAGGTGCGTTTACTGCCAACTAACCTGAATCAATGAACGATGTCCAATACCGGGTCAGCAAATAAGCTTTCGCGCAAGTGGAGAATGATGACTTGTGAAGATGAAATCCCTGGGAAGAAGGGATCAACTGCCGATTTTTTATGACTCGGCGATGGAGGGACAATTTGAACTTAACTAGACTATTCCAGCATCCGCGAGGATTACAAGATCTGACGCCCAATCAACTAGCCACCAAGCTTGGAGATGTGCCACCGGTTACCCTTATCGACGTCAGAACCCCCCGGGAGTATAAATCAGGTCATATCCCGGGGGCTGTCACTATACCCTTGGGTAAGGAGCATACTGTGGTAGGCACATGGGACACCACCACGGACATCATTTTAATTTGCAAAACGGGTCATCGTAGTCAAGCGGCAGCCGCAACCCTGTTGAACCTGGGATATTCTCATATATCCCACCTTAAAGGAGGCATGGATGCGTGGCGACGCGAAGGGAATCCCGTTGAAAAATAGTGCGTCCGGTTAGCACTACCGAAGATTTTCATGGTTATTGGCTGAAACCATAACCTTGCCATACACTAAGCAATGAAACGTTGGATTCTGTGGGAGAACCAGACCGAGGCGATGGCGACCGAACACAGTCGGCGTAGACGACGCCGCAGGTAAAAAGGTCATCAAGAAAGCAATTTGGACAAATTTACGAAGAGTCTTGACCTACCACGGTACAATAAAGAGGACGTTACTATGCGTCCGTTAGGAGGAGACCCGCGTCCGTTCACCGGTCATTTTTTCGTTGCGGACCTCCCGCGATGATAGGATTCGCTATGTGTATCGACGTCACGATCCCCAGGTCAATGAACTGACCGTTAAGGTTTCCCGACCAATCTTATTCGGTGTATGCGCCTTTGTTCTGGTACCTCGGGGCATTCTTTACCGAACACCCCTATCGCCACGGTGATCGCGAGTCAATTGGATACGGTCTTAGAGGGGCGGACAGGATGATAACATACTGAAATCCTACGACACTATCCTCTAGCCTCTATACTCTAGATTTAGGGATTTTTCACATTTATTAGTCCACATGACTGCGCCCTTTAATGGCGTGCCAATGTGTTTGTCTAACATTATTGCAGCGCGATGAATGGAGGTTTCTTAATCATGGCATGTGCACAGTGTCACTACACCACCGCACCAGAACAGCAGCTGCGTTTCTGCCCCGCATGCGGGGCACGTTGGGCTAGAAGCAAATGGCGTCGGGTGTATCATATCGGCTTGCCCTTGCTCACCGCATTAGCATCATTTGTTCCGTGGGTACGAGTAGGACTGGGCTCACACCAATCCCTATGGACTGTGTATCAGGTCAGCTCGTGGGCTTGGATATGGCTTGTCGTCGACTTGCTCGTCCTGGTGATCAGTGTTTGGCCACGCCTAGGAATGACCTATCGAATGGAGCGCCTTTGGCAATTACTCGGAGCGGGCACGTTAGCAGTGGGTGTCTCAGTATTGGTATCGACCGGCATGGCAAAAAAAGTGTCTGCGATTTTGGGGGCACCAAGCCCGGTTCACTTGAGTGCCGGATTGCTGCTCTTTGTTGTTATCTTAGGTGTGTGGACCATCTTCGCCGCCTTGGAATGATGCAATGTTCGACGAAATAGGGTTTGCAGATAGATAGTAAGCGCCGAGAAGCCCATGAACAACGGTGCGGCGCTAGCCAAACTCTACGACTGCGCGCATTTAACAACCTCATGCTCTCTTATATCCGCGCAGAAGATGACGATGCAACCGCAGAGATCTTTGCTCGGTTTCACCAGGGCCTACGCCGTCTCAGAAGGTTTTTGGTTAGGCCATCACGCGACGATCCTTACATTCAAAGCCTATAGTTCCATTTTTTAGCATGCCAATGACGTCACAGGAGATTTTTCAAACAAATTGGCTGACCATGCGAATGGATATCGATGAATCCGTCGACACCCCGAGTCGGGAAGTCCGCGAGAATCAACCCGCGTTGCAACGGCTGTTGTTCTGTTCAGTGTGATAAACCTATCCATTCGATCATCGGAGTGGCGCCGGAGATCGGGGGCCCAGTTTGTCCTATTCCCTGGTCAAGTAGGATTTTGACGAGATAGTCGACCAAATCCCTACCCGCAATGCGCGTTTCCCGTGGAAGTAATTCTGACCACATGGCCAAGATGTCGTACCGTACGCGATCCGCTAGTACTATGATAGCTCGGAACACCCCCGCAAGGTATACCTAGACATAACCGAAAATCGCAGGACGTGCGAAAACCGTGCGAATCCCGCTCGGCGTTGCCACCATGTAGCCTTCGCCCGCCAACATTGAGAACGAGGTGCAAAAGAAAGAAACACCCATACAAAAGGGATGTCCTTCGTTGGGACACCTTCCAATCAAAAAACTGTTTAGTGATGTAGCCGTCCTTGCAACCACAGCCCCATACCAAACACGACTACCACAAGGCCACCCATTACCGCGTCACCAAGATTCATCATGGTTCATCGCCTCCCGACTTCTCTTCTTAAGAGAACCATACCCCATAGCCTACGAAGAACCGAGGATCGCACGACCCAAAAGCCGGGGGTCATTGGACCCTCAGCCAACCTATCAAGGTAGCGTGGCTACGTAGTCGGCTTGCCGCGGTGAGACTCTCGATGACCACTATCCCGTCTCCAATGAACCGGAACCCTAAACATCGTTGACCCCAACGGGATATTTAACCTACTCCAGTCGAATTGATGGGCACACAATGCAAGGCCACTGCTTGCGACACCGGCCTACTGTTGCATGGGGTGCTATTTTGGATCAAACGCAATCCTCTTTGTCGGTGCGAACCGGCGTCGCGATAGCACCCGGCATAGCTACCGTGGTACCGGTGATTGGATTTAACCTGTTGGGCATAGGTCTCATGCCTTGCTGTTCTCCCATCGCAAATAGTCTTATGGGGGGAGTGGCTCCGAGAGCGCATTCCATAAAGAAGGCTCGGCGCCACAACTTCAGATTTTCTCCTTGGTGGAGCCAGGCAATCCGCTAATATGGATCCGATGAAGACTCAACAACGCAGTTTACCCGATCGGTTGGCCCGTTTCGGCTCGTAACACCCGTCGGTTATCAAATAACCCGGTCGACGCCGCGTTCGCGCCAAGACCCTGTTCTATGTTCGACACGACGGTCAAGGAGCACTCGCATGGTGAGCGTAAATTTTGGAGTCGACAATTAGATCCATTCCTTGTTATGCTCCATGACAGAGGAGCGTGAATTTGCATGATTACGGTGGTCCGATTCATCTTCTGGGTGCACGTCAGTATGGCCGTGAGTGGTTTTGTTTTATCCGGGGTCCTGGCGGTCTGGATCCTACGGCAGGCGGATATCACACACCTTAGCCGTAATTTTTGGATCTGGCAAAGAACCGTCCAATGGATGACCGTCGTCCTGGGTTTAGCCGGAACAAGTCTTTACTTGATGGGCAATCGGCCCAAGGATCCGCTCCACATCCTCTACGGAGCCTTGGCCCTCCTCGCCACACTCTTGCTTGCCGGTTTTGGTCCGGATCGCGATCCACGGGAATTGCTCGCAGGGTGGTCCGTCAATCCCAAGTGGATCCTTTTTGGGCTAGAAGTCTTTTTGTGGGCGATGTACGGACGCGGTCTCACCACCGGATTCTTTGGCTTTTAGGTCCATGGCCCCCCAAAGATCACTTTCCACCGGTTTGCCAACTCCCAAGAATTTGTAGACCCAACGCTTTTTGGCTGGACGGGACCACAATGCAAATCGCGTCAAGTGGCTGCGGGAAATGGGCTACTCCGTACAAGGTGAGCACACTCCCTTTCGTGGTTTGCCACTCTGTTATACCCGGTTGCGGCGACGCAAGGTGCACCGATCCCTGCCCAGGCTGAAACGCTGCCCTTTGCGTCGGGTAAAACCATAGACCTTCATTATGGGAGCGGGCGGTGCCGTAAAAGACAACCCCGTGGGTTAATTGATGACGATGCCATGACGGCGGCACCGTGACGGCTTCAGTTCCAACTCGAGCCACTTTCCACGTCCCCCCATTCATCCCTGAGACCCCAAGAACGGCAAGGGCGACGATGGCTATACCCACGACCATTCCTCCCATGGCACGCCGTTTCATGCGCTCACGCACCTTGGCACATACCGCCTTCCTCTCTCCTGGCACACCTCTCATGACCCTCAGGTTCTTTTTTCAGTATTCCTCTAGGCGGCGTTTGGCAATGATGCGCTCGCCCAAAACGAGACGAAATTCGATGTAGTCCGCGGCCCTATCACCGGATTCGGTGGCCCAGATTTCCAACCGATCCGCCTCTCGAATCACTTCGGCATCAAACGCAGGACCAGTCGGTGGCACAGATCGGGCCTTCGTCATAAATTCGGCAGGGTCGGTAATCTGTTCTAATAATCGCATTTGCTCTCACCTCTTCTTTCCCATTATAGGACGTGTTTCAGAAATAATCACGGACGATTCCCGCTATTCCGTAGAGGTATATCGCATCAATAAATTAAGCAATGCATGCAGATACTGCGGGAATATACCCTGTCTTCAAATGCGTCTGTGAGCACTCGACATTAGCACATTATATCGGGAAAGCCCTCATGCGCCCTTCGAGGGTTAGTCTTTATCCAGATGGCCGCAAACTCTGCCGTTTCACGCAGGGGATATCAGACGTTGCCCCGAAAGGATTAATCAAGGGTCTTGTTTCTCATATGACCCTGCTCTTCCTCTAGCTCTTACCGACACCCAGTCCCAGTGTGGCCGAAAGAACACGCGAAGACCTGCCCATGACAAGGGGGTTCTCTCCATTGAATCCGTGTAGTAGACTAACAATTAAGAGAAGAGTGTTAACGTCATAGACGGCAAGTTGTTTGAAACGCACCAGACTCTGGCCAGAACAAATCCAAGGGGGAATTAGCGTGCATCGTCACTGCATCAACTGCGGTCAAGAAACCCGAGAACCAGCATGGACCCGTGCCGCTCAAGCGGCACATCAGAACACCGACTCCGTATATTGGTGTCCCGAGTGTCGCCTAAACGTCCAAACCGAATGTCAACTGCATCTATGGAGTACGTGGTCCGATGGCGAAGATCACTTGGTTCTCGCCGTGTTGCGCGACGGCATTAGCCTATAGCGTTGCGAACGATGCGGCTTTAGGAAATCGGAGATGTCCTCGAATGGTATCTCTTCACTGAACGGCACAACAAGCGGCGTGCCTTGAGAGAACTTCTTGTAATGTTTTTAGGCGCAATGAGTAACCTCTCAGGGCATCCATGTGCACATCGCAGTTTCTAAATTATTTCTCGTGAATATCCAACCCAGTACCGTGCGAGAAAAGGTCTCCTTAACGCTATCCTGCTTGCCGACGAAGCACGTTATTTAGGACTCAGTGGAACGTTCTCCGTCACTGTAAATCGAGAGAGTATAGGCTCGGTGATGCCGTGCGTCTCGCTTGCGTTCACACGAATTTTTAGCACCGTTGCCTCACGTCGCGTAATACCTGCCGATAGTCCGTCTATCAACTTAAAGATCCGCCACATCGGTGATGCCAATATGAAGGTCTGAGGCAACGCCGACTCCGGAGTATGATGGTAACGTACGAGAGCCTCCACGTCCGATGACACGTGGAGCCGCCCTGCATGTAGATTTCCCGGCTCGAAGGTTTGTATCGAAACGAACGTGTCTCCGAGCTTCGATCGCGGTTGTTCCTTGCCGAGATCATGAAAGATGAGGCCTGCACCAGGGTATCTTTGTCGACCCCCACTAACTAAAAAACGCCCATGGCCTTGAGTCGCCCCATAGGGGTTTTATTGACGGGTAATTTGGTTCGCATCCACGATAAGAAAACCCGACTGGAGCGCATCAAGCACATACCGTCGCACACCCCAATCGCTGCGGATTCATCATAAGACCAAATCTCACCAAACGACGCGAATTTTTTCACACAACAAGCGCGAGGACTTTCGAAAACTAGGGCTGGAATGGTCCGAAGTTACGCCTGGAGAAATTCGCGCAAGACATCTGGGGCCAACGGCCCCGGCGCAGCAATCAAGGAGCCAGGAACTTTCGGGGGCGATCCCAAAAACC
>JAJYPK010000015.1 GCA_021795465.1 Bacillota bacterium
GGTTGATGGATAATCCGGCTGATGATCGACCGGTCTGGTCATGGCGGGCTCTCCAGGATTTTGATGATGACGGGCCCATGTGGGTGTTTCAAGTATCTCAGGTCGTTGAAAAAAAAGCTCGCGACAATTTTTTGACGAGTAAAGGGAGGCGAGCACCGAAGGTAACGGGTGGCGATACACGTAAGGATAATCGGATTCTCCCGCATCTACATGGATCGGGTACGCCAAGTGTTCCTGGTAGAGATTAAATTCCGATTGGATCCCTGGTCGATTGCCGCGTGGATCCAATCGTACCCAGCCAAATTCGGGGAAATATGCGGCATTGAGTCCATGCAGCGCAAATCCAGATTCAACGGTGCCGCGACGCATCACCCGTTGGTAACAAAACCCAGTGGGGATACCCAAACCTCGAAACAACGCCGCCAACAAGTGGGATTTGGCAAAACAAATACCGGTCCCCGCCGACACCACATCTGGCGCGGTGATCGTAACGATTAGGTCGTCAGCATCAAAGGAGTGCCGAACCTGGTCACGGGTGTATTCAAAAGCGATGGCGGCCTGATTTTCCAGCGTGTTTGCCAGGTCTTGAATCTTGGCAACACGAGCTGCGATGGTTGGATGATAAAAATCTACGATCTCGGTGGCCTCAAGGAAATCATCGACATGATCCGTTTCGGTGATTAAGTGCATCGTCACACGCTCCTTAAATTCGAATTCGAGCTCAAACCTTTCATCATCTCCTATGGTAGATCTCGGTCTGGATCGTACCCGTGATTATTATCACGAAATCCTGTGGTTAGGTGTGTTGCGGGTGACGGGTTTTGTCGGCTACGACCGGGATGGGACCGCACTTTTCCTGTTTGTGTGGTCCACGATGATCGACAGATGGTCATCCCGCGGTATCGATATCGTGATCCCAACCTGGGGACTTCAGATCGGTTAGGATGTGCTGCCACACTCCACCCAGTATTGCAAGGAAAAGGAAAGTCCGCGAAGCCAATCATCCCATGATCGTATTTGCATGACTGAATAGGCACCGTGTGTGAAATGAACTTGCCCGAATTGGTCATGATGAGCGTGACCGGCTAGTTGGCAGTGGCGGGTCGCTTTGTGACATTGGTCACGGCCTTTCCCGGGGGGCATGGCATGATGTATCGTGACGCGTTACTCAATTTAATGCAAAAGGAGAATGGGTGACATGCCAATTTATACGCGACGTGGCGATCTGGGAAAGACCCAGGTCATTGGCAGCACTCGTCGACTGAAAGATGACGCGCGGGTTGGGGCCTATGGTAGCGTCGATGAAGCGGGGGCCGTGATTGGGTCGGTCATTGCATTTGTGGCGTCGGACACCGCGGTGTCCGACGTCGCCGAGGTACTGATTGCTGTTCAGCAGATGTTGTGGGACGTGGGAGCGGATTTGGCGCGAGTGGATGATAAGAAGCACTCCTATCGGACCCCGGATACTGCCGCCACTCAATTAGAACCTATCATTGATCGGTACCAGGGTGAACTCCCACCCCTCACTCAATTTATCTTGCGGGGGGGTGCCCCGAGTGGAGCACTCCTTCACTTGGCGTGTACCGTGGTGCGCCGCGCTGAGCGCGACGTTGTCCACCTGCAACGCCTGGAGACGATTCATCCCCCTGTGCTCACATACCTCAATCGTCTTTCAGACTTACTCTTTGTACTGGCGCGAGTGCTGAACGCGCGGGCCGGGGTTCCGGAAGTGATTTATGAACATAGCGCCCATGTATTTCGGTCTTAGACCGTATGGGGTCATCGAATATTATGGTCTCGGAGGAGGTAAGTTGGGATGACATCACGTCTACCGAACTTTCACATGCTGTCAACCACAGAACGTCTCTGCCTGGTCAGTGAGATGTGCGAGCTATCACCTGAGGACCTTAACGTGTTTGACCTAGGTGGGATACAAACCCAGTTGGACCACCTCATCGAGAACGCGCTTGGCGTGTTCGCATTGCCTTTTGGGGTAGCGACCAATTTTCTCGTCAATAGCGTCGATTACTTGGTGCCGATGGTCGTGGAAGAACCATCCATCGTTGCATCGGCGAGTTATGCCGCCAAACTGGTTCGACAAGCGGGTGGCTTTCACGCCGAGGCTTCCGCACGCCGCATGATTGGGCAAGTGCAAGTGGTAGGTTGTGAGGACGCCAACACCAGTCGAGAACGACTATTGGCGCGCTCACAGGATCTGTTGGATTTGGCGAATGATGTGCGCCCCGGCATGAAAATTCGCGGCGGAGGAGCCTTATCCCTGGAGGTTCGGGTGATAGATCAGGCACCAAACGGAGTGAGATCCCACATGGTCATTGTCCAAGTCCGTGTCGATACGCAAGACGCCATGGGGGCTAATATTATCGACGCCATGATGGAGGGGATTGCGCCCGCGATAGAAAGTATTGCCGGGGGGACCGCGTATTTACGCATTTTGTCTAATTACACGGACGAATGTTTGGCGCGTGCCGATTGCACGGTTCCCGCGGCCATGCTTGCCACGCGCGAATTGTCGGGTGAAGCAGTGAGGGATCGTATCATCGCGGCTTATGAATTTGCCGAGGCCGATGTCTATCGCGCGGTGACTCATAACAAAGGCATCATGAATGGGGTTGATGCCGTAGTTGTAGCCACCGGCAACGATTGGCGGGCAATCGAAGCAGCAGCCCATGCGTTTGCCGCGCGAGGAGGGCAATATCGGTCCATGACGCGATGGGCAATCAATTCTCGAGGGGACTTGGTCGGATCACTAGAATTACCTATGCCCATTGCGACGGTTGGTGGGTTTACAGCGCTCAATCCCATGTCGCGCCTCGCTCTGAAGATCTTACGGGTATCTCGGGCAACCGATTTGGCAAAAGTGATAATGGCCGTGGGGTTAGCCCAAAACCTCGCTGCTTTGCGAGCCCTGGTCACAGAAGGTATTCAAAAAGGCCACATGGCGTTGCATGCGAGGGCGCGCTTAGGCGTGGCCGCCGGCGGCCCTGCACCGTGGATAGAGATCGAGCGGTAGGGATGCATCGATCCGAATGGCAGGGGCAAGGCTCGGCTCATGGCAAAGTCATTCTCCTCGGTGAACATGCGGTTGTCTATGGCCACCCTGCCATCGCGTTGCCATTCTCATCCGTGGCGGTGGATGTCCAGGTTATACCAGTGACCGGACTCGACGCATTAGACTGCGCTTACTATAGGGGACCCCTAGCCGCGGCGCCGAAAACTTTGCTCGGTTTACGCGTCATGATACCCGCGATTCGTGACCGACTGGGGGCGTCGGACGATCCCGTCCGGATTGTTATCACTTCCACGATTCCTGCCGGGTTCGGTCTTGGTTCTAGTGCCGCCGTGGCCGTTGGAACGATTCGTGCGCTTTATGACCGGTATCGGGTGCCCCTCTCTCGAGAGGAACTCTGGGACCTGGCTCATCTGGCTGAGACGGTGGTGCACGGGACACCGAGTGGCATCGACGTGAGAGCGGCAAGTACGGATAGCCCCTTATGGTTTACCCGTGGCGAGGGTTTGACAACGCTATTGTTGCCTCGACGTCTCTTTTTGGTGGTGGCCACTTCGAATTCACCAGGTCATACGGGCATTATGGTCCGGCGTGTACAGGCCAGCCGACCCAGGACGAACGGGCCGATAGAACGACTTGGCGCATTGACGCACACTGCCCGAGACTGTCTGGCCTCCGGGGACTATAAGTTATTGGGCACGCTACTAACTGAAGGTCACCAAGAATTAAGGGCATTGAATGTGACCACGCCGGATGTGGACCGCCTCGTGGAAGCAGCCTTGCTCGGCCAGGCGCTCGGGGCCAAACTTACCGGCAGTGGCGGTGGCGGTACGATTATTGCGTTGGCGCCGGATGCTACGGGCCAACGGAATCTCGCCAGGACGCTACAGCGAGCCGGAGCGAAGAATGTCTGGGCACTGACCACACTGGAAAGGGACGTGACTCCATGACGGACACCATGAAGAGAAAGGACGAGCATCTAGACATTGCCTTGAACCAATCGATTACTATGGGTCGCTCGGGAGGCTTCGATGAGGTCGAATTTCGGCATCGAGCCCTGCCCGAAGTCGATTACGACCGAATTTCCCTACGGACGACTTTTTTGGGGCGCGAATTGGCGGCACCATTTATCATTTCCAGCATGACTGGGGGCACGGAGCGAGGCAAAGACATTAATCGGCATTTAGCCGAAGCAGCCCGAGAAATGGGGTTAATCATGGGAGTTGGAAGCCAACGCGTGATGCTGGAAGATCCTTCTACCCGATCAACTTTTCGTGTAGTCCGTGACGTGGCTCCAGACCTCTATGTGTTGGGAAACTTAGGGGCGGTGCAACTGAATTACGGGCTGAGCCTCCAAGATGCACTAGATGCGGCGGACGTGATTCGCGCTGACGGCCTATTTTTGCACATGAATCCATTACAAGAGGTTATTCAATCCGGCGGCAATACAGACTTTTCCGGGCTCTTGGATCGGATTGGTGACTTGGCTACCCACTTACCGATCCCGTTATTGGCCAAAGAGGTGGGGTGCGGAATCGACCCCGAGGTCGCCACTCGATTGGTCGAACGGGGAATTTCGGCCTTGGATATCAGCGGTGCCGGAGGCACCTCGTGGGCCGCGATAGAAGGGTTTCGTACAACGGATCCGGCGAGAAAGACGATTGCCCAACTTTTTGCAAACTGGGGTATCCCCACGGCCCAAAGTCTTAGACTATGTCGCTCGCGGTTACCGACATTCCCGTTGATTGCCTCAGGAGGCATTCGTCATGGATTAGATGCGGCTAAAGCTCTGGCGTTGGGCGCCAATCTGGTGGGATTGGCCCGTCCCTTATTGGAGCCGGCGACAACGAGTACCAAGGCGGTCATCCATATCGTGCAACAATGGATGCTCGAGCTACGCGTTGCCATGTTTCTGGTGGGCGCACCAAGCATAGAGAGTTTAAGGGTCCAACCGTTATACGACAGAGGATTCCTGTGAGAACGGTTGTCGCGCGGGCGCACGCTAATATCGCTATGGTCAAATACTGGGGGAAGCGGGATGAGACGCTTAATTTGCCGATGACCGGGAGTATTTCCATGACGGTGGACAAACTTTTTGTGACGACCTCCGTGACAGGGGACACCCGTTTGGGGAGTGACCAGGTATTCATTGACGGAGTGCCGGCGTCAGCGGTCGACCAGATCCGAGTCAGCCAATTTCTGGACGTGATTCGAGGTTCCGTGGGGCAGAAAATGTACGCCTTGGTGCGATCCGAGAATCGGGTGCCGCCAGGGGCAGGACTGGCGTCCTCGTCAGCCGCTTATGCCGCCCTTGCGATGGCGGCGACGCGAGCTTTCGGAGGAATGCCAGACGTTTGGACATTATCACGCATTGCGCGTCGTGGATCCGGGTCTGCAGCACGGTCGATTTTCGGGGGATGGGTGCAATGGCATCGCGGAACGCAAGCGGACGGAAGCGATTCGCTGGCCGAACCGATTCTGGGACATCGGCTTCACGATATGGTATTGCAAGCGGTGGTGGTAAACGCCGGTGCCAAAACAATTTCCAGCTGCGAAGGAATGCGCCGAACCGTAGAGACGTCTCCCTTTTATGAGGCTTGGTTAGAAGCCGTGGAGAACGACCTCGTTCGCATGAGACAAGCGCTTGATAGAGGAGATTTCGCGGGGGTGGGCCAGATTGCCGAAGCCAACGCCTGGAAGATGCATGCCACGACGATGGGGGCAGACCCGCCCTTTATCTATTGGGAAGGATTTACCTTCGACGTCATCCGGCGCGTACAGAGCCTTCGAAGAGTGGGTGTTCAAGCCTATTTTACGATTGACGCCGGACCGCATGTTGTGGTGCTGTGTCAACGGGCTGATGTAGGGGTCATCCGTGAAGCCATGTTGGCCGTCCCTGGAGTTAAGCAAGTATGGGATTTGAGCCCTGGACCAGGGGCCCAAATAATCGACGAATGCGACGGATGACGACGGCACGAGCCCCAGGGAAGCTCATGTTGATGGGTGAGTATGCGGTCACTCAGAAGGGCCATCCGAGTGTGGTACTAGCCATCGACCGTGACCTAACGTGTTCTTTGGCTCCGTCATCAGATTTCTCCCTAAACTTCGTGGGGACGAACATTCCACGAATTACGGCGACCGATTGGAGCACCCTTCGGCGACACATGGCAGAAACACCGAACCTTGCATTAGTCCATCAGGCATTTTCATGGGTGGATCGATATTTATCTGAAGAAGGCACAGCTATCCCACCGTTTCGGTTGGTGGTGATCAGTACACTACAATCTCCGCATGGGGTCAAATATGGCTTTGGATCGAGTGCGGCGTTAACGGTTGCCATGGTCGCAGGGTTGTATGCGTTCGCTAGCCACAAACCCTTGGCACGGGAGGCTATCTTCAAACTGGCTTCACTCGCTCATGTGGGAGTTCAAGCGTTGAGTTCCTGTGCGGATGTAGCGGCCGCCACGTATGGAGGGCGTCTCCTATATCGCCGGTACGATCCCGGATGGCTCGAAGGACAACTGCACTCGAAGGCCAGTGCGCATCTTCTGATAGAAAAGCCCTGGCCTGACCTCCAAATTGTGCCGATGTCACTGAATCCTCTCTTGAGTTTTCGTGTTGGTTGGACAGCGATTCCCGCATCGACACCCAGTTTAATGCGTCGTATGATCGAATTTCAGCAACGAGAACCGGATCGCTTTAGAGAATTTTTATGGGCGAGTGATGAGGCTGTGGGGCAGTTTGTCCAGGCAGTGGATCAGAATCTTTCAGAGGATTTTTGTCACGCTGTCTCAAGCAATCGTGAGGCACTGCGACGTCTCTCAGTGATGGCGGCTATCCCTATTGAGACGCCCTTAATCTCCGAGGCTTTAGGTGTGGTGACGCAAGTGGGCGGTTGTGGGAAAACGTCTGGTGCGGGAGGTGGAGATGCGTTAATAGCATGGCTTAAGAATGATCAGGTCGATGATCTGGTGCAGCAAAAATGGGCGCAGAGGGGTGTGAGGATGATGTCCATAAGGCCGGTGGCCGAAGGGGTCACCTGCCGGTGACCATGAACCCGAAACAACTTTTGAAAGGTTGACCGATCTAGCGGTTGGGTGGTGATCGAACAAAGGACCCTGAGAGTAATCTTTTGGTGATCAATATCACGGTAGACCCGGACCATCCAGATTAACATGATTCATCAATCGGTACACCGTGCCATCTTAGGATGAGCAAGATGAGTCTCTGACCAAGGGGTGGTTAAATCAATGCCCGAAGAGGCCGAGCAATCATTTTATCCGGGATATTTTGCCGCCGTCATGGCGACCGGTATCGTATCGACGGTACTCTATCTCTATCATCACCTTTGGCTCTCGAATGGGCTTTTATGGTTCTCTAGTGGATTCTACGTAGTCCTTTGGGTTGTTTATTTAACCAGGGCTATAAGCCAACCTCAAGCCATGTGGCGAGACATGACCAATTCCGCGACAACTTTTGGCTTCCTAACTATTGTGGCGGGGTCAAATGTCTTGGCGGTTCGTTTTCTCTTGGCGGGCTGGGTCGATTTATCGATCATCTTAGGGAGTATCGCCATCGTGATCTGGGCCGTCTTATTTTATACGGTAATGACGGCTCTCATTACCGGGCCAGCGGTAAAACTCTCAGACGTCAATGGTGGTTGGCTCATTGCTATTGTCGCAGAACAATCCATTGCTACCTATTTGGCGGCTCTCATCGATGTTATCCCGCACCAGGCTACCGTGTTGTTTCTGATCGCCAGTGCGTTTTGGGCCATGGGACTCATGTTTTATGTCATCTTTATTGGTCTTGTGATGGAACGACTACTATTTCGACAGGTGACCCATAACGATTTGCAACCACCATACTGGATTAATATGGGCGCAACAGCCATTACGGTCCTGGCCAGTTCTCGCCTGTTGGCGGTTCACACGCATGTCATGATTCTTATCACCTTGCGCCCTTTTCTTGAGGGTGTCACCCTGATGTTGTGGGCATGGGGAAGCTGGTGGATTCCCTTGTTAGTCATCTTAGGCATTTGGAAATATTGGAAAGGATCCGAAGCCGTGCGATATCATCCTGCGCAATGGAGCATTGTATTCCCGCTCGGGATGTATGCGACGGCGACGACCACGATGGCCCATATCCAAGGATTCACACCGTTGCATCGAATCGGTGCCGGGTTTGTCTGGATTGCATTTGGGTCATGGATTTTAGTGGCGTCTTTGGGACTGCACCAAGCGATATTCGACCATAGTGGATTTCACTGGCATTACCATCCACGGGATTCGAACCGACGATAGCAACGACCAGACACCTGTAAGGCGCCCGATGGTGGCCGGGCCCGAATCGGTGACACGGGGTTTCTCGGTGCACGGGGACCTGATCGTCTGAACTATGTCAGCAACCTCGGGCGAGTCGGGGCTATGGGGGACATGAATATGGTGAGTAGACAAGACCCAGGTGCTAGGATTGCCACAAATGCGATCCCTCAATCCGTATCCGTGCGGCCCACGGACATTATCTGGTAAGCCGTGAACTCTCACACCAGGCCTGCGGCGACCCTTGCTTGAGTAATATGGTAGGTTCCGACCGTAAGGGGGAAAAAGGAACGAGAAATGTTGCGCCTCCATCACCGATTTTAGCGGGAGATATAAGGGTCCATGGGGCAGCGATGTTCCTCAATATGCTGAATAAATTCTGAGCGGAAGTGTTTCATCGCGCTCAGCATAAACGGCAGGGAGGCATCACCCAATGGACACAAGCAGTTTCCGTTCACATTGTCAGCGATGTCGGGGAGACGTTCCAAATCCGCAGGGGTTCCCGCGCCGTTCTCAATCTTCTCAAGAATGGCGGTCATCCAGTACGTACCCTCCCGGCACGGTGTGCACTTGCCGCATGACTCTGCACGATAGAACTTGAGGAGGCGAGCCGCTGCCCACACCATACAGACCGTGTCATCTAGCACCATCACGCCACCCGAACCCAGCATTGACCCGGCTTGGATCAACGATTCATAGGCCAGTGGCACCGAAAAACTGTCTGGAACCAGCAATGGAACCGAACTTCCACCGGGGATTACGGCCTTGAAGGTGTGACCGGGGAGAGGGCCGCCAGCCAATTCGTAGAGAAGAGTTGAGAGGGGGGCCCCTAGCGGTAATTCATAGTTTCCGGGGCGTACCACACGACCACTCACGGAGAAAATTTTTATACCGAACGAATCCGGTGTGCCATATTGACGATACCAGTTGGCGCCTCGACTCATGATTTGGGGGAGATTGGCCACCGTTTCTGCGTTGTTCACCACCGTAGGGGCTCCATAGAGGCCAACTTGGGCAGGAAACGGAGGTTTAATCCGCGGGTGACCCCGCTTGCCTTCTAAGGATTCCAGTAACGCGGTTTCTTCTCCACAGATGTATGCGCCAGCGCTACGAAAAACCCGAAGCGTTACCGAGAATGAGGAATCGAAAATATGGGGCCCGATATAACCCGCATCGGCCGCTTGGTCGCGTGCGCGCTGGAGCGATTCGTATCCGGCCAGCAATTCTCCGCGTACAAAAATGTACGCTTCTTGGGCATTCAGCGCATAGGCAGCAATCAGGGCTCCCTCAATGACTTGATGGGGGTTATGCTCAATCAGTTCACGATCCTTAAACGTACCGGGTTCCGCCTCGTCGGCATTGACAACCATATAGCGGGTCTCGACCGATTGGTCGAGAAAGCTCCACTTCCGTCCGGTTGCAAATCCTGCGCCTCCTCGCCCCCTTAGTCCGGAGCGCGCGACTTCATCTCGCACCCACTGGGACTCGCGCGACACGGCGCGACGAAGTCCCTCGTATCCTCCATGGGCACAATAGACACTTAACTTTTCCAGGTTCGCGATATCTCGATGTCTCAACAAAAACTGCAATCGCCATCCTCCTCAGATGTGCTTTATCACTCGATGAATAACGCCTGTCGTCCTCTACTTACAACCGCAATGCGGCATAGCAGGGAAGAACCATGCGTAACCGGGATGTGAATGGGGTCGAAGTAGGGGCACTCTTTGTGGATCGCTTGTATTGTCGAGCCGTCGATGATTCACCGTGCAAGCGGGGCATCCCCACATAGACGACCGCCGTCTTCGGATCCTCGGGATTTTGCAACGAGTGCTGCTTGGACAAGGATATAAAGCGGCGGGTTTGACCGTGCCACCAATGCAACACCACGTCACCGACGAGACCATCAACCTCTAACCGTTATCCTAATATTTTTCGATGATGCCTTCCGAAAATTCACCTTCTCTTCTGTACTCCTGCACTCCCCTGGCTTCTTTAAGCATGCCTCTGATACGGACCGATGAGTGTGATTGTGGTCACACAAAGCCATGTCTCTCGGACCAGAGAAACACGAACTCTTCTTGTCCTGTGAGATGCCCGCGAACCGAACCTTGGATGTGGCGACCCTTGATGGGCGGAAGTGTGCGCAGCGACGCTGCCAAAGGGTGTGCTCTCTGTATGGCGTAGAAACCGAAAGCGCGGCTGAGCTATCTCATGCCACCGCTCCTAGGCGTGGCACGCATATGATTTTTGGCCCAAGCCACAACACGGATACGGTGTCGTTCTGCGGGGTTATTGTCGGCGCCTTAATGATGATGTTCGTGCTTGCCCATGGGAAGCCATTTTGGCTGGAAAGCATCCGAGAGTAAAAAAACTCCGGTCCACGATTCGTAATGGATGAAAACAGCCATCTACGCAAGAGGAAGGGTCCCATCCAAGCTCGACGGGTCTGCGTTGTGGGTTTTGGGTCAAGGCGCTAACAATTGATGCATTTCGCCCAGCACCACTTCTAGATTCACATCGCTTAGGGACTCGATTGGCGAAATGATGAACCGATTTTCTTTATCGACGTGACTCTCAAACAAATGAGAGATCTGAGCGCATGCCATTAGCGCCGCGTCGCGCGTATCCGGTCGTTCCAGTTCGGTGGTCAGCGTGTGCAACGCGACGTGGTCGTACAACATCAACTCGATGAGTTGATAGTTAATTCGTCTCGCTACCGGATACACGGTTGTTTCTTCAGCAAGCGCCTGGCGACCGATTTCGGTGGTAATCCACGGGGTAACGATATCGCGGGTGAATTTCCAGTTTGACGCCATCACCATTTGTTGGGTCAACTGGTGCAACGTATCGACCATTTCCGCATGGTGATGACGCATGGCCTGTGCGATGTCATGATTGGACATCCCTCTATACCTCCCACGTGAACCCTAACACTTGAACGTAGAATAGCTTCTAAAGGTCTTGGGGTTTGTGACCGGGATCACGTTTGATCGATAAGACATGGTATGAACGCATCGGCGAAATTTCCGTAGGCCACTTACTTTTGCAGAAGGCTTTGATTAAACAAGACACGGATCGTCTCACGGATTGGTTCCATGTTGGTTAGCACCAGTTCGACGGAGGCTCCGGATCCTACACTGATCAACGCCTCTTCATTATCGCGAATGAGCACCAACCACCCGCGCGGTGCATACGATCCGAGAAGAGGTACGTGCGTGCGTGGTGGACACACACCACACCCGGGCGGTGGACACTGATCAAAGCAGATGAATTGTTCACTAATCTTGCGGTCGCGGGCCTCTTTAAGGAGGGGAGCGAATGGTGGAACTGTGTTGGCCGACGCACCCACGGCGATGTGGTTTTGACTTGCCCTAATGAGGGCGCTCCCGTGTGTCCATAAGGCATCCTGTCCTCGGCCAGTAAAAAAGGTGGAGGCCATTTTTTTGACGGGGAGAGAGGCGTCGATTTGAGCCATTTTGTTCTGAAGCGTGTTGATTTGCGCGTGTGACACCGTGGTGAACGGAACGGCGCGATAGCGTGGCCCGGTGTCGCCCGGTTCTTCTAGCAATGCTCCCCGCCGAATCAGTCGCTCGATTACCGGATAGACATTGGCGCGTGCGATCCGCGCCACTTTTGCCGTCTGATAACCTGTTAAGGCACCCTCAGCCTCGGTCAAGGACACATACACCCGAGCCTCTAATGCCGACCATCCTACCTCTTGGAGCATTTGTACCGGATCCATGAATGCCACCTCAGTTGCGTCTTGTTGTGAGTGCTCTCTAAAATTTTTCTCTGAGCTCCACCGTACACCACTACAGCCGTGTTTGACCACGGGTGGGAAGGCTCACGACTTCGAGGAGAACTCGTTAAATCTCCCATCAGATCTCTTGTATTTTTCTCAAAGAGAAGTATATCATAAAGTAGTAGTAATTTAAATGACTACTATTGACGGGGGTGTGTGATGAACAAAAACGAAAACGGTACGGATCGTGTGATTCGGGTGGTACTCGGTCTGATTCTAGGGGTTTTGGCGTATGAGCGTGTGGGCGGAGCGATAGGGACATGGGGGTTTGGGATCTTTGGGGTGCTAGCGCTCGTAACTGGTATTACGGGGTTTTGTGGAGTCTATCGCCTGCTGGGGATTCGTACGTGTCCCCTACCTCCATCCAAATCTCGATGATGAGCCTACGCTGACCAAAATCTTGGGTCTTTTTGAGCGTCACAACATAATTGAATCGCGGTAAACATTCACCCCTCGGATTGGTCCGGGGGGTGGTTTTCGGTAGATGCTCTAAATTCCGTATACACACGCCGCCCGGATTTACGTCGTTGTTGGTTCCAACAGCGCGGATAAGTCTTGCACTGGGAGCTCACCGGACTCTTCTGCTACGCCATCTGTTAACATCATTAAACAGTAAGGACAACCGGTGACGAGTTGATCCGCCCCAACGTCTAAGGCTTCGCGTGAACGGTTACGGTTAATGCGGGTGCCAGAGCGTTCTTCCATCCACATGCGTCCTCCGCCTGCTCCACAACAAAATCCGTTTTCGTGGTGACGCGGCATTTCCTTGAGGATCATGCCGGTTCCGGTGATGATATCGCGCGGAGCCTCGTAAATGCCGTTATGGCGACCGAGATAGCACGGATCATGGTACGTAGCGGATCCCGGCTGATGCGATGTTTTCCCCTGCAACTTGCCCTTCGTCAAGAGTTTTTGCAAGAACTGACTGTGATGGTAGACTTCGAAATGTCCTCCCAATTGAGGATACTCGTTGACAAAGGTATTAAAGCCATGGGGGCAACTGGTGACGATGGTCGTGATTCCCGCGGCGTTGAGCGCATCAATATTGTGGGTGGCCATATTTTGAAAGAGGTATTCCTGACCCATGCGGCGCGCCGGGTCGCCCGTGCAACGCTCCTGACTGCCCATGACCCCAATGTCGACTCCAGCGTCCCGTATCAGTTGGACGGTCCGTATGGCCGCCTGGCGGGCTCGAGGATCAATACTTGCCGCACAACCGACCCAATACAGTACGGCGGATACCTCACCGCGGGAGACATCTTTTACGCCCGCCTCTTCGGCAAATGTATGGCGTCCTTCGTCGTTCAGTCCCCATGGATTACCGGATCCTCCCTCCATGGCCCGCACAGCTCGCGTGACCTCTTCGGGCATGGAGCTCTGGGTTAATACGAGGTCTTGGCGTAACGGAATAATTTTGGTTAAGTGGTTGTTGTCTACCGGACAGACCTGTACGCAAGCACCGCAAGTCGTGCAGTCCCAAATGGCGTCGGTATGAATCACGGGCCCCGCTAGGGTTGTTTTTGCAAGAGGGGGGATGTCTGGTGATGCGTCATTGCTGGCCCTTTGGCGAGTCACCTGGTCTAAATGATGGCGCAAGTCGATCATCAGTTGCATCGGGGAGAGCGATTTTCCGGTTTGATGGGCAGGGCATACGTCATCACAACGCCCACATTGCACACAAGAATATGGGTCAAGCATATCTTTCCAGGTCATGTCGCGGACGGTGCTGAGGCCGTAATGATCGGCGTCTTCGGTCGTAAAATCAATCGGGGCGACAATACCGCTTGGTTCAGACGCTTTGAGCCAGACGTTGAAGGGTGCAACGATGAGATGAAAGTGTTTAGAGTAGGGAAGATAGACCAGAAAGCCTAGTTCCGCGACGAGTTTGATGCCGCCCAACCACAGTCCCACCTCGGAAGAATGGACAAAAGAACCCATGACATGGTACTCAATCCAAGTGCCGATGGGAGCATAGCCGCCAATGCGGTGATTCCCTAAGTTCCACGCTTCACGAAAGAGGTCCGTGAGCACGATGAGGACGATGAGACCTAAAATGATGCCGGCATCCCAATTACGGCGCAATCGTTGGGTTTTTAATAGATACCGTTTAATAAAGGCCATCAAGGCCGCAAACACTACCAGTGGCACGGCGAGATCGTTTAGCGGGGTGAGCCACACACCAAGCCACTGAGGTTGGGGCGCGTGACTAAACCATAGACCTTGCCATAAAAACCAGAATGTGTTGATGGTGAGCGCGAGGAATCCCCAAAAAATGACAAAGTGCGCTGCGCCTGAATATCGATCCCGGAATAGTTTTCTATGCAATCCGACTTCGGTGATTATGCCAAGCAGCGATTGCCGCGGCGTGCTGGTTCCTGTATAGGGTCTGGCCAGAGATAACACGTATCCTTTTTCAAGGATTAAGAGACCAAACCACAGGACCGCCAGTAACGTCGTCAGGAGAAAAAAGAGATGGAATGTGTTCACCGCATTAGCCCCCCGGGTGAAATAAACGTATCAATCTTCTTCATCACTTCAGAAAGATGATCTTCGTGGCTCTGACGCTTAAGGCGAAATAAGGGCGCCAGGTTACCGATTCGACTGCGAAGGTTGCACGCTTCTTTAGCATAAGAGGGATTTTGTGCAGATTTGTGACAGAGGTCACCGAGCTGACTTTTGATGCCTCCCTTATTAATTTGAGGTTGCGGTTTGGTTTGGGGCATAGGGTGATTAGTGTCACAAACTCCTTACGACCCCAATGCCCATAATAGGATACCTGAGGTTGGGTCAAAGGCTATGGATGAATGAGAAAGGGTCCCTAACACATGGTCGGTAGGATGGATGAATAGCTAAACATAAGGGAGCTAAGACATGAATCTATCTTCATCAAAATACAGCGCGGCGGATACCTCAGCCTTCAGGCCGGGGAGGAGCCGCGTGAGAGAAGCCCCGCCTTTTCAAGGTTGGCATCTCACTAACTATGAGATATGATAGGGTTAGTGAATAATTGGAGGCGTGTGCGATGGAACTCACCCTGACCGCCAAAGTACAATTGTATCCCACGCCGGAGCAGGCGACGTTGCTGCAGCAGACCCTCGAGGCCTATCGCCAGGGTTGCAATTGGGTGTCTGACCGTGTCTTCACTACGCATGGCCTCCAACAAGCCGCCCTCCATACCAACACTTATCGCCCCCTGCGAACCCAGTTTGGCTTACGCTCGCAGATGGCGCAATCCGTCATCAAGACGGTGATTGCCCGCTATAAGAGTGTGTTGGCCCACGGGCATCCGTGGACGCGGGTGCAGTTTACGAAACCCGCCTTGGATCTCGTCTGGAATCGCGACTATTCGCTGAAAGCCGACGGGTTCTCCCTCAATACGCTCGCAGGCCGGGTGTCGGTGCCCTTCGCCCGGCAGGGGATGGAACGCTATTTCGATGGCAACTGGCAGTTTGGCACGGCCCATCTCGTGTATCGGCATGGTCGGTGGTTCCTCCATGCGCCGATGACGCAAGAGGTGAGCGACACCGCCCTTGCGGACCTGCATCAAGTGGTCGGCTTAGACTTCGGGATCAACTTTTTGATCACGGCCTACGATTCGCAGGGACAGACCACCTTTGTTTCCGGCCGCAGGGTGAAATCGCGGCGGGCACATTTCAAACTCTTGCGGCGCGATTTGCAACGGCGGCAGACCCCCTCTGCCCGGCGGCGTCTGAAACGCCTAGGACAACGAGAAAACCGTTGGATGACCGATGTAAATCATCAGGTCAGTAAGGCACTCGTTGTCCGTTATGGTGCTCAGACGCTGTTTGTGGTGGAGGATCTGACCGGCATCCGCACGGCGACCGAGCGGGTTCGGCGCCGTGATCGCTATACCCAGGTGTCATGGGCGTTTTACCAACTCCGTCAGATGATCGAATACAAAGCCGCCCTGCACCAAGGACGCACGGTGGCGGTGGATCCCCGCTATACCTCGCAAACCTGCCCGAAATGTGGCCACGTTGCTCGGGGAAACCGCGATAAGCACATGCACCACTTTCAATGTCAACAATGCCAGTACCAGTCGAACGATGATCGGATTGGCGCGATGAACCTGCACCGTCTGGGAATCGAGTACCGGGTGACAGGTGCGACCACGGCAGGCCCGTGGTCGTGAGGGCGTCGTCAACCGTCCTATGATGCGACCCCAATTGAAGGAAGGAGACGGCTTCGGCCATCGTTGGCACTTCCGGGGAGTCGCAAGCTCCGGCCTTTAGGCCGGGGTAGTTGACCGAAGAGTCTAGACCGATGGGATGATTGGCAAAGCCTGGAGCGGGTCTATCGTGCGTTTCCAGCAACACGGGTCCAACGCGATCGATGGCGGCGAGCCGCGGCTACCATCGATGACCGTTTGCGTTTGGTTGGTCATGAAGGGCTTCCCGCTTTGGTGCCAGGATTGGTTCATGCCCGCGTCGCGACGGCTTTGGTCGCCGCTGGATATCGCAAAAAGCATTAACTAGCCGCCGCGTCGTTCTTATGTTTGGGGTGTCACGCGGGTTTAGAGCTACGGATTTTACAGGACTTTGGTGCGCATGATGTTCACGGCATAGAAATTCGCAACCACGTGGTGAAAGCAGCGATTCACGCACAATTAATTCCTGCCATCGCCGTGACCGTCGCGGATTTTTGGTCGTATTTATCGGGCCCACCAGTGGCCTTCTACACGGATATATTCGCTCTGGCACCAGAGGCTTTGTCTTTGCAACATCTATGGAATGCGGTTCGTCCTCATTTGGTGGAAAGCGGGCATCTGGTGGTGGTGGCACAGCCGCAGGATGTGGGGGATGCCCCACCAGAAGCACTTCAAGCTATGGCTCTCGAAGGCACGATGCATTGGTACGTGATGACGGATAAATAACCGGTCGGTCTTAGCCCCCTAATAACGTAACACCTCACGCAGATTTTGCCTGTCCGTTCTAATCCGAGCAGGCAAGCCTCGCTTTTGTCGACTTCGAGTTGATCTCAACTCGTGCTATAATTTTAGGATTATTGGAGGGGAATTTAATGTTGCTGTCAAAAGAAGATGTACTACATGTCGCCAATCTTGCACGCCTTTCGGTGGAGCCGTCTGAACTCCAAGAGATTCAAGATACCCTAAGTCGCGTTCTGGAGTACATAGACCTATTGAACGAATTAGATACGGAACAGGTGGTTCCGACCAGCCAGGTGGTTGAACAACACACCGTATGGCGGTCGGATCAGGTCGAAAAATCTTTGCCGATCGCCTTGGCTATCCAAAATGGACCGCAAGTGGTGACCGGTATGTTTGTGGTGCCGAAGATCCTCGACGGAGGTGGCCAATAATGGCGAGTTTGACCTGGGATGCGGTGGAAATGGTGCGCCGTGTCCAATCGGGCGAGGTGTCGGCGCTGGAATTAGTCGACGCCGCCTTAGAGCGAATTGCCGATGTGGACGCCAACATCGGCGCATTTCTGTATGTAGACGATAACGGAGCGCGAGATGCCGCTTCCCGTATAGATTCGGACCTTACGCGCGAACAAAAAGAGCGCCTACCTTTAGCGGGGATTCCGGTGGCAATTAAGGACAATCTGGTTACTCGCGAGATGCCGACTACGGCAGGATCCAAGATCTTGGAGGGCTTTCGTTCGCCCTATAATGCCACGGTGGTGGAGCGTTTGCTTGCGGCCGGAGCAATCCCCGTCGGTAAGGTAAATCTCGATGAATTTGCGATGGGATCGTCGACGGAACATTCCGCATACCAGGTAACCCGAAACCCATGGGATCCGACGCGGGTACCGGGGGGGTCGTCGGGGGGGTCGGCGGCCGCGGTAGCGGCAGGAATGGTTCCTCTCGCGTTAGGATCGGATACCGGGGGATCCATACGAACCCCCGCCAGCTATTGTGGCGTCGTTGGCATGAAACCCACGTACGGTCGAGTCTCCAGATATGGGCTTATTGCCTTCGCGTCGAGTTTGGACCAGGTGGGGCCATTCGCTCGTACCGTGCGCGATGCGGTCTTGCTTTTGCACGTCATCACGGGTAAAGATCCCCATGACGCGACGTCGGTGGATGTGATGCCCACGCAGGCGACCGTAGCCGCAGTCGAGCCATCTCGGATGCGGATTGGGCTTCCCGAGGAATACTTTGGCGACGGCATCGATCCTAAGGTCCGCACCAGAGTGGATGGGGCGTTAGAAACACTCCGAGGTCTTGGGGCTACCCTGGTCCCTATCTCGTTACCCCACACCCGCTATGCTATCGCGACCTATTACCTGATTGCCAATGCAGAGGCCTCATCGAACCTATCCCGCTACGATGGTGTGCGTTACGGGTTTCGCGAAGCCGCCCCCGATTTAATCCAAATGTACGCTAACACGCGCTCCCTAGGCTTTGGTCGTGAGGTCCGACGGCGCATTCTTTTGGGGACTCACGCCCTTTCGGCTGGTTATTATGACGCCTATTACCTGAAAGCCCAAAAGGTCCGCACGTTAATCCGCCGCGACTTTGAACAAGCGTTTAGTCAGGTTGATCTTATCGTCACCCCGACCGTGCCGGACTTGCCGTTCAAATTTGGCGAACGCGAAGTCGACCCCTTACAAATGTACCTGACAGATATCTTTACCGTGACCACTAACCTAGCTGGACTGCCGGGCTTGTCTCAACCCATTGGATTGACCGACGGACTCCCGGTGGGACTACAGTGGATCGCACCGGCCCTTCAAGAAGAACGCATTTTAGGCATGGCCCAAGCTCTTGAATCCGTATTACCCGTGCCGTCGTGGCCGATGCAAGGAGGTTCGTCTCAATGAGTGAAAGTTATGAAGTGGTTATCGGCCTCGAAGTCCATGTCGAATTAAAGACCGCCAGTAAACTCTTTTGTGGATGTACCAATCTATTTGGACAAGAACCCAATACCCATACTTGCCCCGTCTGCCTCGGTATGCCCGGTGCTTTGCCGGTGCTTAATCAACAAGCGGTGGCGCTCGCTACACGCGCTGCATTAGCCCTTTCATGCGACGTGCACCCATTTTCAAAGTTTGACCGCAAGCAATATTTTTACCCGGATTTGCCTAAGGCCTACCAGATTTCCCAGTACGATCAGCCTTTGGCTACCGAGGGACATGTCACGATTCGCGGTGAATTCGGGATGCGTTCGATTGGCATCGAACGGATTCACTTGGAGGAAGACGCTGGGAAATTGAACCATATTGGCCAACGTCTTGGGGATGCGACAGGATCTTTGGTCGACTTGAATCGCGCGGGTGTGCCGTTAATCGAGATTGTGTCGAGACCCGATATGCACTCACCCGAGGAAGCACGCCTATATCTGACGGAACTCCGTACTGTCCTGAGCTACCTGGATATTTCAGATTTGCGGATGGAAGAGGGATCTATGCGTTGCGATGCGAATATTTCCTTGCGTCCGTCTTCTTATACCGGATCGTTAGTGGATTTGCCACGTGTTGAAATTAAAAATGTCAACTCATTTCGAAATGTGCAGCGTGGTATCGAACATGAAATCGTTCGCCAAAAAGCACTCTTAGAACAGGGAATCCGCGTCGTTAAAGAAACCCGCGGTTTCGACGATGCGGCCGGTACCACCTATAGTCAAAGGAGTAAGGAGGCCGCCAACGATTACCGATACTTTCCCGAGCCCGACCTTCCCCCGCTCATCCTCGACACAGAGTGGTTGGAGGCACAAAAGCGGGAGATGCCGGACCTCCCGGAAGCATTGCGGCATAGCCTGACCACAGAAGGGCTTGTCTCGCGGGATGTGGAGGTACTGGTTCAAGATCGCGCCCTTTATGGATTCTGGCGCGAGGTGGTGGCGATCTTTCCAGACGTGAAGCTCGTAACCAATTGGCTCTTATCGGATTACTCGCGTCACATGAATGCCCAAGGTCTTTCTTTTGACACGCCTGGCGTGTCGGCCGAGCACCTGGCCCAACTCCTGGGGCTCATTCAGGATGGCACGCTATCTGGAAAGATGGCCAAAGAGGTATTGGAGGCCATGTTTACCACGAAGGAGTCGCCCGAAGCGGTGGTCCAACGTCTTGGCTTAAGCCAAATTACCGACCAAGAGGCGATTCGTGTGATCGTAGCGGAAGTCATCACGGCCAATCCGGGTGTGGTGGCCGATTTCCAGGGAGGTAAGGACAAGGCTTTGGCCTTTTTGGTAGGCCAGGTTATGAAAGCAACTAAGGGTCAGGCCAAGCCGAATTTAGTGAATTCACTGTTGCGTGAGGCGATTGCCAGCCATGTTTAAGCTCCCGCGATTCCTTCAAAGAGGCGCACACATTCGGGTCGTGGCGACAGCAGGCCGGGTAGATGCGGTGCGCCTGGCCGAAGGGATCCGAACCATTCGTGCGCGGGGATTCCATGTGACGGTAGGCGAACACGTGATGGACCAATGGGGCTACCTAGCGGGTCGCGACGAGGATCGTGCCCGAGACTTCATAGAGGCCTTGTGTGACGAACGTGTAGACGCCGTGTTTTTAGCTCGTGGTGGGTGGGGGTCTTCTCGGTTGCTACCTCACCTTGACCGGGTGGATTTTTCGCACCAGGTGCCAAAGATCCTCATGGGCTATAGCGATATCACAGCTCTACACTTATATTTCCAGCGTTTCTACCATTGGGTGACGTTTCATGGGCCGGTCGTGGAAATGGATTGGTCGCGAGAAAATGGTGATGATGCGTTTAATATGCTTGCCGGCGAGAAGGGGATGCTTGGGGATGGGCCTTTAGAGCCTCTTACCCAGGAAACCCCAGATTCACTGGAAGCAATCCCCTGGACCGGGGGAAATTTGTCGTTGGTGGTGGAAAGTCTTGGCACACCTTATGCGGTGGATGCCCGGGACAAGATCCTATATCTCGAAGAGGTGAGCGAACCGATTTATCGTATTGACCGCATGATGACCCATCTATGGCTTTCCGGAGAATTGTTAGAAGCGCGCGGCGTGGTGTTTGGGGAGGCTACGCGGTGTGAGGCGCCCCTTAATGTGCCGGATTACACGGCCTTGCACGTGGTTACGGACATCTGCCAACGGGCTGGGGTAGCCTTATGGTGGGGTCTTCCCGCCGGACACGGACCACGCAAGGTGACACTACCGCTTGGCATACCTTTGGCGATGAGAGACCATCGGGTCGTCATGGTTGAACCCGCCGTCACCGTCGATGCCTAAACTTGGGGAGCGTGTGACGCTCCTTATTAAGCGCATGGGCCAAGCCGGTGAAGGTATCGCCGAAGATGTCTCAGGGCGGGTCGTATTTGTTTCCGGAGCTCTACCGGGAGAACGCGTCGAGGCGGAGATTACAGAGGTCCGCACCAATTTCTCACGGGCACGGACCGAGCGCATCGTCGACGTTTCAAGTACCCGCACCGCCCCGCCTTGCCCCATTTATGCGGCGTGCGGGGGCTGCGTCTTTCAACACTGGGAGTACGCAGCGGAGTTGAAGCATAAAGAAGATCGTGTGAGGCAAGCGCTAATCCGGATTGGACATGTGGTAGAGCCTCCGCTACGCTCGATAGAGGGGGCGCACGAGGCGTATGGGTATCGCAATAAGGGGCAATTCCCCTGGGGTGGTATTGCTGGCGACGCCTATCTCGGTCTTTTTGCCCGTACCAGTCATCAGGTTGTGGCTACCAAACACTGTGACATTCAAGATGAAATCGTGAACCAAGTGCTTCAAGCGATGCCCGGGATTGTGAACCAACTTGGGATCCCCCCCTATGCAGAGAACACCCGCCAGGGAGTGTTGCGCCATCTCCTGATTCGCTCCACTAAGAATCGAGAGGCCCTCGTGCTGTTCATTGTGCACCACTGGGATGACCGTCTAAAAGAGACCGCAACGCGCATCATAGATAAAGTTCCGTGCGTGGTGGGGGTAGGGGCAAATGTAAACTCGGACCGTACTAATCGGGTTTTGGGTCCGCACACCCGCTTAATCCGGGGAACAGGTTCGGTTGTGGAGACGATTTTGGGAAAACGCTTCAAGTTGTCGTTTGAGTCATTTTTTCAGGTTAATTCACTACAGGTGGCACGACTCTATGGGTTAGCGCTAGACGCTCTAGAAGAACCTTTGGAGACGGTGTGGGACCTTTATGCCGGCGTCGGTACGTTAGCCATCCTGGCTTCGGATCAGGCTAAGACAGTACGGGCGTTAGAACTGAGCCCGGAAGCAGCTGAAGATGCCGGGGCTAATATCGCATTGAATCACGCACAAAACGTGACGATGACGGTCGGACGTGCAGAACGCCTGATTTGGGATTGGGTGAATAAGGCCGCCAAACCGCCTTCCGCGGTCATTATGGATCCACCCCGAGCCGGGCTCGATGCGTTGGTAGTCGAATCCTTGTTGGCGCTGGGGTCTCCTCAACTGATTTACGTCAGTTGTAATCCTGAGACGCTCGCCCGGGATGTTGCCTTATTGTCGGCGGCGTATGACTTATCCGCGGCGACTCCTGTCGACATGTTCCCCCGTACCGACCATGTTGAGACGGTGGCGGTCTTCACGCGAAGGCTCTAGTCAAGTGCAATGTACCTCGATGGACCTTCTGGAGTGTGATGCACCGGAATGTAATGAGTTGTTGAAAGTACGCGGCCTGTATGAGGCGCCACGTCTATGTACTGTGGAGCATGAAGGCTACAATCATGTTAGAGACAATCTAGAACATGCGGTGTAAGTTGTCTATAACGAGGGAGGCGGGTGTCCCTGAAGAGAGTTATAGTGATTGGGTCGACAGGATCCGGCAAGTCTGCTCTGGCCAGAACTCTCGGAAAAATTCTCCGAATTCCTGTGTACCATTTGGATATGCTCTATTGGAGGTCCGGATGGACACGGCCGCCCGTCGTGGAGTGGGAGGAGATCCAACGAGATCTCATTGATCGAGAAAAATGGGTCATCGATGGTATGTATACTCAATCACTAGACATGAGGCTGATAGCGTGTGACACAATCATTTTCTTGGATTTTCCTCGATGGATCACCACGTACCGGATCATTAGGAGATGGCTTCAGTATTCCGGCAAAAACCGCCCCGACGTTACAGCAGGATGTCGGGAGAAACTGAAGTGGGACTTGATTAAATTGGCATGGAATTTTCCGAAAAACAAGCGCCCCACCCTGTTAGATAAGATTGGGATGTTTCCAGAGAAAAAATTAATCACGTTGACTTCTTCCAGCGAAGTTCAGACCGTTCTGATGGAGTTATCCCAGTCTGAACATCGTTGAGTAAGGGATCCAGTAGGACCATCTTCCTGGGCAATCCCGTATCGGTAATAGCTCGGGATAGCTTAAGATCTCTCAGCATGCCCGCCCGATTCAAATCCTCAAGAGCAATCAGATCAAAATGGTCGAACAGATCAGTGGTGAGTTGGCGCAAGGCGCCGTTTCGGATGTTCGCGATCCGGCGTTGGGATTTCTGCATTAGTCATTCGAATCGGATCGGAACGTTCCGTACACACGCGTATGGCTAGTTAAGAGATGGCCGTCGGACGCCCTTGGGGGCCACGGAATGAGCCCCAATGCGCACCGTGATGGTTTGTTGAGCCCAGTCGGGCGGCGAGGACTACAAATGGGGCCATCATGACAAAAAGAGCCCTTACCGATCGGTACGGCCCTGGGTATAGCGATACGGGGGACTGGTCGCACCGTCGTCTCGCTACGGCGGATACGGGTTGAATCGGCACAATCCTTCGATACCTGCTTCGCGACAATCGGCGAGATACGATAGTGCGATGCTCTCTGTGATCGCCAGCGACCGTGTCACCTTCCTAGCGCGAGAGCCCGTACCGGTGAGATGCACCGCTTCCATCTTCCGTGGCTCCCGCGAATGCGAAAAACGGTTCCATATGCGAAGAAAGTCACTATGCGAAGCGAAAGCCGGGAAATGGCGTTGTCATTGGATCCAGCCCCAGTTTTCTTTGCATAATGTGTCTGCCTTCCGGAAGTGAAAAATGAGTGAAAGACACCCACATAGGTCCTGTTTGGGCGAACCGGACGGTCTCTTCAAGGTTTTAGGCGACAAAGGCTGACCGACTTCCACAGATTAATATGCTAAGTAAACTAAGCGCCAGCGCCCGCAAACTGGCGGTGGCGACCGTTTGCTGGCATAGTCTTCTACTTTGCATATGGCGGCCCCCTCAGGTCGATGCTCAGCAACGTCTATCTACACTATGCGCTGGATTTGTGGTTCGAGAAGGCCTGCGGCCCTTCTGTCGGGGGGAAGCGCAACTCATCCGCTTTGCGGATGAGTTTGTGGTATTGTTCCACGAAGAGGAGGCCCGACGTTTCGCGACGGCATTGCCCGTGCGGTTGGACTCGCGTCGGAGAAAACCCGTCTAATGTCCTTCGGACGGCGCGCCACGAAGGTACACTTGTGCCGTGCTGAACTGGGTGTTCCACACCGGAATGATCGTCTCCGAATCCCACCCATGAAACCAACAGGCAACTCACCCCGACCTGCGAGCGTCGATTCGTCTAAAACTCCTTACATCTCGCTTGTTAGAAGCCCACTGTACGTACGGCTAGAGGTTTTCTGGTTAGGACGGCGAAGGGGATTTTTTTAACATATGCGGTCGCAATACCATCCACGCTATCCATGCCATCATAATTCCGCCAAATCCTACCGCGGCTCCATAGAGTTCACCCTTGGCTAGGGGAGACACTAGGAGTGCAGCGACCACAAGCGCCATCACAAATATCGAGGTGTAGGGAAATCCCCAGAGCTTATAGGACAGTTTATCGGGATGGTGCTTCTCCAGATACGGTCGGTAATAGAGATGCGTCAAGAGCACCATGAGCCAGATGAACATGGCTTGAAACCCTGTGGCAGTCACCAGATATGCATAGGCTTTGGCGGGGAGGAAGTACGCTAAGACGATGGTCAGTGCCAAGAGTCCGGAACTCATCCAGATGGCGTTGGCAGGGAGACCTTTTTTGTTGAGCTTACCCAAAGATCTTGGAGCTTGGCCGGCATGGGCTAACCCATAAAGAACCCGTACATTTGAATAGAGGGCGGCATTCATGGTGGAGAGCACGGCGAACAGGAGAACCAAGTTCATCAAAAACCCTGCATAGGGAATGTGGGTGGCCCGCAACGCCAAGATGAAGGGGCTTACATGGGAAGACATGCGGGTTGCGGGGACCAACCCAATGATCAGGAAAATGGCTCCGAGGTACATGACTGTGACCAATCCCACCGTATTGCGGATGGCAGGTGGGATGGTCGACTTGGGGCTCTTGGCCTCGGCGGCTGCTAACCCAATGACGCCGGTACCGGCGTAACTAAAGAGGATTAATAACATCGCGGGGAGGGCTCCATACCACCCATGAGGAATAAGACCGCCATGCGCTGTATAGTTGTATAACGGACTCCGGGGTGCCGTTGAACCTGGAATGACGTGCCATAACGATAGCGCTGCGGCGCCGATAAATGCCAGCACGGCGATGGTTTTAACTCCTGCCATCACCCCTTCTACAGTGCCAAAACCTCGAACACTAATGAAATTAATCGCGACAATGAGGACAGAATAAGCCAAGGACCAGATCCAGAGGGATATCCCAGGAAACCAGAGTCGTGTGAACAGTGCCGCCGCGGTGACTTCACTCGACATCGTCAGGACACTGGAAAACCAAAAGATCCAACCGGAGACGAACGTCCACCCAGGCCCCAAAACCTTCTCCATGTATACTAAAAACGACCCGGGAGCAGGTGTGGCAATAGACATCTCGGCTAAGGCTGTAATTTCTAAATACATTGCTAGAGCTCCCACCGCAAAGAGGCCTAGCGCCATCGGGCCGGCATGACCGATGGCCAGGCCACTAGCCATAAAGAGACCTGATCCCATGATGCCTCCTAGGGTCAGAAGCGTCAGCGTACCTGAAGTCAAGTCCCGTTGAAAAGACCGATGTTTGACGGCGTTGTGCTTGCGATGCTTGCTGTGGGCTGATGGCGTCTTAATCCCCAAAATGATTCGCTCCTTTTAGTCGTGACTGGTAGACTAGACGTGGACAGGCGTCATGGGTAGCATGCGGCGAGAACATAGTGCTTATACAGGAGGGAACATACGGTGTCAGAGATTCAAGGCAAGACGGTCGCCAATTCTCGTACAGAAATGACGGAACTCGTATTACCTGGGGACTCCAACGTGTTGGGGAATATTTTGGGAGGCCGGATCATGCATTGGATTGATCTGGCGGCAGCCATGGCGGCCGCGCGTCACGCAGGGCATGTAGCTGTTACCGCGTCGATGGACAGCGTCGAATTTCTACATCCCGTAAAGGTGGGTCAAGTGGTAATCTTGGTCGCTCAAGTGAATTGGGCGGGTCGCACCTCTATGGAGATTGGGGTGGAGGTGTTTCGAGAAGACATGGCAGGGGATGTGAAGAAAACGAGTACCGCCTTTCTCACTTTTGTTGCCCTCGATGATACAGGTAAGCCGGTCGAGGTGCCTCCGTTAATCCTCAGTACTCCAGAGGAAGAAGAAAGGTTTCACGCCGCCGAATCGCGCCGAGCGGAGCGGCTCCGTCACCGCACACACACTAACAACTAACTGGGGGTATTTTTACATGATTGCAATTGTAGGGGGACGCGTAGAAACGGTCAGCCACGGTGCTTTGGATAAAGCCACGGTACTTATTAACGACGAGGGCACAATCATAGCTGTGGGGTCTGATGTCGCCATTCCACCCGAGGCAACCAGGGTCGATGCCCATGGCCAATATGTGTTTCCAGGTTTTATCGATTCCCATACCCACCTTGGGGTCTTTAATGACGGCGAAGGTCGTGAAGGGGCCGATGGCAATGAGATGACTACCCCCGTTACTCCCGCAGTGCGTGCCATCGATGGTTTTTATCCGGAAGATGTGGCGCTCCATGATGCTATCCGTGGCGGCATCACGGCCGCCTGGGTAACACCGGGAAGCGGCAACGTGATAGGTGGGCAAGGGGCGACCTTAAGACTCTGGGGCAAAGATGTCGAGGACATGATTCTCTTGGCACCATCCGGAATGAAAAGCGCCATGGGTGAAAACCCCAAACGGGTGTACGGGACAGATAAGAAGGCTCCCATGACGCGGATGGGTGTGGCTCGGGTATTCCGCCAAGCTCTGGTGGACGCCGAGGACTACTTACATAAACGCGAGCAAGATCCGGAAAAGACCGCACGCGATCTGGATAAGGAAGCCTTAGGATTGGTTCTGCGGCGGACGATACCCATACGGACGCACGCGCATCGCGCGGACGATATTTTGACCGCGATGCGGATTGCGCGGGAATTCGGACTCCGTCAGATTATCGAACATGGGACGGAAGCGTTTAAGGTGATTGATCAGTTACTAAAAGCCGATACCCCGGTCTCAATGGGTCCGAGTCTCGTAGCACGGGTAAAAGTGGAGGTGCGGGAGCGGAGCTTTAAGACTCCAGGAATTTTGGCGAATCATGGAGTCAAGGTGTCGCTCATTACGGATCACCCAGTGGTTCCCGTGCAATATCTCGTGGCCAGCGGGGCCTTCGCTGTACGTGAAGGGATGGAGGAGACCGATGCGATTCGGGCTTTGACTCAAAACCCTGCCGCTATATGTGGTGTCGGCGACCGCTTGGGCTCCATTGAACCGGGGAAAGACGGCGACGTGGTGATTTGGTCGGGACATCCCTTCGAGTATCGGAGTTATGTGGATAAGACTATTGTCCAAGGACGGGTCGTCTATGACCGAGGACAGTTGACGGATTAACCCTATCGATGGCACCATCCAGTAAAGCAGAGCCAGCCTTCGTGTGTCCAGAGCGCCACCATCGAGTCTTGCCTATCGGTAGATAGGCAAGATCGTCCGTCATCTGAGTGACTCGGGGTGGACGCCCTGGGATCTTATGGGGGGCACCAACCGGCTAGGCTTCGTTCAAGGGCAACTCCACTACCTACGGCCGACGCACCCGAGGTTCAGACGTTTCCCCGATGGCCGGATTTGTAGGCGTCTCGAAGTAGTCATGAGATTTCAAGGGTACCTCTTGTAAGAAGAATGTCCCAATAAAGGCGGCTGCCGCAAGCAACAAGCCCGCGAAAAACATGTCGTGCATCCCATCGGTCAGAGCCGTGACTAATCCCGGTCCAGTCCAGACGCACGCGGTGATCGGCACGCACCGTGGGAAGGCTGATGAGGACCATTACTAAGGCGACGGCAGCAATCGGTAAATTAATGTCAAACACCCACCGCCAACCTAATGTGTCGGTAATCCATCCACCAAGGGTAAGCCCAATAATCGATGCTAACCCAAACACGCCACCAATGACTCCCATCCAGCGATCTCGCAAGGAGTGAAGATATCGCCGATGGTGGCTCGCGGCATGCTCAGCATCGCTCCAGCACCAAGGCCCTGGCCGGCACGGGCCAATACCAACTGCATCATGGTATACGCTTGTCCGGATACGGCAGACCCTACCATAAACAAAATAAGGCCGAGAACATAGAATGGTTACCGACCAAAGGTATCCGACAGTTTCCCGTATATGGGTACGGTGACGGCGGACGCCATCATGTATGTGGTAAAGACCCATGAATTGCTTTTTTTCGATGATACGGTTGGTGTTTTGAAGGAGATTTGGTTCCTTTGTCAATCATTGAGGCCTCCACAAGATACATTACTTCGTATTGGCAATTATTAGTATATCTAACTATCGTCTAATGGCAAATACTTCTCCGTGCAAAATATATTTGGGACGTCCCTAAACGCGACGCTGACTTTTGGGGGACAAAGTCTTCAGTTCCGATAATCTGGGTCATGTCCGCCGTAGAAATCGAGAAAATCTAGACGATCAAAATCCACGAATGAAGGGGCAATCCCGATAGGTCCCTCATTTGAGGGCCCTTTTCATTACGCTACAGTATCGCTGTAGTTTCCTTCTTTTTGCGAAACTGGGTAATTCTTGGCATAAAAGTGCAGTTTTCGGAACTTTCGAGACCAATTGCTGTCGAAATTATCGCGGTGTTTTGGATAGGAAAGCGGGATCGAATTGGCGTTACCATGCTGATACGGCAATTGCCTAAGGGCAAGTCCGCCGAATCGGAGGGGATCGCGATGCCTTCAGCTCAATTACTCGTAGTTCTGACTCGCCTCACCAGCATCTTGGTCGATGTGGCAGGTGGAGTCTTCACGCTGGTGATGGTGTACGGAGGAATCCGGCTTATGGTGGCCCACAGTCCGCGAGCGGTGCAGGGCTCAAAAGAATTAATGGGACGGGCCGCAGTGGGTCTCGCGCTCATACTCTTGGTCGATGTCATTCGACAGTTGTTGCAATATGTTGTCTCTTAACCCTTTAGTGTGGTCGTTGGATAAGGTCTCACAGTGGGTGGATCAGGGGCTTGGCCAAATCTCGCGCCGTTTATTTCAGCAAATTGTATTCGTCCCCATTCCATGGGGCCGAGTGGCCACCCACTTATATCGTAGCAATCTCGGGTTAAGCATTGGAGCTCTGACATTGGTGTTCACCTGGACGGTGTTAAGAACGATGTGGCCAGCTGGCGGTATGTTGGGTCATCAACCTTACGCGACCTCCCTACAACGCACGGTGACGGCAGCCCTGATTGCTCTAGCTGGGGAACCTGTGGTTCACGGTCTATTGACGCTTAACGATGCGCTGGTGGCGTCCTTTCTGCGCTCCAACACGACCGCCACCGTAGTGGGTTCGACACGGATTGAACTGTCGGTAAATCCTTTACTGGCCTTGGTGTTGGGGGCCCTGGTCTTGGCCTTGCTAATCTATCTAGGGCTCTTTTACGCGTTGAGAACTGTAGAAATTTACGTCCTAACCGGTCTTATCCCCTGGTTTGCGGTGCTATGGAGCGGGGGTTCCGATGAGAGTTGGTTGACCAACATCAGCAAGGAATTGGCGGTCGCCATTTTTGTTCAAAGTGTACATGCCATGGTGTTTTGGCTCTTCTTGCATCTCGTTACTCATACCACGACTGTGGCTGATGAATTTTTAGAAGCAGGTGTTTTATGGTATATGACCAAGGTTCCGGGTCAATTGCGTCGATTGTTAGGGGCCCAGAGTAACCCGACAAGGCTTTTGTCATGGATATAACCCGGGTCGTGCCCGTCCCGTTATCTAAAGAACCCGCGGTGTTATGGGGCCTTGGTCTCAAAGATCTGATCTGGCTCGCTTTGGGGGTAATCCTTGACTTACTGCTATGGCCTCACTCGGCAAAACAGATGGTGGATCATGTGGTGGCCATCATTGTGCTCAGTGGCGCGACGGTCGCATTGGCGGTCCTGCGCTACCAAGATCTCTCGATCCCTGCTTGGTGTCTCATCGCATCACGATTCCTGGCGTCACCCAAACGTTACATCCCGTACTAATCGCGATAAATTTATAAGATTTGGAGAGGAAGTATGTACGATGGCTGTATCCATTAATCGACTGTTACCGATTCGTGCCATTGGCCCAGGACTCTGTCTCATCGACCAGGACCGCTTTTCCTCGATTGCCGAGGCGGTTCCGGTCAACTTCTCTTTACGGTCTGAGGGCGACCAACAACGCCTTATCCATGGCTATACCAAATTCCTCAACGGACTAGAATTCCCTGTCGAGTTGTTGGTTCGCTCAGACATATTGCGACTTGATGACTATCTCGGGGACTTAAAGACCCGAGAAGATGAAATCGAACCCCATTTAAGACCATCGTTAGGGGACTACATCGACTTTATTAAAGAAACTGTATCGGTAAACCATTTGTTGCGTCGCCGTTTCTTTGTGGTGTTGTCCTGGCAAGGATTAGATTCTCGAAGACGCCCCAAGCAACGCGGTGAAGTGCTATGGGACGAGGCTACGGCCGCATTGGACAGGCGTCGTGACATTGTGACACAGGGACTCCGCCCTCTTGGGATTCGCCTCAGGTCATTCACCACAGAAGAAACTTTTCGTTTCTTTTACGCGAGTTTGGGAGGTGGTCAATCGCTGCCCAAGGGGGTTAATTGGGCGTGGGACTAAAGGGTAAGGCAAAGAGAAGGGACCATAGTTCGGTGCAGGCGATTTTTCCGAGCGATATTCAACTCTATCCAGGCGAATGGGAGATGCAGGGTCGGTGGTATCGCAGTTTTGTGGTCACGGCCTATCCGCGCGAGGTGAAGCCGGGTTGGTTCGAGCCGCTACTCCGATTCCCACGCCCGATGACGTTATCGGTGTATTCGGCACCTATCCCGACCGATGTCGTTCTGGGTTCGATGCAACGGTCCCTATTGTGGAATCTCGGAACCTTCGAGGCGAATCAGGCTAGTGGACGCCTGGTCGACCCCCTACATCGGACGGCGATCGAGGATACGGAGCGGATGCGACAAGGCATTGCGCGCGGGGAAACCCGTCTCATCGACACTGCCTTGACGCTAACTGTCTCCGCGGGTAGCAAGCCGGAACTCGACGAATCTTCCAACCTCCTGATGAGTTTGGCTTCAGGCATGTTATTAGTTATCCGACGTCTATCCTTTCAACCAGAGGTTGGCTTAAAGCGTATGTTACCGGTATTTGATGATCCAGCGCATCCTCGACCCATGGATACGGGAGCCTGGGCTACACTCTTTCCCTACGCCGCCCAGGAACTCATTCATCCGAAGGGCCAAGTGTTTGGCACGAATGGCACGAGCCATTCGCTGGTAATTGTCGACCGGTTTGCGTTGCCTTCGCCTCACTCTATTACGGTGGCGTGGTCGGGAGCGGGAAAGAGCTTTCAGGCCAAGCTGGAGATATTGCGTACTCGATATCGAGGGATTCCGGTCAAGGTCTTGGACCCCGAAGGAGAGTATCGCGTATTAGAGACCGTCGGGGCAAAAGTGTGGGCGGTAGGAGATCCTAACGGTCCCGGGTTCCCATGGGACCCGTTCACCATCGATGCCGAAGAGAGTCCCGAAGACATCGAACGTCAAACCGATTTCTTAGTGCAATTTATACGGCGTCTGGATCCTGACCTGCCAGAACTCATAGCCGTCGTGGAGCAGGCACTGTGGCGCCTCGTAAAGCGTCAAGATTCCTCCACGTTGGTTTTCCGTAGGGATCCACGACACCTCTGTGACGACAATTCACTGATTCGCGCGGTAACCGCGATAAACTCTCATTTTGGAGAACGGCTCGATTCCATCGTCCAACGCTGGCGCATCTTGGTTCCCGAAACCACCACCCCGGGAGAGGATTTCGAGGTGTACGACATGAGTCGATTAACTCAACGCATGAAGGCGGCTGCATACCTGGCATTGACCGAACATATCGCGCGAACTGTCGATAAGGCTCGGCGTCAACTGGTGGTCTTCGATGAAGCGTGGCAGCTCTTAACAGACGAAGGTACCGTCGGTTATTTAGAATCTTTATTTCGCCGAGCGCGGAAATGGGGAACGGCGTTGTCGCTGATTACCCAGGATATTGGCGACTTCACCCGGAGTCGCTCAGCGGAAGTGTGCTTACGTAATGCACCGTTGATTCTATTGTTACGTCAACATCCGGAGAGCCTTTTAGAGTTAACCACGTTACTGCGGCTGCATCAGGGCGAGGTGGATCTTCTCGCGGTAGCGCAGCGAGGAGAGGGGCTTTTAATCGTCGGTGATGATCACGTGCCCTTGCATGTCGAAGCGTCTCCCTTTGAGGCCAAAATCCTGGCTGGCCAAAGCCAATAAATTTCTATGAGTGAGGTGATAGCAGTGGCGTTTTCATTCAGAGTACCGAGGTCGGGAGCGATAGCCATGCTGGTCACGGGTGTGGTCTACACCGTCCTCAGTCTTCCGCATCTTCTGTCGACGACAGTGACCGTGCCCGTGGCGAAGTCCTTTCTAGCCCGTGGTAGTAGGATCTCTGCATCGGACATCGGTTACACCAAGATTGGAGCCGGTCATTTCAACCCGGTCGCCGGAATGGTTTTGAAAACCTCGATTGTTCCGGGTGAAATGCTTAGCGATAAGGTGGTGGGATCCAGAGCATCACAACCGTCGCCGGGAGGTGTTCTCGTAGCTATCGTGCCATCTGAGGCAGCTGACCTGGCTGTAGTGACGCCGGGTAGTGACATCCGTGTGGTGTTGATTCCACATCATGGTCGACTTTGGAGTTCTCCCACTGAACGGGTGGTCTCCTTGTCTGGAGGCGGCGGGGTGTTGGGGGGTGGGCCCTCGTCGATTGTCATTCGATTGCCGTTCGCGCTCGCCGAACAATACTTTTCTTTAGTGGGCCAAGCCGGCGTATTTGTGGTCGGTGCGCCATGATCCTAGCAGCGACGGGACACGAGGCTGTGGATCACTTTCTGGAGACGCAGAGTGAATCGGTAACACGTATGAGAGATTGGACTCAATTGCGAGGATGCCTGGCTGATGCGACGCATTTGGTACTGAGCGAAAGGCTTAACGGGCTGCCTTCGTGGGATGAAGTGAACGAAGTCGTAGAGGCTCATACCACGTTGCATTGGCTGATTTGGCTCCCGGAACGTATGCGTAATACGGAGGAAGTGCTTGGCGGAGCGGAGTTGGTATTTGGAGATCTCGAGGCAGTAAGACTTACGACCTGGCTCGAAAAGGATTGGTCGCGAGAAAGTGTTCGTCTCGCGTTAACCAAGCGATGGATCGTCTGGAGGCCAGGCTTGGAATTTAATCAAAAAATCTTGTCCTGGATTGGGGACCAAGCGCAGCACCAATATGGGTCAGGGTGCTGGGTGGACCTGGATTGGCATAATGCACAGCTCACGGCGCGTTGGGATCCCGATGCGTGGAAACATACGAGCGTGGAGTATGCCAGGTTAAAGGCCAGAAAAGCTCGCCAGGGTTGCTTGGTAGTAGCACCGCCACCGTGGCACCTTTTCTATGAGACGCCAGAAGCAAATGACATTCAGGGATTGATGCGTCGCGATTATGCCTGGCAGGGACTGGATGTAGGGGCTGATCTACGGCCACCTTTTGTCATGCGCGCGATTGAGGCGGTATCCCAAGCCATCATTCTTATGGAAGAACCTTGGATCCGGGTGTTAGAAGAAGGATTGAAGATCCTGAAAACGGTCAACCCGGATTTGGATCTGGTGGGAATTGGGGAATCTGATGCAGTAGCACGAGTTATTAGCCAGGTTGGAACATGGATTCCATGGGAATCGGCCGGGAGTCCCTCGCACCGCCCCGGATTTTTTAAAAAGTGGCCGTCGATAAGACTGCATAAGTCTTAAGTATAGGCAACCCGAGAATCCTGTAATGAAGGGTCCGGGGACGACAGACGAAATAAATGGAGAACTCGCTAAAGGGTGGACTGTCGATCAGTGGGATAATGATCATATTCGTTCATACTCCCATTTGCGATGAGGATAGGCAGATACCACGCGAGGAACGATTTTTCGCCCCCGCATCTGCGGGTGCAACGGAAGATGGAAGCGGTGTATCTCACCGGCATGAGGCTCCCCCGCCAAGAAATTGCACGGTTGCTGGCGGTCACGGAGGGCACCGTATGATGTATCTAGCCGACTATCGCGAAGCCGGTATCGAAGGACTGTGCCGATTCAACTCGCATCCGTAGTCCAGGCCTTGGGGCCGCACACCATGACCATTCGGGAAGCCTTTATCGCCGATCCGCCGCATACCGTGCAGGAAGCGGTCAACAAGATGGAAGAATTGACAGGCATCTGCCGTAGCGAGACGACGGTGCGCATGTGGCTAAAAAACGGGTTTCGGCATCGTGAAATCGGTCCCATCCCTGCAAAAGAGACCCCGTTGCAAAGAGTCTTCCTGGATGCCTAGCTGACCCCCGTGGGGGCCCGTCATGTCTGTTTTGTCGTTGCGGCCACTTTGTTTTGGTCGCAAGGCTCGGCTACCTCTGGTGTTGTTGGCGCTAATGCTAAATGTCATCACTTCAACTAAGCCCCCAGGGGCTGGGATTCGCGTTTGGTGTACGGCGAAAACCCGCGACCTACACCAAAACGCGAATGGCCAGGGCAGAACCCCGAGTCTACAACCTTCACTCCCCAATCCGAACGTTACGATGACAGTACAATTAGTCAAACCCATGACAAAAGAAATTAGCCAAAACAGGTGTCTGCACCGCGTCCTCTTACCGACGTCCTCCGGACGTCAACGGTACAATGTCTTGGGAGCTCTTCACGCCATCACCCACGAAGTGGAGACCCTTACCAACACCACGTATTTCAACAGCGAGAGGGTCTTGACTTTCCTGCAACAGATGGTGAAACAATGTGCCGATTAGGCGGAACGAAGACCAGGTCTCCCAATATGTCGAAGGGTATCGAACGATGAACCTATAACCAACCTAGGCTATTTCGGAAAACAACGAAGGGAGCAATCGGACAGGATTACGGTCGCTGTCACTTGTTATGCTGAGGACCCAAGACCCAAAAGAAAACTCAGTGTTTAGGGGGTTCCGTTAGAGGATTTATACCCCAAAGAGGCAGTCCGTTATGGCAAAACCCTATGTATGGCACCTGAATGATCCCTAGTTTATTCCATATCGTCAGCCGCCCAGGTCATTTTTGCACGATTTTAGAGAGGCCGAACGATGCCGGTAACGTGGCCGAGCGCTCTTCCGTTCCTCGTGACCGGAGGAGTGAGGATAGTCCCTCCGGCCAGGGACATTTCGGCAGGTTGACGCCTGCCGCCGTGGTATGCGCGACAATCCTCTTATCGGATAGGGTCGATAGGTTAAGCAGGGGGCGGGACAGTTCCGACTGGAGGGATATGTTGAGTGAAATGCGGTTGTCGTCGACATATCATACGCCATGAAAGTCCCCCGTGAGTTAAGGCCCAGAGACCCAAGCACCAGAGGGCATGGGTGCGAGTTTTTGCCGTATTGGCTCGCCATTGGCGGGCCAGACCGCGCACTTCCACATCCCATCCGGCGACGTTGAGCCAGTAATAGGCCCACGCAAAGACCAGCCACAGGCGGTCCCAGCGTTCGGCGGTCCCCAATTTCACACAATCGAGATGGAATCCTGCTCCTGGATCATTTTTTTGATAGGTAAACCGTTGCCCATATCCGGCCACGATGTCTCCCCAGGCCAGGTCGGTCAATCCGGCCGACACCATGAGAAACCAGGGATCTGCGTGAGCGGGGTCCGCATAGACGACCAGACGCCCCTGATAGGGACCATCCGCAGCCTTTTTCCCATACCGGACGCTCCCATCTAAGTGGAGCGGCCGTGCCTTTCCCAGCCCACTTAGGAGGAGCCACCGACCCTGCCACTGCACGCCCCCATTGCCCTGGCTGCGAATAATCCAGTCCCAGCCGAGACCGTCCAAAAAGCGAAAGAATCGGCCCGTGGCAAATCCACGGTCCGCGAGCAAAATGGGATGACACCCATGAGGTAACAGACGGGCGACGCGCGCACATAACGTTTCTTCATAATCCTGCATGTGGTCTTTCAGATTGACTTTGACCACCGTCATCCAGGCAATCGGCATCGCGCGCCCATGGGCACGCACATTAATACTGAGGGTTTGAAAGCACCCATCTTTGGTTTTGGGACACGCGGCCAATGTTCGGCTGGATTTCGGACAATTGGCGGGTCATGAGGGGATCAATGGCTTAATTGGGCTTGATGTTTTAGAAGCGGGACGATGTCCTCCGTAGCAGAGGGCGTTATTATTTCGGAGAAAGTCGGTTGTACAGGTCCTGGGGCATCCATCGGTGGCCGAATCCCATAATGCGGATCGTGGCCCCGGTGTCTTGGTACACAATCCGCATATCCGTTTTATGGTGTTGGGTCCTTTGACTTTGAAAGTGGTACGACCACCATCCCGCCTTGTTATTGACCAGGGGCTGCCCGATACGCCGCTCACGGACAATGAGATGGATCGCGTTGATCACATGGGTGAGGGCGATCGAAAACCGTTGCGGGTCGTCAAATACATAGGCGAGGAGAACGACGTCATCCACCAATCGGTCGGCGTCCATGACGATTCCCTCAATAGAGGACAACTGTTCAATCCCCAGCTGCAGCAGCGCATCATTGATCGCCATCCAGCAACCCTCGGATCAAGTCATGGCGGTCGCGGAGGCTTTCCTGGGCTTGTCGCTTGAGATCGTCACCCGTGGTCCAATTCATTCGCGCTTCGGGACGTTGGGCGAACATCGCATCGACTTGTAAGGTCTCCAGTTGTTGTTCGAGTACGGCAATGTACTGACGGATGGCATCAAAGATTTCGGGTTTTAACATCACCGCAAAAGGTTGATTGCGGTCCAAAACCTCCACCATTTTGGAGACCGCGAAACGTTGGCGCCAATCGGTACTCCGCTGAAGATCGGTGATTCCGATGTGGCTTCCTAACTCGAACCCCCCGAGAAGTACGTCGACATCCTTCAAGAGGTCGGTTTGCATGAGAACACGCTCCTTTCGTTCCAATCTGACACCTCCACTTTAACACATAGTGTATGTGAGAACACAAATAAGTATGCACGGAACAACACGCTTTAATGCGCTGGTTGTTCCGTTGCGGGGTAGGGCCCTCTCAGCGATTGGGGCAAATACCAATGGACCGACAGTGCGAATTGGCGGAGTCAAATGGGGGGCATGGGGAGTTGTTGGAGGATCGTTCAAGGTCATCCCAACGGCGATTGAGATACCTATGCGTCACCACGAAGCCATGGAATGGGTGTTTTGGGAGCGACAGCGTAGATGCTCCCAAACCGCGGACCGGTTGATGTACAAGGATTGTAGCGCATCCGAGCGACACCTTAGACCCCGGACTGCGGGCCTTCTAATCCCGGCGTCGCAGGTTCGAATCCTGCCGGGGACACCACATCCAAACCCTTTC
>JAJYPK010000125.1:0-6808 GCA_021795465.1 Bacillota bacterium
GACCAAACGCAACTTAGAATCCGTCACCGAATAATCTTTAACACCGCCTAGGAAGTCGTGCGATCCCCATTACCAATTCGGATGGCACGACTTTTTCTTGCTCTTAGGCATCAATGGGTCGCGGCCTTTACCGCAACGAAGGTGTCGTTTGGGGACTATTGGGCGTCAGCTAAAATCTGGCGTGCTCTTGCGACCACCGGCCGATCGACCATAGCCCCCTCCACCTGCACCGTCCCGTGCGACTGCGAGGCCGAGATGACCTCATGGGCCCATGCGATCTCCTGGGCAGTCGGTTCGTATACTTGGTGTACCGGGAGAATTTGGCGCGGATGGATAATCATCTTGCCACCAAATCCTAGGGACCGTCCACGGGATGCAGAATCCCTTAAGGCCTCAGTATCGTGAATCGACGGAATTACCGCATCGATGGGGGGATCCCATCGCCAACGTCGACTGGCCAACACGATAAGGCTACGAGGCATCAATAACTCAGATTCATCCGACGTCTCCTGAGCGCCAATGTCGTTACGATAGTCTAGAGATCCAAAAGCCAAACGGACCTCCCCTGGAATATCCCAGGCTTGGACCGGCCCATTGAGGATATCCAAAAGCCCCTCCGCCGTTTCGATAATCAGAAGCCACTGCCCTCCAATGCCGACGGATTGCAGAGTTTGAACGGTCTTTCGAGAGGCTTTAGGCACCACCCATCGAGGTGCTTTTGATCCGAAAGCTGCCACACTTTGGAGGTCTTTAAGACCCCATGGCGTATCGAGGCCATTTATCCGCACCCAGGGCGTCCGAGACAGGGACGTTCCTAAAAGACTGGTTAATGTCTCACGAGCAGATTCCTTGCTACTTTCATCGACCGCATCTTCCAGATCCCAAATGACCTGATCCGCGTCGCTGGTCAAGGCTCTAAGACACCGATCCGGATGGTCTAACGGAGCATAGAGCCACGTACGGTAGCGTTCAATCATGACGAGGCTCCTTTCGTCGAATCGTCTAGGATGGTGGGATGAGGGATTGCCGGGGCGTGCCCCCGTTTGTACACCATCACGGTCCGTTTGAATGCAATGACCACCTGTCCGGTCTGGTTAAATCCCACGGTCTTCACCGTGACAATGCCGACATTTGCTCTCGATTGAGACGCCCGGGTGTCTAAAACCTCCGACTGCGAGTAGATGGTATCGCCTTCGAATACGGGCTTAGGTAAGATCACGTCTGTCCAGCCCAAGTTCGCAAACACGTTTTGCGAAATGTCCGTCACGCTTTGCCCCGTGACCAAGGCCAGGGTGAAAGTGGAATCCACCAGCGGTCTACCAAAACTAGTTTGACTCGCATAAGCATGGTCGACATGGATCGGGGCTGTGTTTTGGGTCAGGAGCGTAAACCACATGTTATCGGTGGTGGTGACGGTACGTCCCAAAGGATGTTGGTAAACCTCACCGACCTCAAAGTCCTCAAAAAATCTACCTCGCCAACTGTCCTTAATCATCCGAATTTCCCATCCTTTCTACCTCGGTCCCAGTCGCTGCGTGATGACGCCAATTCGGGGTCTTGGCGGTCCTCTACCAGGAAACGGTAGGTTCTAGATAATGTGACGCATTTTCCAGTCCGCGATGACTTCGGCCGTCCAACCCAGTTCTTCTAGAATGGTATCCGTATGTTGGCCGAGTTGAGGCACGGGTCCCATGCGCGCGGTGAGGTCAGCGAAACTGACGGGAGGCATCAGGGCTTGGATGCTCCCCATCTCCGTCGACACGTCCGCCCATCGTTGACGCGCGTGCAGTTGTGGATGCTCCCAGAGGTCTTCAACACTGTTCATTCGTGCATAGGCAATGCCCGCATGTTCCAAGCGGGCGACCACCTCTTCGAAGTCTAATTGACTAATCACGGAATGAATCACCGCATCCATCTCCACTCGATGCGCTACTCGACCCGCGTTGGTGGAAAATCGCGCCTCAGAGCTTAGGGCTGGTTGTTGGAGCACGATGGCACAAAAGAGCTTCCATTCGCGTTCGTTTTCGATCCCTAAAAACACCTCATCGTCCCCGGCCACCGGATACGGACCGTAGGGGGCAATGGTGGCGTGGTGGGCACCGGTGCGACGCGGCGATTGCTGACCGTAATGGGTAAAGTTTAGGGGATATCCCATCCATTCGGCTACTGCCTCGAACATGGACACATCGACGACGTTCCCTGTTCCTGTCGTAGAACGTTGGATAATCGCCGTGAGAATGCCTGTCAACGCATACATGCCCGCGGCAATGTCTGCCACCGAAATCCCCACCTTGCTTGGCATTTCCGGACTTCCCGTAATGGATAGCAAACCACTCTCCGCCTGCACTAAAAGATCATAGGCCTTACGATGCCGATACGGGCCATCAGGCCCGTATCCCGAGATATTGCAGATAATAAGGCGCGGATTCTCCCTGGCCAATGCCTTCCCATCGAGTCCTAGGCGGGTGAGTGCACCGGGTCGCAGATTTTGTATCAACACGTCACCTTTGCCTATAAGGGAACGCAATACCATCATGCCTTCTGGGGTTTTCAGATCGAGGCAAAGACTCTCTTTACCCCGATTAATCCAGACGAAATGACTGGAGAGTCCCTTGACGGTGGTGTCATAGTGTCTTGCAAAATCACCCGTGCCGGGCCGTTCAACCTTAATCACCCGGGCACCCCAATCCGCCAGCTGCCGGGTAGCAAAAGGCGCTGCCACGGCTTGCTCTAGCGCTATAACGGTGATCCCACTTAAAGGCAAGATGCGATTCATGGTTTGTCTGTACGGGCACCCAGGAATTTTTCGTTACGGGGATCGCCGGCGCCCGTACGCTCCTTTTCTTTAGATCTCCCCGAGGGACGGCCTGAACCCAATAGCCCACTGTCTCTTCGTTAATAGGACCTCGGCAATTGCAGGACATGTTCCCCTATATACGTCAAAATGAGGTTGGTGGAAATGGGTGCCACCTGAAACAGGCGTGTTTCGCGGAACTTGCGTTCAATATCGTATTCGGTGGCAAACCCATAGCCTCCGAACGTTTGTATGGCAGCGTTGGCGGCTTCCCACGATGCTTCGGACGCGAGGAGTTTGGCCAGGTTGGCATCCTCACCCGAGGGTTCTTGGCGGTCAAACCGTTCAGCCGCCCGTACTCGCATCAAGTCGGCCGCACGTAAATGGGCATAGGCACGCGCCAGTGGGAACTGAATCCCTTGATTCTGACCAATCGGGCGCCCAAACACTACCCGTTCTCGCGCATACGCGGTGGACCGGTCCATGAAGAAATACCCATCACCGAGGCACTCCCCGGCGATGAGGATGCGTTCTGCATTCAAGCCATCCAAAATATAAGAAAATCCCTCTCCCTCTTCACCGATGAGATACTCGACTGGTACAGGAACATCATCAAAGAATAGGGCATTGGTCTCATGGTTTATCATGGTATCAATCGGTTGGACCGAAAGACCATGCTTTAAGGCATTCCGTAAATCTACCATCAGTACCGATAGCCCCTCGGTTCGACGGGACACCCGGTCAATCGGAGTCGTTCGCGCCAGTAGTAGGAGGTAGTCGGAGTGTTGGACTCGTGAAATAAAGATCTTCTGTCCTCGAATCTCATACGTCGACCCCTTACGCCGCGCCGTCGTCTCGAGTTGGGTCGTGTCCGATCCGGCACCGGGTTCCGTGATCCCAAAAGCTTGCAACCGAATCGAACCATCAGCAATCCCTGGCAACCACCAAGATTTTTGGGCGTCCGATCCATGTCGCAACACGGTTCCCATCGTGTACATTTGTGCGTGACACTGCGCCGCGTTGCCTCCGGCCCGATTAATCTCCTCAAGAATCACGGAGGCTTCATGGATTCCCAGTCCGGATCCGCCATATTTCTCAGGAATCAAGGCGGCCAGGTATCCCGCCTCCGTCATTGCTCCGACAAAATCCTCGGGGTACTTTTTTTCCTGGTCGCAGCGGCGCCAATATTCCGTTGGAAACCGCCGGCAAAGTTGGCGCACGCCTTCTCGTAAATCATCCGACTCTTCACCGATCATTGAGTTTTCACCAGCCTTTTCAGCTGAGCTGTATTATCCACGATTCTAGATATTTGATATAATATCAATACGATCCCCGTGCTTACAAGCGATAAGGAGGCTTGCCCTCGTGAACTTTACCAAAGTTGTCGACTCTCCCCTGTCTGAACGACTGGCCGCTCTCATTCGTCAAGCCATCTTTACCGGCGACTTGGCGTCGGGCTCTAAAATTCCTCAGGATGACTTGGCCGAGGAATTTGGGGTCTCGAGAATGCCGATTCGAGAGGCCCTGGTTATTCTTAATTACGAAGGCCTGGTGATTCTTGAGCCACGGCGGGGAGCTTGGGTTGCACCGTTAACCCTGGCTACTGTCGACGAATCCTATACCATGCGCTGTTGGGCCGAATCCGCAGCGGTAAAATTGTCCGTGCCGCATTTGAGCGACGAAGACCTCCGTCAGATTCAGGAGATCTTGACTGCCCTTGAGTCGGCACAAGCACGCAATGACCCCGAGGCATTTGTGCACACCAATAGAGCGTTTCACGCACGGATTCGGTTTCGTTGCCCATGGCCTAAACTCGCCCAGCTGGTAGATACCCTATGGAATGGCTTTCCTCCCTTAACCCCACAGTTTGTCACAAACCAGATGTCAGAAGATTACGAGGAGCACCGAAGACTAATGGATGCGGCCGTCGCTCGCGATGGCCAAAAGGCATCGGCGGTGATGACAAACCACATTACCCGTTCCTGGCAATCCGCACGGGAGCACTTCCGGTCCTTGGGATGGCCGGATACAGAACTCAGTGAAAACCTTTCGGGAGGTGCACATGCGGCACATCGACGTTCGTGAGGTAGCTGATGCGGTGCAGGCTTTGTGTCAGAAGGCCAACACCATTCTCCCACCCGATGTCTACCGAGCGCTTCAGGCGGCGAACGCGAATGAGGCTTCTTCGGTCGGTCAAATGGCCCTGCAACAAATCCTCGACAACGCAGACTATGCCCAATCTGAAGGATTAGCACTGTGCCAAGATGGCGGCGTGACCATCGTGTTCTTAGACGTGGGCCAAGAGGTGCACTTCATCGGTGAATCTCTCGAAGAGGCCGTACACAGTGGTGTGCGCCAGGGCTATCAGGCCAGCTTTCTCCGAGGGTCGATGTTAGATCGGCCATTTAACGGAAAAAACACGACGGATAACACGCCGGCTATTATTCATACCCGAATTGTCCCTGGAGACCATGTCACCATTACGGTGCTCCCCAAAGGAGGCGGCGGCGACAACGGCAGTCAAATGCAGATGTTTACCCCGGCCGAGGGAATCCAAGCCATCCGTGATTTTGTTCTGAACACGGTGGCCAAGGCAGGACCTGGGGCGTGCCCACCCCTCATCGTCGGAATCGGTATCGGTGGTTCCTTCGATTCCGTCGGGGTTCTGGCCAAACGATCCTTGTTGCGTGATGTCGGTACCTTGCATCCCGACCCCGACATCAAAGCCTTAGAGGAAGATTGGCTTCATCACATTAATCAGCTTGGCATCGGCCCCCAGGGGTACGGAGGTCGCACCACGGCGTTGGCCGTCCACATTGAAACGTATTCGCGACACATTGCCAGCATTCCCGTGGCCGTCAATCTCCAGTGCCATTCTGCTCGGAAAGGAACGGCTACCCTATGATGGCATCCGCCCGCCTTACTTGCCCCATTCAGGACCTGGATTTCCTCCAATCTCTCACAGCCGGAACCCCGGTCATGCTTTCGGGACGTCTTATTACCGGTCGGGATGCCGCACACGCACGCTTACATCAGATGATTCAAGACGGTCAACCGCTTCCCGTCGATCTATCCAACCAGGTGTTGTACTACGTCGGGCCAGCTCCTGCCAGACCCGGTCAGGTGGTAGGATCGGCCGGACCCACCACAGCCAGTCGGATGGATGCCTACACCCCAGAATTACTCGCGTTGGGACTCAAAGCCACCATCGGCAAAGGATATCGCAATGACACGGTAAAAGCGGCTATGAAGACGCATCGCGCGGTGTATTTCGGGGCGATCGGAGGGCTCGGGGCACTCTTAAGCCGGTGCATTCGCTCCAAAAAAGTCTTGGCGTTCGGCGATTTGGGACCCGAAGCCATCTACGAGTTCAAAATCGAGGATTTTCCGGTCATCGTCCTCGTCGACACCCAAGGGCGAGACTTTTATCTAGAGAATCAGGGGTTATATCGAGGCTACTAAAAGCACGCCACGGCAACCGGGTTAACCCATCGCGAAGATCGGCGCGGTCATAGGCATAGAGCACCTCCGTATAATTTCCAGGAAACCCCAATCACCCGTTCTGGCCCTGAGAGATACGCGGCATGAGGTGGGCCGAAGAGCATCGGACTCAGAGGACCGGCCCCAGGGCCCTGCACACCGCGCTTGTGCCACATCTTCCAATCCCACTCGGTCTTTTCCCTTCAGTTGATGCCGTCTCCCGTGATTTAAACGCCATCGACTGCTGGCAACACCCGCGGCCCAGCATTGTGCGAGCGATGGTGGACGCCAATATTTTAACGCAGGTTTTTTGCCATGACAGCATTAGAAGAGGCTCGTCGCCTTCGAACCTCATGTCCGTCTCCACCTCGCATGCCTTAAACGATCTGCCACAGGACCATAAGATATATAAATTTTCTATCAATCGTCATAGAATGCCCTCTATTGTTCGGTGAGTCCATGGGTCCTAGACTAAGATCAGAGAGAAGAATTGACCTAAGGAGGAGCGTTCCATGATTGCACCATTCACTCCAT
>JAJYPK010000125.1:6818-9536 GCA_021795465.1 Bacillota bacterium
ACAACCCCCGGTATCGGTCGGTTTATGAGGCTTGTCGCTTGCCGTCTCCTTCTTAAGGCTAGGCGTCGCGATCACGACCTCGCGATTGACGCAACACGCCCTCAAAACATTCAATCCAGATGTAGTGCTCCCATTCCCAATCACCACCCCGGTTAAAGAAGCGCTTCGCGGGTAATCCAAGCGAATCTAGTCCTTTTTCCGACGCCACATCATCCAAAAGAACACGGTAGTGCGGGATAGAATGGCGGCGGCCAGGACCGACCCGATCAGCCACCACGGCGTTTTGTGTATCCCAAGCAAGTGAAATGGCGTAGTGGATGCCAGGTTGAAATACTCGCGCATTGTTATGTCCTCCCATTTGTTAATATAGGGATCGGGATCCCATGCATCACCATGAGATCCCGAGGCGAAACCAATCAGGGTATTACGCAGGGGAACTCATGTCGTGCTTTGGTGAGCGGTCGAAATCTGCTCCCATCGCACGACGGACTTCCTCTTCCGTTGGCGGAGCAAAGAATATCGCGGCAATGGCTGCAGCACCCAAAGCCATAATCCCACCGACAATAAACGCCCAGGTATAGCTGCCGGTACCGGTAATGAGGTAAGCGGCAACCACCCCACCGTAAATCCCACCGACAATCTTCGCGGCGTAAATCGTGCCGTAGTTCTCGGTCTGGTGGTCGGTTCCGAAATAGTCGCTGACCATCAAAGGGTTCAACACAAACAACGAACCGGATGTACCTCCTGAAAGAAGCGCAAAGATGACGAAAGGAATCGCCAGGTGTAGTCTTCCGGTTACCAGGGACCCGATCGTCGTCACGCCCAATAAGCTATACACCACGACTTCCGCCCATCGACGACTCAGTCGGTCAGATAAGAGGCCGACCAAGGGTCGTCCAATCCCGTCTGTGAATGCAAAACCCGTTGCCCCAGCTATAATTGCGACAGATCCCAAATGAACGGCCACTGCAAACGGATAGTAGAAGCCGACTCCGAATAGAGACGTTCCCGCAATCAACAAGAATTCCAAAACCATCCAGGGCGGTTTTGACGTCCGCCACATTTGCTGCGTGGTCATCTGGCGAATGGCTGGAGGGTTATATTTCAACGCCCAAGCAGCTTTAGTTTTCGAAAATTGTACGGGGTCAACTTCTTCTGGCCACCAGCTTTTCGGTGGGTCTTTGAACCAGAAACTAATGATAATCAGGCCGCCGCCCAAGATGGCCCCCGTTAAGTACAGGATGGTAAGAAAGTCCTGCGTGTTGAACGATGTGGCGTAAAGAATAATAAACGGCACGGCCCCATAAGCCCATCCGCCATCTACAAACCCGGTCCGCCAGCCCTTTTTTTCGGGGTACCACTTCCCTACGCTGTTCACGCAGGTGGAGTAGACCAACCCTGAACCAACACCGCCAAGTGCCGCATACCCCGCATAAGCAACCCACGGCGCAACCGAGTGAGCCAAAAAGAAATAGGCCAAAGCCACCATAATGCCGCCGACCAACATCGCGGTCTTTGGTTTCCACCACGTAGCCCGCTCACGAAACCGCCCATTGAAATAGGAGATGCCAGCCTCAAAGGCAACATACACCGAGTAGTTCCAAAATGCGGTCGTGAGGCTCCAGTGATACTGATGAGCCACCGTCGCTGATGCGGCTCCCCATCCATATTCCAAGGTAGAGGCTAGCATCATGCCAATCCACGGTAATAGAATCATCACAATCCGACCATAGCCCATGATGTCTTGCGGAGACTCCCCTACCCGATACACGCGGCCTTTAGCATCCCGAATCTCTCGGTACGGGACATTACTTGACGCGACTGCCAAACTACACACTCCCTTTCTCGCTATACGTTCAATTCTGCCCTCACATGTTTTGCCAGGGAGGGTGGGTTCTGAGATTACTGACCCAGCATCAAATTTAAACCCCTCGCGGAGTTCTCTCAGAGAAAACAATTCTTAGGTGTCTCAGTGCAAGCCTGGGATAGCACACCGTGTACACGTCACCCTTGTAGTACAAAGACCAAGCTAAAATGCATCGTACTGATAGTTCTTCAGTACTAGCCTTTGAATCAACACCATCCTATTAAGTCGCGACACAAATTTCAATAATTCATGATTATATAGTCGCATAATTCTTTGTTATGTGACGCTGAACGGGATGGTCTTGCCGGTTGACACGGGGTCATGGATCTCACCAATGCGCCACAATGACCATCCCTTATGTTTAAGGTCCTCGACAGGGATATTCCAAACTTTATCGACCTATCACCAATTACTAATCGGACCTGGTCCTTCACAATCTACGAACGCCGAATCCGACCTTCAGGCGTGGCTAGACGATTACGGCACGGGCGGTCTCTGGGAGAAAAATCTTCTTGGGGGACGTCCCAGATGGTGAATGTTTTGGCCTTGGTGGAAGGACCGACCGAAGAGGCTTTTGTCGATCAGTGTTTGACTCCTTATCTAGCCGAGTCGGATATTTTTGTTAACGCCATTTAGCGTTTGTGTCCTCGTGAATGCCACGACCCAATGATTTCTTCGCATCGTGATGACGAGTACGGCTGGGCCAAACCGTCAGACTGGTACTGGTGGAGGATGGACCTGAATTAACGTGTGCGACCCCATTGCCCCTCTACTCGATCGGGACGTCGCGTGGGTTCATGCGGGTATGAGGTAAAACTTCCCATGTTACAGCGAGGTATATACAATGACGG
>JAJYPK010000126.1 GCA_021795465.1 Bacillota bacterium
TATTCCGGATCGAGCATCAGTGGGAGACGTATGTGCCCAAAGCGGATCTTTTGCCCCTAAGTTCCGCCGATGAGTCTATAGGCCGAGACAAAGTACGTCGTTTGGATGAGCTTATGGGTGACATGGGAGAGATTGTGCCGGGAAAGCTTATGCTCTTCGAACAGCTTGGAGAACGCCACGGATACTTGCAAAACCAAATGGGGGATATTGAGAGCGCGCGTCAGGACCTCCTTCAAACTTTGGCCGAGTTAGACCAGGAAGTGAATCGGCGGGTAGAAGTTACCGTGAGCCGGATCGAAAAAAGTTTTGCTGATGCTTGCCGTATCTTGTATTCAGGAGGTGAGGGCGGAATACGCTTTGTGACGGATGGGGAGCGAGGGATTGACTTATGGGTTAAGCCACCGGGCAAACGCTCGACTCACTTAAGCCTGTTGTCGGGAGGGGAAAAGGCCCTGGGAGGCATAGCTTGGTTATTTGCTCTTCTAGCGGTACGGCCCTCACCGTTTGTGATTCTGGATGAAGTGGAGGCATCCCTAGACGAAGCCAATGCGGCGCGATTTGCCGAATACCTGGACGAATTTCGTCGAACCGCTCAGTGTGTGATCGTTACACATCACAAGGAGACCATGGCGGTTGCCGATGCCTTATGGGGGGTCGCAGGTGATGGCCAGGGGCAAAGTCGGTTAATCTCAGTTATGTTGGAAGAAGCGCTAGCGCCATAGAGAGGGGGAACAAACCATGCCAGGGTTTTGGGAACGACTCAAACAAGGCATGACCCGTACACGGTCCGGGTTTGGGGATCGCCTGCGGAGTTTATTTCATGGAAGACAATGGAACGAAGAACTGTGGGATGAACTGGAAGAAATCTTGTATTCCGCCGACCTTGGATCGGTCACAATCAGCTTTCTGTTGGAAGAATTGCGACATCGTGTGATGCAAGACCGTCCGGTAACCGCCGATGAGGTTGTGGATCTCTTAGCCCACTTGATGCAAGAAGAGTTGGGGTCGAGTACAGAAGCTTTAGAGTTGCCGGAGGGAGGGCCCTGGGTGTGGTTGATGGTCGGCGTCAATGGCACTGGGAAAACCACGACGGCAGGTAAATTTGCATATCTCTTGCACCAGCAACATCGATCCGTAATCTTAGGGGCGGCCGATACATTTCGGGCGGCCGCGACCGAACAATTGGAAGTGTGGGGTGAGCGTTCCGGGGTTGACGTGATCCGACAAGAACCTGGCGCTGACCCGGCGGCTGTCGCCTTTGACACCGTGCAAGCGGTCAAAGCGCGTCACCTCGATTTGGCCATTATCGATACAGCAGGACGCCTGCAAAACAAGGTCAACTTGATGCAAGAATTACAAAAGGTATCTCGAGTCATTGGTCGAGAATTATCCGGTGCCCCCCATGAGATCTGGTTAGTGGTCGATGCCACCACCGGCCAAAACGGGTTGGTACAAGCCCGGGTATTTTTAGACTCGGTTCCCGTGACGGGCATAGTCCTAACCAAACTTGATGGGACTGCTAAAGGGGGAATCGCGTTGGCCATTGCGCACGAACTGAGGATTCCCATTCGATTTGTCGGGGTAGGAGAAAGAGTAGAAGATCTGTTGCCGTTTAACGCAGCTGAGTATGTGCGGGCGATTTTAGGCGAAAATTCTCCAGCCTAAGTAAAACGCGATCGCGGGGCGTTGACCATGAATAGGGAATTCGCTATAGTGATAACATACCTTGAATGCGCCAAATTCTGTCAACACAGAAGCGGAGAACCCGATTATCTGGGGTGAATTGCTATTGCAAAGGGCAGGTCCACGGCCCTAACCCGTCAGCTAACTTCGTAGGCGTTGGGGGCTCAAGGGCAGGGTTTTTAGAGTCCGCAAGAATTTTTCCTGTCCCCCGGGAAGTCACCGGGAGTTTTTTATGTGTCGGTCTTATTTTGGGAGGTGTTAGGTTTGTCACGTCGAGTCTTACAATTGTCTTTAGGTGCCGATCCGTTGAACCCTCTCGATGGGGGAGACTTAGGCGGGCAACAAATTGTAGTCCGGGAAGCTACCCTTAATCTTCAAAAGCAAGGCTTCGGGGTGGATGTGATTACTATGTCGCAGCATGCGATGCTTCCCCATCGGTCTAGTCTGGGCCTGTTAGGCCAGGTCATTCGGATGCACTCTAACCCGCGGTCAGTGTCGGACGAAGATTGGGTAGAGGCCCAAGATCGGATTGCGGAAGATGTCATTCGGTGGATCCGAGATAATCATCGCGAATACCAGGTAGTACACAGCCATTTTTGGGTGTCAGGACTGATTGCGAAACGCATAGCAAGTGAAGTAAAGGCGCCATGGATTCACTCCCCGTACAAGATGGTCGAATGGGTACGACGTCCCCAGGACACGTACTCTACGGTCAGGCAAAATCATGAACCGTCGTTGTTGAAAGAGGCAGATGCCATTATTGTGCCCTATCTGAAAGAGGCGGACATGGTTCACCAGTGGGCCCCAGACGTTCCGGTGTATGTCGTGGCTCCAGGGCTTGACGTAAATAACTTCTTTACGCGAGACCCTGGACCCGTGCTCAAGGGCTTAGGCCTCACTCGACGACCCTTAGCCTATGTGGGCCACCTCGAATCGGGACGCGGGATTCGAGAAGTGTTGCAATATATGCGTGGGGTCGAATTGCCGAACGATCTGGTATTGCTCTTGATTGGAGGGAACCGCGGCGAGGTCCATCAAGGCAAACCACAAGACCCTGAATTGGCCCAATTGGCTAATGATTTGGCACCCCATTTGAGGTTCCTAGGCCCTATGCCTCACCGAGCGGTGGCCATGTATATGGCGACGGCACAAGTCGTCATCGCACCGAATTTAGGCCCCACTCTCGGGATGGCAGTCATCGAGGCGCTAGGGTCCGGCACTCCAGTAGTCGGAAGTAATGTGCCCGGTGTCGAAGATTGGATTCAGCACGGGACCAACGGGTTTTTGGCTCCCGTCGGTGATGTAGCCACGCTATGGAACCATGCCTTAAATTTATGGGCTGAATCTCAAAGGGCGCATCAAATGGGTGTCGCAGGCTACAACATTATTCATCGTAATCATCGGAGTGAGAACATGGCTATTCAGTTGGGACAGATTTATGACGAGGTAGCCCAGGGGCACCCACCCAACGCGAGTGCAGGCTAGCGAGCATAGTTACACACATCGAAGACCGGATACGGGTGCCACATGGAGCCCCATCCGGTTTTTTATTGGATAGCAAAAATTTATGAGGCCCCAGACGTTGACAACGGGTGATGCGGTCCCTACAATAAGTTTGGTCTGCTAAGGAAAAATGCTTTACACTATGGAGGTCTAGTGCGGTGGGCAAACGGGATATTATCCGAGCTAATCTCCTGGTGGATTTCTATGGGACCTTATTAACCGACCATCAACGTGAAGTCTGGCACCTTTATTTTGCGGAGGACTGGTCGTTGGCCGAGATAGGACAAACGCTTGGAGTGAGTCGCGCTGCAATCGCGGATGTCGTGGATCGGACTGCAGGTATCTTGGCGCAATATGAAGATAAACTTGGGCTCATTGCCGGAGCTGAGATGCGCCAGAAAAAACTCCACCGATTGGTTCGCGAAATCGCCTTAATGGTGGAGGATAACGAAGATGTGCCTGCGTTGCAATTAGCCCGGGAACTGGCTGGGGAAGAGGGACTAACCGATGTTTGAAAACCTGACCGATAAGTTACAGTCCACCTTTAAACGCCTTAGGAACAAGGGCCGTCTCACGGAAGCTGATGTTCGCGAGGCGCTCCGTGAGGTGCGACTGGCCTTATTAGAGGCCGACGTCAACTTCAAGGTTGTCAAAGAATTTTTAGCAGAGGTGGAGTCTGCTGCCGTAGGTCAGGATGTGTTACAAAGCCTAACCCCAGCCCAGGGAGTCATTAAAGTCGTTCGGGACCATCTAACCAGGTTAATGGGTAGTGGGCTAGAACGAATAAAAATGGCGTCGAATCCGCCTACGGTCATCTACTTAGTGGGTTTGCAGGGCGCGGGGAAAACCACCACAGCAGCCAAATTGGCCCTAATGCTCCGCCATCAAGGACGTCAACCATTGTTAGTGGCGGCGGACATTTATCGGCCTGCGGCTGCGGAACAACTGAAGTCATTGGGGACGCAAATTGATGTACCCGTAGTCTACGAAGCCAACCAGTCTCCAGTCGCGTTGGCTCAACTAGGGATTCAAAAGAGTCGGCAGTTAGCTAAAGATGTGGTCATCGTAGATACCGCGGGTCGTTTGCATGTGGATACTACACTGATGGACGAACTGGCACAAATGCAACATCATGTGCCGGCACATGAGATTCTTTTGGTGGTCGACGCGATGACTGGGCAAGACGCGGTGCGTGTAGCTAACGCCTTTCGGGAAACTTTGCCGCTCACAGGCGTCATAATCACCAAACTTGATGGTGATACGCGTGGTGGTGCAGCGCTTTCGATTCGGGCAGTGACAGGGCTTCCCATAAAATTCATGGCGACCGGCGAAAAGGTTGAGGCGCTGGAACTATTTCAACCAGACCGTCTAGCGCAAAGAATTTTGGGCATGGGCGACGTTGTGACCCTAATCGAAAAAGCTGAGCAAGCGCTGAATCAAGAGGACACAGAGCAGTTAGCGGGAAGGATGGCCTCGAATACCTTCAATTTGGAGGACTTTCGCACGATGCTCCGCCAGGTGAAAAAGCTGGGTCCCCTGTCAAAGGTCATGGAAATGCTGCCGGGTATGGGAAAAATGGGCAAGCTTAAAGGACAGGTCGATGATTCCAGCTTGATCCGGGTTGAGGCCATCCTAGACTCGATGACAATTAAAGAGCGTCTTCGGCCAGATATCATTAATGGGAATCGTAGACGGCGAATTGCTGCAGGCAGTGGCACGTCGGTGCCGGAAGTAAACCGCCTTTTGAAGCAATTTCAAGACATGCGCAAAATGATGCAGCAGTTTAAGGGTCCAGGGGGCAAAAAACGTTTAGCTAAACTCCCGTTCCCACCGATGCGATGAGATAGGTTACAACCAGAGAGGAGGAGTGAGACACCATGGTGAAAATTCGACTGCGTCGAATGGGAGCTAAGAAACGACCTTTTTATCGCGTAGTGGTCGCCGATGCGCGAGCACCTCGTGACGGACGCTTTATTGAAGAAATCGGATATTACGATCCCACCAAAGACCCGGCAATCATCAAGATCGACGAAGATCGGGCGATGAAGTGGATCAAAGACGGCGCACAACCGACCGATACGGCTCGATCCCTACTAAGACAATCGGGTATATTACGAAAGATTCATGATGCAAAGCAATCTGGAAAGACTCATGAGTAATGTCCGTGTGATACCGAATGGCCACACCCAGGTCGGAGAGATTGTCGCTGCGCATGGCGTAGACGGAACTTTGAAGGTGCGTCCTACCACGGACTTTCCCGAACGCTTGGTCAAACGCCGAGAAATCTGGGTGGGAGGTAGCCCCCACCCGTCAAGAGTGACCCATGCACAGATGCACATCAATGTGGTCTTGTTGCGCATTGACGGGGTCACCAATCGAGACCAAGCGGAACGGTTACGTGGAGAACGGCTTTCGGTGCCGACTAAAAGCCTTCCGAGTTTGCCGGATGGGGAATACTACTGGTACCAGTTGGTGGGTCTTGAAGTGTATGAGTGGGAGACAGGCCGGTTTCTTGGCACGATCGGTCAGGTCATACGGTCGGGCGGACACCACGACCTGTTTGAAGTGGACCGAGCCCCTCTAAAACCTCTCTTAATTCCTGCGTTGAAACACTTGGTGCAGGTAGTCGATGTTGAGGGTCGGAGGATGGAGGTTATTTTGCCTCCGGGCCTGGAGGACATTACGTAAATGCTGATTCAAGTGGTCACCTTGTTTCCCGACATGTTCCACGAGGTGTTTAACACCAGCATCTTAAAGCGGGCGCAAGATCGCGGGATTGTCGAATTGCGCACAGTCGACTTGCGTCGTTTTGGCATTGGCCCCCATCGATCGACGGATGACTATCCGTTTGGGGGAGGCGTCGGCATGCTCCTTAGGGCAGACGTTGTGGTGCCCGCTGTCGAATGGTCGATGATGGGCCACGCCAAACCTGCCAAGATTGTCGTGACCTCGGCTCAAGGATCGCATTTCTCTCAGGCAATGGCGGAGGAGTGGGCTACAGAAGAGCATTTGATCATCGTGGCAGGTCACTATGAGGGTATCGACCAGCGTGCCGTGACTATCCTGAACGCCCAGGAGGTGTCGATTGGAGACTACATTGTGACAGGCGGTGAATTGCCTGCTATGATTATGGTCGATGCGGTAACACGGCTGCAAATTGGGGCGATCGGGGCTCATTCCGGCGCCGCAGAAGATTCCTTTAGTTCGGCATGTTCCGGGTTATTAGAAGGTCCCCAATACACCCGGCCTCGAACGTATCGGGGGATTTCGGTTCCGGACGTGCTAATGTCCGGGAATCATAAGCGAATTCTTGGATTTCAAGAAGAATCGAAAGTAACGGTGACCCAACGACGTCGGCCTGATATTTTGGGCCATGGAGTCGGAAACCGGGATTAGACAGAGTAGCGGCTGGAGGAGGTGTTGAAATGGACTACATCAAGTTACTGGAAGAAGACCAAATGCGTAGCGATATTCCGGCCTTTCGCGCAGGTGATTCGGTTAGGGTTGCGGTAAAAATTCGGGAAGGCAACCGCGAACGCGTGCAAATGTATGAAGGGGTCGTGATTGCGATTAAAGGCTCAGGGCTTTCGAAGACCATGACCGTGCGCCGAGTCAGCTATGGCGTAGGAGTCGAGAGAATCTTCTTGTTACACTCGCCCCGCATCGAATCCATTACAGTGGTACGTCGGGGTAAAGTGCGTCGAGCCAAACTATACTACTTGCGTAAGTTGCGTGGCAAAGCGGCCCGAATTAAAGAACGTCGTTAATAGGCGCTGAAGGTGCTCTCCGGTCTGGGGAGCGCCTTCGCGTCATGATGGAGGGGAAGCTGTGGCGCGCAAAAGCAGAGGATGGTTAGAAATTGTAGAGACGGTGGTTCTGGCGTTTGTGCTGGCATTTCTCATCCGTACCTTCGCATTTGAATCATTCCAGGTCCAAGGCATATCGATGAAGCCCACGTTACAAAATAACGAGCGAGTCTTGGTAAACAAGCTGATTTACGACTTCCAGACCCCCAAAACGGGGCAAGTGGTGGTCTTCCGTTCTCCTGTCTATAAGAGTCAAGACTGGATTAAACGTGTGATCGGGGTGCCAGGTGACGTGATTAGTGTGCGTAATAATGTGGTGTATATCAATGGTAAGCGCTATCATGAGCCGTTCTTGAAGTATCGTCAGTCGATCAACGTAGCACCGATCAAAGTGCCACCCGGTGAGCTTTGGGTCGAAGGCGACAATCGTCCTAAAAGTTTTGACAGCCGCTACTTTGGGTTTTTGCCCATAAAGAACCTTAAAGGGCAAGCGTTTTTGATCTGGTGGCCACTTTCGAACTTCCATTGGTTACAATAGATCCATGGGGAAAGTAAAGTCATGGTATCCGGGGCACATGGTGGCCACCCAGAAGATTATTCGAGAGTTGTCGCCATATCTCACGGCATTTATTGAACTGGTGGACGCCAGGGCGCCGGAATTGACGCGGCATGGCCCGATGGGGACCTGGGTTGGCAAGACGCCACGGATTGTGGTGCTCAATAAGGCAGAATTGGCGGATCAGACCATTACAGACGCCTGGATGCGATGGTATCGGGCGCAAGGTGTCGGAGCGGTGGCGCTGACTGCCACGCATCCTAAGGCCGATCGGGTCTTGCGGACCGCTATTACCGAACGGGTGTCTGCGCCTTATCGGCTAGCCGTTGTGGGTTTGCCAAACCTTGGGAAATCTACGTTGCTGAACCGGATGGTTGGAAAGAATCGGGTGGCAACAGGTGCCAAACCCGGGATCACTCGAGGGCCCCAATGGATTCGATTGGATGGAGGATGGGAATGGTTGGACCTCCCCGGGGTCGTGACGCCATCCCGATCAAAGGATTGGCGGCTCAAGGTGTTGGGTGTGGTACCCGTGGCTCCTGACGAAATGGAAGACTTGGCTGAGAAAGCATGGACTCGAATGCATCCCAACGCCTGCGGTGAACCTGAAGCTTGGGTTGAATGGGGTCGGCAGCGTGGATTCTTGACCTCAGGTGCCGCTGTGGACCTCCACCGCACGGCTCAGGCGGTCCTGATTGGGGTTCGAGACGGACAATTTGGCAGGCATAGTTGGGAAGTGCCTCCTGATGGGCTCTGAAGACTCAACCGCCAAACTTTGGGAATCGTGGAACATGCTCTCACGGTTCGAACGGCCACACTGGGCGCATCATCGCGTCGTGGCCGGGGTGGATGAGGTGGGTCGGGGCCCGCTGGCTGGTCCGGTTGTGGCGGCGGCGGTGATCCTGGACCCGTCGCGGCCAGTGCTCGGAGTCCAGGACTCTAAACTTCTCACGACACACCAAAGATCACGGCTATATCCAGTAATAGTCGACCAGGCACTTAGCGTTGGGGTGGGCATGGTCGGACCACGTACGATCGAAAGGGTCAATATTTTGGAGGCTTCGCGGCTGGCAATGCATCGGGCGCTCAAGGCGCTTTCATTGATGCCGGATGCGGTCCTGACGGATGCGATGACGCTCGGGGGGCAGTGGTCTGAAGAGTCTTTGGTGCATGGGGATCGGCTTTCGGTGAGCATAGGCGCGGCCTCGATCATTGCCAAAGTGATTCGGGACCGGTACATGCAGTTGTTAAGTGCCATCTATCCCGAATATGGTTTTTCCCAACATAAAGGATATCCGACAGCTCAACATCGAGCAATCTTAGCACAACTGGGCCCGACTCCGTGCCATCGATCGACGTTTCACGGGGTTTGAACAGTTTCCTTAAATGTTGTTTATATTTATCTAATAATGTGAAATCTGGATATGGAACGCAAATTGGTGAGTATTCACGAAGCTGCGCAATTTTTGGGGGTCACCCCGACGATCTTGCGTCGATGGGAGCGAGAGGGACGGCTCTTACCGGATGTACGGACTCGCGGCGGGGATCGGCGCTATGATCTGAATCGCTTGGGATCCGAGCCTCAAGGCTCGGACAATCCTGATCGCAAAACCGTGGCCTAGGCGCGGGTGTCGAGTCATGATCAGAAAGACGATCTCGACCGGCAACAGCAAGTGCTAGAGCTCTATTGTGCTCGCCAAGGCTGGACCTTTGAGGTTATCGCCGACCTCGGATCGGGGATGAACGACCATAAGAAAGGCTTGAAACGTCTCTTAAATGACATCCTCGCCGACCGGATCGGTCGGCTGGTCGTGACGCACAAGGATCGGCTCTTGCGCTTTGGGGCGGAACTTGTCTGTGCTATCTGCGAAGCC
>JAJYPK010000127.1 GCA_021795465.1 Bacillota bacterium
CACGTTCGGATGGTTGGCCAATTTGACTAACGTGACCGGGGTACTCACCGACAGGGGTAGGGCCGTCACGGTTAGCGCCTGACTCCACGAGAGGCCCAGGGCTTTGAATGTTTGTGGATTGGGAATCCAATGCAGGGTGTTATTTTCTACGATATAGTATCGAGGATTGTGAATCACATGGACGACAGTTCCGTTGGATATCGTGGCCGCCGCGGCCGATGCCGGCAAACCGATTAAGCCGGCGGAGAGGAACGCTGTTCCTGCCGCCACTGACACCGCGTAACGAATCCAAGAATGTGACATCATGGACAACCTCCTTTTAGAACGAACGGGGACGATTGGTTTCTGGGGTCTATGGACTTTTTAAACACTAATAAAAACGGTGACGGGACTTGTCCGGTAACACTTCAATTTTTAAATTTTCGGCAAGGTCCTATGGATTCCTTTGTGGGGGACCGAAGGCACGCCATTACCCCCTGAACCCCCAGAACAAATCCGGAGAACCCCCAGATTCACAGGTACGAACCATACCCGGAGGAAAACGATGGCGGACCGGGCCGCCAACCCCAGAAGAACACACCGAGCACCGGAGCCGCGTTAACGATTTTCGTCAACAGCCAACCGCGCTACCCGGATGGCTTGGTGTTCGGTATCTGTGACCACGGAGCCCGCATGCAGAACCCAATGACGTAAAATGCCCGACCAGTACCATGGCATCCGAGATGGTCCCCAACGGATCCGCGGCACAGTGAATAACACGATGAGCCCCACGTCGGCACGGCCCCTCGCCAGTATTGGGCACGACGACCGGGCATTACCATCGATCCTTCCATTCCCGCGACACGCGGACCGTCAACGTGAGATTCCTGACTGACTGGAGCCAGCTCGAAATTCGTGGATTGGACCAAACATACTGGCAGTTCCGTACCAACCATTGGCCTAACGACAATCATAGCTAAATGAGTACTCGCCCCCGATACTTCCTCAGACATGTTCTCTGGGTTGTTGGCAAAGCCGACCGTTCTCTTTGTGCGAGCAGCCCGTTGCATGGAGGGATTTGTTGTACTCTGAAGAAGGAAAAAAGCAGCACCCACTGGGTTTTGGCTAATGCTTTTTGTCATGGGCGTGACGGATCCTACTGTCATCGTGACGTTCGGATTACTGTGGTGGCAGTCGGGTCAGTCGACGTGATGACCTCTAGCGCTAACCACTAACACCGGCAGGATGGCGGAGGCCAGGAGTCACGACCCAAGGGTGAAGTCTGCCCCATCCTCAACGGTGGTCGTCAATGAGGTTGAATAGGGGTTTCCCTCTATAGACTTCGGTATTCTGTGCCAATCCATTAGTCAGGGTGCCACGCCGGAATTTCTCCTACCACTAATCGCTCAAAGGGAAGAACCAGGCCTTGGCCATACCGATTGGACAGATATGACGGGAGGTCCCTAAAGACCAAGAAGAGATATCGTACGTTCATGTTACGAAAATGCCATTCGCGAATGGTATCCATAATGGAACCATTCACCGCCAAGTCATATGGTGTCCTACTCATCTCCCACCAGGAATAAAAGGACTCCCAAATGTCATGGAATATGGGATCGACCTCGGGATCTGGACTGAAGAGTGGGCGAAAATGCGTCTGATGGTCGACCACATACTCCATATCACGTTGAGCGAGAACAGAGCCGTACAACTCCTCACTAAACTCTTGCCAGAGACGTTGGAAAGCTCCGACCTGGCGATCGGGTGGCAATAGTGCCCTTTCAGGAACGCTACATTGAGGAAACCCTTTCTCTTCCTCGCGGCTACAGGCATAGATGGCATGCATGTAGAGGACAGCATTTAATGTCGCCGGGAAGTCAATGGTTAAGACGTCATCGTCTACAGTTTCCATCTCCCCTCTAACTCCAGATCTTTGACATCCACCCGACGGCTAGAAGTTGGTGCTTGCCTGACTGAAACCGGGTGATTCCTGTACCGTGGGTTGTCGTAGTTAAGCCTAACGACCAATCACAGACATACTATACCGCGCTAACTGGAGGTTCAGCAATGCGGTTTGCCACGATAGCGATAGGTTTTCAACATGCTCATAGTATCCCGATTGTTCCTACGAAGGGAAGAAACATTGAAAGATTTAGCTTGATCGGGATACAGACCGACACCCCCACACCTAAAGGCTTTACGCCTGACTTTGCTTATTGTGAAACCTGGTTCGGACCCATCGAGGCCCAAGTGGTGGTAGATTCTTTACGATCAATGGGCCACGTATAGGTTCGTTCCGAGGATCTGTCAACGCGGGGGATAACACGCCGACCACGCCATCCAGTATGGTGACCCTGCCCGGGCAGCGAAAGTACGACAACATCGAGCTCAACGCCTACCAGCACGGCCCCGACTCCCTCTTATACCCCTGACCGCCCGCATCAGGTCGTCATCCGTCAAGAAACCTACCCGGTGCATGGAGAATCCATTCTCGTTGACGCCCAGATCGCCGCCTACCAGGTGCATGACCTTGACATCTCCGTCACGTCGCTAGATGACGTGACCCTGCGAAATGCCTTTGAACCGTACCGCCCACCCATGAACTTTTGACGGTTGCCCAAATCGTGAATCTACGCGAACGATACCTTTTACATAAAAAGCCCCATGACGGCTAAGATAGTCCTTTCAAACACCCGCACCGCGCAAAAGTTTCGGTCCTTATTGCACTTTCTGTACGCTTCCTATACAAAATCCATAGACAGGGCTATCTCTGGGACACCCACACGAAGATCCTCGCATCGAAACCATCTCCCTGTCTTCCGCTCACGGAGGACCCAACCTTAGATAGCTTAAGCGATATCGCCACATCTAATTGCCAAGCCTCTTCGCATAAGTCACGCGAGCTGGCAAGTGTATTCGGCCGAGCAACAAGGTGGTCAGATATTGGTTATGCCCTCTCTTGATCCCCCGCCCTGGTGATTCGGCTGCTCGCGACGAGACGGCTCCCCACAAAGATGAGATGGAGGCTTCTCCGCCAAACTCCCCGCGATGACAGCAATCGGTCTCACCATTAGTCGAGTGGCTGTCGTCAATGGCCGCCATTCACGCTAGGTACGCCGCATATAGGCGCGAACCGTCAGGGGCGCAAATATCGCCACAATGACCGCTACTCCCACCAGCGAAGTGACCAAATTACTATTCACCGTGCCAGTATTGGCTAAATCGCGAACCGCGGTCACGAGATGCGATACGGGATTCACATTCACGAACCCTTGTAGCCAGTGAGGCATGGTTTCGGCTGGCACAAAAGCATTCGAGAGAAAGGTGATCGGAAAGAGAATAAGCATCGAAATTCCCTGCACACTGGATGCGGTCCGCGCAATCACTCCAAAGAAGGCAAAAATCCAACTAATTGCCCAGGCACACACGATGACCAAAAGTCCCGCCATCGCCACATGTGATAATCCTCCCTGGGGGCGATAGCCCATAATATAACCCATGGAAATGGTAAGAACCGTGGCGATGAGATATCGAATCGTATCGGCCAAGAGGGCTCCCGCAAGTGGCGCGATGCGCGCAATCGGGAGTGCCTTAAATCGGTCAAACACCCCGGTATCCATATCCTCACGTAGCTGCGTTCCGGTCACAATCGAGGTGGTAATCACCGTTTGTACTAAAATCCCGGGAATAATGATCGGGAGATAGTGTTGCACGTTCCCCGCGATGGCGCCACCGAAAATATAGGTAAACATCAACGTAAAGATAATGGGCTGAAAGGTCACATCCATTAATTGTTCCGGAGTACGGCGAATTTTAAGAAGGGTACGGTAGGCCATGGTGAGAGATTGCTGGATGGTTTGCCCAAGGCTAAGGTTCCTCCTCGGCGGCATGGACAGGGTGTCTCTTGTCATCATTGGCTCATCTCCTGGAGAGCGTTGTCGTCATTCTCATCGTCAGGCACCCCGTGACCGGTAATGGTTAAAAATACCTCATCTAGCGTCGGCTTTTGGACACTCAGTGACGCGGTGTGGATGTTGTGTTGCCGAAAGGCGAGCAACAAATCGGTGACTTGTTCCGCATCAGCAATCGGGGCAGTCATTCGTCCTTCGGGGGATATGAACACCGCGTCGACCAAAAGCATCTTTTCCGCAATCTGCTGTGCGATTGGAGACAAGGCCGCATCTTGCAGTTGCAGATGAAGCGAGGATGTACCGAGCGAGGACTTCAATTCGTCCACCGTGCCTTCAGCGACCACTCGGCCCCGGTCAATCACCGCAATTCGATCCGCCAATTGGTCCGCCTCATCCAGATATTGTGTGGTCAAGAGCACGGTCGACCCGGTAGCCACTAAACGCCGGATGGTATCCCACATTTGCGACCGAGTAAGAGGATCAAGACCAGTGGTCGGTTCATCTAGAAAAATAAGCGGTGGCTGAGCAATGAGGCTTGCAGCTAAATCTAAACGGCGCCGCATCCCACCAGAAAACTTCTTTATGGGACGTCGGGCCGCCTCGGTGAGATGAAACTCTTCAAGGAGTTCCACGGTGCGCCGACGGGCATCCTTTCTGCTGAGACCCAGCAGCCGAGAAAAGATGATAAGATTTTCGGTGGCACTGAGCGACTCATCAACCGAAGCATATTGACCGGTAACGCCAACTAGTTGCCGCACGAGATGGGGTTCTTTTCGAATATCGTGGTCAAAAATGCGGGCCTCCCCGGCGGTGGGACGTAAAAGTGTCGCGAGTATGCGAATGGTGGTAGTTTTTCCTGCCCCATTTGGGCCTAAGACACCGTAAATCGATCCTTTGGGCACCAACAAGTCGACCCCATCCACGGCACGGTTGTCACCAAACACTTTGACCAACCCTTTCGCTTCCACCGCCCATCGGCTCTCTATGGTCTTGGGATTATTCATCTTATCTCTCCTCTTTCAGGGGGTTCATTCCTGATGCATTGATTCTGAACCAGCTATATGAACACAACATGAACAGACGTTATTCACTAGAGAGGGGCTGTCCGGGGAAGATGCACCGTAATGGCGGTCCCGAGATCGGGACGACTCTCAACCGTAATATGGCCGCCATGCATGTCCACGATTTTCTTCACAATCGCGAGACCAAGACCACTGCCTGAGAGCGTACGCGTGCGTGCCGAGTCCGCCTTATAAAAGCGCTCGAAAATACGGTCTTGTTGCTCCAGGGGAATGCCAATGCCGGTATCAGTGATGGTGAGTGATATAAAGCGATCCCTAGCCTCTCCGGTGAGGATAATATCGCCATGCTCAGGGGTAAATTTTATAGCATTGGTGAGAAGGTTTACCCATACTTGATAGAGCAGATCGATGTCCCCCAGCACCTGAAAGGAAAGAAGAGACACCTCAAGATGCAAAGACTTCTCAGACCACAGGGGTTCAAGGGCAATGATAGCCTCGCGAATTTGACTGTCGACCGCATGGCGTACGGTATGCATCGGATGATATCCCGACTCGAGAGAAGTCAGTTTCAGTAGATTTTCGGTGAGGCGCGAAAGCCGCATGCTTTCGGCATGGATAATGTCCAAATAGGGAGCCTCTTCGCCATTTGGCGGGTACGCTGTGCGTAGCAGTTGAGCAAATCCCGCCATAGCCGCCAAGGGGGATTGCAGTTCGTGAGAGACATTGGCAATAAATTCTTGCCGCAAATCCTCCAACTGGCCCAATTCATTCGCCATCTCATTAATGCTTTCGATCAGCTGATTCGCAGGATGGTCAAATCCTTCAGTGCCAAGCACTTCAGGGTCGAGTCGGATGCGAAAATTCCCTTTTGCAATCTGACTAATACCGTCGACCATAACTTGCCATGCATTCTGTCGTTTTGGTCCCGTGAAGCGCGCAATCATGCCACCAAATAGCGCCAAGAGCATAAAGGCTAGCGTCACAACCACCAGAAGCGAAATATAGGGAGCAAGGGTCCAGTGCAACCATTGCTTACCATAATGCTCAATGAGAAATGCCCCGGAAAATGTTCCGTAGAAAGCGGTCCCGCCCACCACCGTGCGCCAAATGACCGCACGAGTACATTTCTTAGGATTAGTGCGTATGGTGGATTCTGATGCGCGGCTCATGAGGATAGCACATCCAGTCGATATCCTAGCCCGCGAATGGTACGAATGCTAAAGGGAGCCTCCCGGTCCGCGAACCGGTCACGAATCCGTTTAATGTGAACATCTAGGGTGCGTTCGTCGCCATCGAAGTCATAACCCCAAATCGATTCAATCAGGTGCTCACGCAAGAGCGTTTGGCCGGGATAGCTCGCCAAATGAAATAAGAGAGCAAATTCCTTCGGTGGCATTATCACGGCTTCGCCGCTTAAGGTGACTTGACGCGTCATGCTATCGAGCCGCAAGTCGCGAATGCTGACGGCATGCTCAGCATTAATGCGAAAGCGGCGCAAGACCGCTTTAATCCGAGCCACTAACTCATCGGGTTCAAACGGTTTGGGAAGATAGTCGTCCGCTCCAAGATGTAGTCCGTGCACCTTGTGCGACGTATCCCCTAAAGCCGTCAGCATCACAATCGGCACATCCATCGTCTCGCGGATGCGTCGACATAATGTCCACCCATCGGTATCCGGTAGCATGATGTCCAACACCACCAGATCTACCGGGCCGTCATCAAGTATGGCCCATGCTGCCTGCCCACTCTGGGCTTCAAGCGTTAAAAAAGCTGCACGAGTTAAGGTGGCGCTCACCAATTTCAGGAGATGTGGGTCGTCGTCGACCACCAAAATGCGCGGCATCGAATTCTCCTTCCCTTCTGTTGCGATAGGTATTTGTCCATTCCCAATCTAGTCACTCAATGTGAACAGAATATGACCACCGTGGTCAAGTAAAACGCGTCGCTTATGTAGAATCTCACGAGCTCGACATTGTCAACGATCTCGGATAAGCATGGTGCCGGCGACCAATCCGGGGTTGCTACTGCCACCCCATATCCCCTCCACAAGGTTTTTATCCCCGACCCGCCGGTCGAGCCCTTGTGCGTGGTGGCGCGCTCCAAGACGGGGCTTTCGTCCGATGAGAGGGCGCCGGTGGGAGACGGGTCGGGTCAATGCGTACTTAATAAGACATCCACAACAAGCACCAAGCGACAATGGACTAGAGCGTAGTGGCCCGTTTCAGGCGCTCACCGCATGATAATTGGAGGTATTCGATCTAGACCGTCCCTGATTTTAACGTGAAATGCAAGTGTTGTCGGGTAAAGGAGTGGTGCAGAATCGTCGCGACCCGTCTCCCCCGTCAAAAGGGTTATACGGTGGCGGACACTTTCATCGATAGCCGTCGGCGCTTTTGAGGGGGACGGTCAGAGGAGGGGTTAATCGGGGTAGTGGCCCCACGATGAGCGGGTCGCGCACCTGGACCATGGCGATCCGTAACTCTAACGTTGCCTGGCGTGCCCCGTTGGCTCGGCTGACGCGACACCGTAATCTCATGGTTCCGATAACAGTCACCGAGAGACCAACGCCTCTAGGCAAATGTGACCCCAAGCCATGCTATAATGGCGCTTACATTCGCTTGGTCGAAGACCAATGAAGGGAAGGCGATGAGCTTTGAGCACTCCGGTTGACGAGGCGTGGATTCGCCTCCAATCTGATCCGTCGCGCATCGTTATCGGACGCCAAGGTGATGAAGCCCCCCTTCTCGTTCTCCCATTAGGTCTTCTCGCAGTAGCGCAGGCAGGTAAGGTCACCGTGAAACGTCGGATAGCTTGGGATTTTATCTTGGAATCGTCCCGTAGGCGATATCGTGTAGCGCCACCTCACCATCCCCTCGCTAGCGTCGACCGGTTGGTCTTACCCACAACCGATCCCTATACCTCGATCATCCTCACCGTGACGCGGCCAGAACCGTGGCACCTAGTTTTGCATCTGACAACCGATAACCCCGAGATCGCCCGCATCGACCTCGGGTTTGCTACAGAAAAACGGGAGCACTGGCTCGGTTTTGGCGAGCACGGTCACACCATTCGCCCGCCTGCCACCTTTGATACTTGGGTGGAAGAAGGTCCAGTGGGACTCGGCCGCTGGTCACGATGGCTCAAATTTACGGGCGGGGTGCCTTTTCCTAAAGGGCCCCATCCGTCCTATGCCAGCCTCCCTATCTGGCTATCCTCCAAAGGTTATAGTGCGTGGTTCGATAACAATGAACTCCTCCGTTGGACCTTAAAGACCGCACAACGCCAAGTCACCGCATGGGCATCAGAGGTGCGTTTGAATCTGGTTATAGGAAACAATCCCCTCGACGCCCTCAAACGCCAATTCACCGCACTCGGACGCGCTCCAACCCCAGCTCCTTGGGTGTTTGGGCCGTGGAATGACAGTGTCCAAGGTCAAGATCGGGCGACCGTTTTGGTCGACGTGCTGCGCTCGGAACGCATCCCCTCCAGCGCCCTTTGGATCGAAGATTGGATGGGGTCCTGGGAAAACTCCCAGCGTTTTTGGATGCGTCCGTTGTCCCACCAAGTGGATACGGTCCTCTATCCGGACCTGAAAGGGTTTTCAGAACGGCTGCACCGCAGAGGGTTTCGCCTACTCGGGTATTTTTGCCCCGAAATCACCGAAGGGAGTGTGCTCTACCAAGAGGCTCTGGCGAAAAATTTGCTGGTGCGCATGCCTGACGGCACCCCGGCGCGAATTGATGTCTTGGGAGTTCATCATGGAGAACTGGATTTGACGCATCCTAAAGCCTCCAACTGGTTCGCGACGCGTTGCCTGGCTCCTGCCGCCGAGATGGGATTTGATGGATGGATGGCTGATTTTGGAGAATACTTGCCGCCACAGGCACGATTATCCGATGACAGCACCGGCTGGTTGCGCCACAACGCGTGGCCCCTGTTGTGGCAACAACTGCATCGAGATTTCTGGGAGTCTCGAAAACCAAACAGGGATTACACCTTTTTCGTACGCTCCGCCAGTCTTGGAAGTCATGCCGTAGCCCCCGTCCTCTGGGGTGGCGACTCCGATACGGATTTTGAGGACGGTGACGGACTGCCGACGGTGATTCCCCAGGTGCTTTCCGCTCAGTTGGCAGGATTTTTTTACTGGTCAACCGACATTGCTGGGTATATGAGTTTCGGCGTAACCAAGCCCTCTACGAAGACTCTCTTTTGTCGTTGGACGGAGCTTGGGGCTGTACTCCCGGTGATGCGTACGCATCACGGCACCGCCAGACCACGCAACTGGCACTTTCTTAGAGACCCCGAAACCACGACGCTATACACCCGATACGCAAGGCTCCATACCGCCCTCTACCCGATCTGGTATCACTTGGGTTTGGATGCGCCACAACCTCTAATCCGCGCCATCGCCTTGGAATTTCCCGGCGACCCCGTCGCCTGGAACCTGGACCAGCAATTCCTAATTG